>CAJOFJ010000056.1 GCA_905233625.1 uncultured Bacteroidales bacterium | reverse complement strand
GCGAAGAAGGCCGTGAACGGGAGGCTCGCCAGCCCGCACTCTTGGTTGTTGATTTCCGTGTTCTGCCATTCATCCTCCTCGATTTCCGCTATGCGCTTCTCCAATGTCTGACAGCTCATGGCTCTGATATAAAACGTGTTGCAGTTGCATGAAGCCACTTCCACCACCTCCTGGCTGTACGATCCGCAGTCCATGCGCGCCTTGTCCACCTTGATGCCGTTGGCTTTCAACTGCGCGAATGCCCGCTCCAGGGTCTCGGCCTGCTCGAATTTCACATTGGCGTTGCCGTCGCGGTTCTCGATGTAGAATGGGTGCAGGTTGATCTGCGCGATGCCGGGGAAGTAGCCGTTGGCTTTCTTGTAGGAGTAGGTCGCGTCGTACTTCTCAGTCTCGATGAACTGGTTGTCGTAGTCGAACGTCACAGGCTGCTCTTTGTTGACCACGCCGAGTTGTAGCAGTGACTTGAGCAGCAGACCGTTCAGCCTGTCGTTGATGTTGAACTGGTAGGTCTTCCCGCTTTCCACCGCCTGGAACTCGGTGTTCTCCACTGCAAGGCCGCGAAGGTCGCGCCCTATGGTGTCCGCGCTGCAGAAGCGGTAGTCGGGGTTCGCCTTGAAAGCCTTCTGCCGGAAGAAGTTCACGTCCTCCAGCACCTCACCGCCGCTCACGAAGACGGATGTGAGATTCTCTACCACGTTGGAATAGGAGAACTTTGTGTTTATCCCCTTGGAACCCAGCACTTTGTCTATCAATTTGGCGAGGCCGGATGAACGAAATTGGTTGATGATGAAAAAAATTCCACCGAAACTGTTGATACTATCGTTTTTAATTTGTATTTTTGCTGCCATATTTCTCATCTATGTTTGTTGGAAAAAATACGAGAAAAGCAAGTCATTGCTAATTTATTTATTAACAATGACTTGCTGATTTATCAACAGTTAAAATTGAAAGTAATTTACGGAATTAAAGAATAATAAGAATTAAACGACAAATCCCGTTTTATTGCAAAAAATCACAAAAAACAAAAAGATGCGATAAAAACCGTATCTTTGCGCCGATTATACAACCTATACCCTTATGAAATGGAATGATCGTTAAATCTGTTGAGTAATGATTAGAAAAGCAAGTGTTTGCTAAAGAGAAACATTGTTTATGAAAAACGCAGCAACCGACAACCCTATACGGAACAACCGCTTCTTCAAGTATGCCTCCACCAAGAGGTATCTGAAGATTTTTGTCCCTGAATTTGCATTCAAACACGACAATTCGTTTGAGGGCAAGGACAAGTTTGTGGGTCGTGAGGTGCAGCTTAGACGGCTCTTTATGTGGCTGACGAGTACATCCCGCTCAGGTTCTTACCTGATAACAGGATATCGTGGGATGGGAAAGTCTCTGCTGGTCAGCAGGGTGCTGGATAATATCGCCAGAAAGCAGAAACCGTGGCCTGAGTTTGTGTTTGAGGCTGCTGTCATTTTTCTGTTTGTGGCCTGCTTTTTACGCTTTAGTCTGCCGAAAGAGATCCGATCGCCCCAAATTATTACATTATTCTCCATTCTTTCAGGGCTGTGTGTGGTGGCACTGATGCTGTTCAAGCTATGGCCATCAATCAAAAAGAAGTTACGGAACTGGTATTGGAAAGTCAAGTATAATCAGGATCCGGAGGAACTGAAAAAGACGTTGTTCCGAAATGAGGATTATGTGGATAAACGCTATTGGCGGATTCCGATCTACATCAATCTCGGTCAGGAGGTGCTGCATGAGCGGGATGTGTTGGGATTGATTGCGCAGAATGTGAGGAACCAATACAAACGATTTGTGAAAAGCAAACAGGTGCGTCCTCTTATCAAATACCTGCCTGAAATCATTTACTGTTCGGGAGCATGTCTCTTGGCACGGGTGTTGACCCCTCCTGTCGCAAAGGTGCTACATTCGCTGACACAAAATAAATTGCTGGAGGGCGCGTACGATGTGCTGGTCGCCAACCATAAGGTCTTGTTTGGCGATTTGTTGATGCTTGTCTTGGCAATAGGACTCTATTATCTTTTAAGGGAGTGCTTCCGATGGATCAG
>CAJOFJ010000055.1 GCA_905233625.1 uncultured Bacteroidales bacterium | reverse complement strand
TGATGTCGATGACCTGATAGGCCACCATGGCGATGCTGCTCACGATGAGCAGCACCGCACAGGCGTACTGAGAGATTTTGAATCGTGTATTTTCCATAGTGTTAATAAATAGGGTTAATTGTGTGTGTTTCATGGTATTAGACTACCTCTCAACTACCTTACAAAGGTACGAAAAATTTCTGAGATATGCAAATATTCAGGCCATTTTCTTTTTGAAATTGTGGGGGATTTTCGTATCTTTGCAGGCGAAATGATGACTATTGGGATTATGAGTAATATTGCAGGAAAGTGGAAGGCGTTTTGTGAGTGGCAGCAACGGCCCGCCCTCATCATCAAGAAGTCGGCGGAGCAGCATTGCTGCGCCACCTGTGGCGAGGTGTATCAGGGCAACTACTGTCCACAGTGCGGTCAGTCGGCTCAGATTGGGCGCTACTCGTTCAGGAAGGCCACGCTGCTGTTCCTCGATGTCTGGGGCGTGGGCAACCGAGGTATGTTCCGCACCCTGCGCGACCTGATACTGAGGCCCGGCTACTTGATTCGCGACTACATCTCGGGCATGCAGTCGGCCTATTTTCCACCGTTCAAGCTGGTATTCCTGATGACGGCTTTTTTCATGTTTGTAAACTTCGGTATCACTCAGGAAAAACAAACCGAGTACGACCAAGGCTACCAGAGGGCCAGCAAGGAATATAAGGAAAGCATTGAGAAGTACGAAGGAAAGAAAAATCTGACCGAAGATGAGCGATTGGACTTAGCATGGAGTAAGGTCTTGTACCTCCTCAATGAGTCTTTGTACGAAAAAACAGCCATCGTCTTCCTGGTGATCATGTTTCTGCTGACAATCCCCCTGTATGTTTTCTTCCGGAAGACGCCAAACATCCCCGACATGCGCTTTTCGGAACTGCTCGTGGCTATGGTGTATATCATGTCCATGCTTGAGATTTACGCCATTTTATATTATCAAATACCTTTCATCGATGACAGTTTTTTTTACGCATGGATTTTCCTGCCCGTCATCCCGCTGAAGCAGCTGTCGGGATTCAAGTGGTGGCGAACCATCCTTTACGTGCTTCTCGCCTATCTGGGACTATGCCTATTGATTTTTGCTGGAATTTGGGGTTCTGCCGAGATATTAGCTTTAACATATCAATGGTCGATATGACAGCTACCTGGTGTGTACACAAAACTTTTGCGGTTAAATTATCTACCTCTAACCAAATTTTCCTGGAACTGGTCAAGCGTAATGACATTGACCTTTGGGAAAGTAATGCCCTTCAATACATTAAAGTGTTTGTCTTCTGATACAAGGAAGTCGGCACTGGCAACAATAGCACAATCGACAAACTTGTTGTCGTCGGGGTCTTGAGTTATTAGTGCAAAATGATAATGTGGGTCGTAGAACTTAACATTGTTGCTCTTTAGCAAAACGTTTATAATCCTCACTGCAAAAGTATGGTTAACTTTCTGGGTTAAGATTTCTAGATATTCGGTAAGGATATCGTTGCTGATACAGATGACATACTCCTCACACAAGAATGATTCCCACACATTTCTATATTTGCTCCGCATGGGAATCATACGAAGAAGACAGTCATCATCACATTACATTTGTGGGCGATAAGGAGTACGCATGTGCTCGTGCTTCCATCCTTCAATCACTTCATCGTTGATGATTCCTTCGTCCCAAAGACGATCCATTTCTTTGTCAGCCAGTTTGGCAAAGAACAGAGCGAGAGTGTGCTTCAACTCGCGCAAATCCTCTTCTGACTCCAAATGAGCAACGGTATTCAGCAGCTCTATCTGTGCTTTATTTAACGGCTGTTTAATCATTGTTTCCATCATCTGACAATTAATATTCCGAGGGCAAAGGTACGAATAAGTGAGCAAAATGCCAAATTTATTTGAACTTTTTCAAACGGAAACACTTTCTCGCTTGGCAAAAGATAAAAAACTTTTGGAAATAGAAGCTCAATAAAGTAGAGAATCCAAGTATTCCGGCCATTTTCTTTTTGAATAACCTTTACCGGGTTAATCTAAATCAATTTTTTGCGGGGTGGGAATGGATTTTTCCGGATATTCTTGCAAGTGTCGGGAATTTGCCGTACGTCTTACCCTAATTCACTAAGACAAAAAGGAAAGGAAGGTTTATGTTGATACTAAGACGGAACATCACTCTACGTGACATCACTGACGCGGCGGCCTTGAGGCGGCGGGCCAGCGAGGTCGTGCTGTCGAGTCTTGGCACCAACGGTGGGGGAATATCAGCTGTGGTCGATCGTTTTGTTTTTCCTGTGAACTTACCACATTCCATTCATTGCACCCCCACGACGCAGCATGATTCACATTTTCTTGCCCGAAAACGAGGCAGAGACATCCATGGCGCAGTTCTTCCGGCTCAAGGGCTATACCGTGATTGTAGAGAGCAGCGACTCTCTGCAGTTGCCTGCCGTGGACAGGCGGATGAAGTTGACGCTGGACTGCCTGAAGCGTGAGGGTGTCTTCGTCCACATGTATGACTACGTCTGGATTATGCGTTACGTCAACGAGAAATACAGGAAGAAGGGGGATTTGTTTTTCAGTTCGGTGAAGAGTTATCGCGACTACATTGTTGCTTACTTGCACAACGACGGCATGGCTGGCATCTCCACGCTGTCGCAATACTACAGTAGC
>CAJOFJ010000054.1 GCA_905233625.1 uncultured Bacteroidales bacterium | reverse complement strand
ATCACTTGTGTCTTTGGTATTTCTACAACATTCTTCATAATGCAAATTTCAAGAACAATTATTTATCACCGCAAAAATACAAATCTTTCCCTATTTGGCAAAATGTTTTATTCCTAAATTTCCATCAGCCGCCTTCATTCCAGTAGGGGTACAAATTGTTCCCCACCTGAATTTGGATGATCAATGACAATTGTATTATTCCATCACCCTCCCAATAAATCTCACAAATCCTTCAATATTTCCCTCCACGCTTGCCTGCTCCAGGTCAGCCATGTATTCCTGCCGGCGCTCCACGGGAATCACTACCCAGGGGTAACCGGCTGTAACCAATTGGCTGTTCATCACGAAACGGGCCGTGCGTCCGTTGCCGTCCATGTAGGGGTGGATATAGACAAAGAAGAAATGCCCTAAAATCGCACGTACCAGCGCATTCTCCTCTTGCATCATCAAATCTGACAAGGCACCCATCGCATCCAACACGGCGTCAGGATTCAACGGCGTGTGCATTGAGTTGCGGATATATACCTGATGCCTGCGGTAGCCTATCAAATCCGATGCCTTCACTATACCCGCCCTTACGCACGGCTCAAACAACTGAAAGTGCCAGTCCTGATGCCCTTTCACATACAACTGTGCAGGTGCCTTGCCCGAAAAACAGTCCCTCACGCCTTGCTTCAGCAATTCGTAGGCTTGATAATACCCACGGGCAGCCAACGCATTCCTGCGTTCCTTGTCCTCCTCGTTTTTTTCAGGATCCCAGTTGCCACTCCGCACACGCTCCAACAGACCTTCCGTAATCTTATAGCCCTCAATCGACAAAGAGTTATAGCTGTCCTTTACATACGTCGCATCCATCATCGCCAGCACCGATGCTGCATCCTGCTGCACCGGTTGAACTTTCAATGTGTCTATTACCACCTTCCGCATCTGCATCCACATCAGGCGGATACGGGATGCGTAGGGCGACGCGGCGAAGGTCTTCATCTGCACGTTCTCCTTAAACGGATTCTCCTCCGTCACCGCATGACCCACTTGGCGCATCATGCGCAACAACTCATCCGCCATCTCCTCCCGTCCGATGGATCGCAGCGCACCTGCCACGCGACCCGCCCGAGTGGTATGGCCGCCATCGATGGCCGCCAACACGATGGGCGAAACGTCACGCAGGCTTGCAAGGCACGTTCTTGCCTCCAATGCATCACGCCGATAATAGTCTAGCCCCACCATCAGCAAGGCATACGCCATCGGATACAACCGCACTCCATAGCGCGGTTCCTGCATCACCTCTGGTGGCAGGGCCGCCTTGATGTCGACAAGCGAAGTCCCGAAAGGCAGTTGCAGGATGTTGTTCGTCCCTTTCTCGCAGCGCACTATCAATTGCCTGGGAATCACCGTCTTTCCGCTGTGGAAATAGAGAGACAACTCTGGCGACAGGCACCAAGTCCCGTTGAATCTCTTGTCTAAATATGCAGTAATGAAGTGCCAGTACGACACATACCACACCGTTGAATCGCCCTCGCTCCCTGGCGATGACGGGATATACCATCCCTTCATGACCATCTGAAGGTATCCGCTGTTCACCAACCGTTCTGTATGTGTCCGTCCCAGCGTATCCGCTCCCTGAATCACCAGATTATCCCCATGGGCATCCTGATATGCCTTCAACACCGCCAATGACTCCGCCAATTTTTCTTGTATTGTTGCCATATTAGTATATTTTGCACCGCCGTTATTAGTTTATTTTGCTTTACTAACATTAGTATATTTTGTTTTGCTAACATTAGTTTTTGACGCTGCAAAGATACAAATCTTTTTCTATTTCAACAAAATAATTACCAAAGAAGAAATAAAAAACACTATGCATTTTATTGCAAAGTCTTTCTAATCGCGCTTGTTTTTATTAGTTTATTTTGCTTCGCTGTTATTAGTTTTTGCCGATAGGCTTCGATTGGTTTCAATGCCTTTTTTGCAATCACCACCGCCACAACTGCACTGAAAACGCTGGAAACGAAATTGAGCACCCAGACACCGTCGAAGGATGGCGGCTGCCGACATGACGACACGCTGCATCTTGCGCATCCTTGGCAGGAGTCCCGCACCGAAGCAATAGCTGATGGCGGGCTGCAAGGCATCCGACATGCTGTAAATCACCATGCCCGTGAGGCTCGCGATGTATTCCACAGCCCATGCCGACCATCGCAGGCAGGGTACACTTGAAAAACAGCTTCAAAATGGGTGACGATCTGTAGGCTTGCTCGTTCATGGTTTAGTTTACGGAATTGAATTCTGTTCCTTCTCTGACAAACCCCGCGCCCTTGGCGATGATGACCTCACCGGCTTTCAGCCCATCAGTCACCACGTATGATTTTCCGTCAGTGGCGGATTCCACCTGAATCATGCTGGCAACCGCCTTGCCCTCGACCACTTTATCCTGAATGTCGTAGGTGGCCTCTTGTGGAATGACAATGGCGTTATGAAGCGAGGTCGGTAAAATGACCTTGCCCGTGCCGCCGTTGAGCAGCCTAACCTCGTTGCCCGCAACAAAATGATTACAGCCTTGCTGGTGCATCTTTTGCTGACGCTCTATAACGCTTCCGACAGACCCGAAAATACCACGCAAAAAGACAACAGCAAACGTTCCCGTCAACTCTTGAACCATTTCTTCGAGTTGGTCAGCGAAAACATCCTCTTGGGGCAACGCGGTATCTCATTTTATGCCGAAAAACTTTGCGTTTCAGAGCGTTATCTTTTCAAGGTTTGTAAA
>CAJOFJ010000053.1 GCA_905233625.1 uncultured Bacteroidales bacterium | reverse complement strand
GAGTGCAAGTATTGGCGCTACTGCCGTGGAAATGGTATGCACCTGCGCGACGGCGAGGGGAATCTATTGCTGTGTCATTTGAAAAGGCTTGCAAATAATAAAACTGAAGGGAAAAAATGAGGGGAAACATATTATCAATACTATTGATGGTTATGAGCATATTAAATTCTACAACTGTTTTTGGTCAAGATACTAGTATAAAGAAAATCGGTATTTTGGTCGCCATGGAAAAAGAGTACAATCTTCTGACAGACATTGCCAAAGACAACCAAGTAGTAATCATGCAGTGTGGCATAGGCAAGGTGAATGCCGCTATGGCGTGCGTAGAGATGATTCGTAAGCAACGGCCTGATGTGGTGTTGACTTTGGGGTGTGCTGGTGGCAATGGTAATGAATTATCACTGGGCGATGTGGTTGTCAGCACGAAGACGTCCTATCATGATGTCTATTGCGGAGAAGACGTAAGTTATGGGCAGGTGCAGGGTATGCCAAAACTTTATGAGAGTCCAGTTTGGCTTGTTGCTAAGGCTTGTAAGATAAGTGGAAGAGTAGTGCCCGGCCTTATTGTAAGCGGTGACTGGTTTGTTGATTCCAAGGTAAAGATGGGGAATATTTTGAGTCATTTCCCTGAGGCAAAAGCTGTCGATATGGAGTCTGCTGCAATTGCGCAAGTATGCTATACTTACAATGTGCCATTTATCTCGCTTCGTATTATCAGCGACTTGCCAATGGCAGACGAACATGCCTCTCAATATGCAGGGTTTTGGAACACGGTATCGAAAAAGACTTTCAGCATAGCAGAAGATTTTGTTAAACAAATAACAGGAAAAGAATGAAATACCTATTTACATCAGAATCAGTATCGGAAGGTCACCCAGATAAAGTGGCCGACCAAATCAGTGATGCCATACTTGACCAACTACTGGCCTACGACCCGCAGTCGAAGGTAGCTTGTGAGACGCTCGTTACCACAGGTCAAGTGGTGGTGGCTGGTGAAGTGAAATCAAAGGCATACGTGGACTTGCAGGATGTGGCAAGGAGGACGATTGCCCGTATTGGCTATACGAAGGCAGAGTATTGCTTCGATGCCAACAGTTGCGGAATACTAAGTGCTTTACACGAACAAAGTGCAGATATTAACCGTGGTGTTGAACGTGAAAATCCTATGGAACAAGGAGCTGGTGATCAGGGAATGATGTTCGGCTATGCCACCAACGAGACGGAAAACTATATGCCTCTGTCGCTCGACCTGAGCCATCGGATACTGCGGACACTGGCCAATATCAGGCGCGAGGGCGTGGTGATGACCTATTTGCGGCCCGATGCTAAGAGTCAGGTGACCATTGAGTATGGCGATGGAAATAGGCCTGTGCGTATTGATACCATTGTAGTGTCAACCCAGCATGACGAATTTGACACCGATGAGCGTATGCAACAGCGTATCAAGGATGACATTATTAACATCCTAATGCCACGGGTGATTGCCAGCATCAAGGACGAGAAGGTCAGGGGGGCTGTTCGCCAGCGACATCAACTATCACGTCAACCCCACCGGCAAGTTCGTTATTGGCGGTCCTCATGGAGACACAGGATTGACAGGACGTAAAATCATCGTTGATACATACGGCGGCAAAGGTGCCCATGGTGGAGGAGCATTCAGTGGTAAAGACCCTTCGAAGGTGGACAGAAGTGCTGCATACGCCGCAAGGCATATAGCCAAAAACATGGTAGCGGCTGGTGTGTGCGATGAGATGCTGGTGCAGTTGAGCTATGCCATAGGAGTGGCAGAGCCTATCAATGTCTATGTCAACACATACGGGTCGAACCACACGAAGTACTCGGATGAAAAGCTGGCTGAGGTGGTTGCAGAACTGTTTGATTGCAGGCCTAAAGCCATTGAGGAAAGGCTGAAACTCCGACAGCCCATCTATGAAGAAACAGCTTCATACGGACACATGGGAAAAAAGCCGCAGACAGTGACGAAACACTTCCATAATCAGTATGAAGGAGATAAAGACATGGAAGTAGAGCTATTCACCTGGGAAAAACTTGATTATGTTGAACTAATAAAAACCAGAATGAGATTATGAAGAAATTCGTTTTATTGCTGTTAAGCACATTGTCGTTTACAATGATGAAGGCCCAGCCACGCCCTTTTGAGCCAGACCCTTCGTTTGTGCCCACGTTAGAGTATATGCAGAAATCATGGACTGGTGAGTATGACGGTCTTGAACCTAACTCAAAGATGATATTGTCGTTGTTCAGAACATTAGTTCTTAATGAAGACCTAACCTATAAGAATGAAGTGAAAGGACAGATAAAAGACCAGTCGGAG
>CAJOFJ010000052.1 GCA_905233625.1 uncultured Bacteroidales bacterium | reverse complement strand
TCAATGTGGGCAAGACTCATGATACTGTTCGTGTGGTCAATGATCAGATTGGCACTCCTACATATATGCTGGATCTCGCAAGACTACTCGTGGACATGATCGAGACGGAGAAATACGGGTATTACCACGCTACCAATGAGGGTGGGTATATTAGCTGGTATGACTTCTGCGTTGAGTTCTATAAGCAGTACGGGCTTTCAACCACAGTAATTCCGGTATCAACCGCCGAGTATGGTTTATCAAAAGCCGCAAGACCATTCAATTCCAGACTCGATAAATCAAAACTAGTAACCGCTGGCTTTACACCGTTGCCTTCTTGGCAGGATGCGGTAGCAAGATATCTCAAGGAGGCAGATCTGTAATGGCATTTGAATTCAAAACTACAAAGATTCCGGGAGTTGTGATCATCCAGCCTAAAGTGTTCGGCGATAATCGCGGCTATTTCATGGAGACATATAAAAAAGAAGATTATGCCGCAGCAGGTATTGATAAAGAATTTGTGCAGGATAATGAGAGTAGCAGCACCAAGGGCGTGCTTAGAGGCTTACACTTCCAGAAGAATCATACACAAGGGAAACTTGTGAGAGTCACCCACGGTGAAGTCTTTGATGTGGCTGTTGATGTTAGACCAGGCTCTGCGACATACGGTCAGTGGGTTGGCGTAACGCTGAGTGCAGAAAAGAAAAACATGTTCTATATTCCGGAGGGCTTTGCTCACGGATTCCTTGTGCTGTCTGATACCGCCGAGTTTGTCTATAAATGCACGGATGTGTATGACCCAACCTCGGAAGGCGGTATTCCATGGAATGACCCGTCAATAGCTGTTGAATGGCCAAAACTGGATTGTGAATACCGTACATCCAAAAAAGACGAGAAGCATGAATCCTTCAAGACCCAGGACTTCAGCTGGGCTAAGAAATGGGTATGATGGGAGGTGGCTGATTTATGAAGGGAATAGTTCTCGCCGGTGGATCCGGCACCCGTTTATATCCTCTCACCAAAGTAACATCTAAACAGTTACTTCCTCTTCATTGTTTTTTCTATATTTCTATACCTTTTAGTGGTGGGTTCAGATGAAAGCAGATGGCGGAAGAAAATGACTGATGAAGATAGGAATTGTTGAAAAATAACTCCTTAATTTGGCTTGATAATATAATTCCATTTGCCAAATGTTTCGCAAGGGAAAATGTTTACGCGTTCTAATTCACTATCAGACACTTTTCTGCCCGTAGGATACTTTTTTGTATCAAGCATACATTTGATTTTCAAACCGGTTTGTGTAGTAGTGCTCCCGATTAAATAAATAACCGTTTGTATGTCGATAAGGGGCTTCCCTTGCCAGTTTTTTGTAATGTAGCAAAACATGCGGTGTTCAATCTTGTTCCACTTTGATGTTCCTGGGGGATAATGTGATACCATTATTTCCAGACCTGAATAATTTGCGAATTCCTGCAATTCGCACTTCCACGCGCGCACTCTGGAACCGTTGCTTCCACCACCGTCGCAGGTGATGTAAATTCGTTCAGCATCCGGAAAAGTCTGCTTCCCCAGAGCATCCCACCACCGACGTATGCTTTCCAGTGCAAATGCGGATGTATCATGGTCAATGCCAAGGTTTACAAATCCGGTATTGTCGTTCAGCACATATACTCCGTAGGGGCTGACTTTTCCAAGTTCCGGCAGGGGGAAATCATGGTCAAGTGTCCTTCTGGCATGTTTTGCCGGGCGGTACTCCTGGCCGTTGTTCTTGAAGTTGCCTATATTTTCTTTTTTCTTTGTGTCCACGGAAATCACGGGGTCGCCGGCGGCCAGATATTCCCGTTGGGTTTTGACAATGAACTCGAACTGTGCATTCCTATTCGGGCTTGGTTTGCCCGCCTGCTCTTCCTTGCGGTTGACTTGTTTGGAAATATGCATTTCATCAAGAATATTTTGGACGGTAACATAATTGATTTTTATTCCGTATTCCGATTCAAGTGTGTCTGCAATTTTGCGCAGGCTCATGGCTCTTCCAACACGATGATCCCTGTCATTTTCGGGATTCCCCAGCTCGTAACCGTCAATGATTTCGGCTATGTGCTGTTTTATATCAGGGTTGCTGTCTGTTGTCTTTTTGCGTCCGCCGCCAGATTTTCTGATGCGTCCATCCTCAAGATTGTTTTTTGAGTCATTGGCATCAGAACCGTTTTTTAGTGTGGAATAGGCAATATTCGTTAGACTTTTTATTCTGCCAAGTCCACCGTATCCATAGACCTTAGCCGCTCCATTCAGGAGCACTCTGCGTTCTTTTTCGTTTGATGATTTATTTATCAACAAAACAAGATTGTCAAGCTCGTTGATATTTAGATGAAACACCATATAATACACCTCTAAAGACGTAAATTTGTTCTAAAGGGTATTTTATATGCAACCAAAAAAAGTTTCAATAGTTTAAGTATTTATTTATCAACAATTCCTAACGAAAGATGACCTGATTACATTCGTTGAGATGAACGCGAAAAATGCCATCGACATTATGGGGAACACGGCAAGAATGCTCAACGTAATGGCAATGA
>CAJOFJ010000051.1 GCA_905233625.1 uncultured Bacteroidales bacterium | reverse complement strand
ACACTCGGCTCATTGTTATAGGGCTGCTTATACAAGGGACTATCAGAAGCCAGACCGTTATTGTTCGGCTTCTCAAAGAAACGATAAGAGTACTCTCCTTTGATGGTAATCTGCTTCAGGGGCGAGTAATTCACACCGAAGGCACAACGATATTTCTTGGTATATTTATACATCGACTCGTAGGTGCCTGATGCCATTGTGTTATAATGCTCAAAACGTCCGAAGACAAAGCATTTCTCATCTTTCAGCTTGGGTATCTGCGAGAAGACATTATAGCCAGCCTCGATGGCATACGCCACCGCATTGCTACCTATATTTGAGTAGTGGTGCGGATTGCCATCCTGATATTTATGGTGTGTCCAGTTAGCCTGGTTGTAGGCAGAAATCTCATCGGCATCGCTGAAATAAGCATAATCGATGTTACCTCGTACTATCCAATTCCAACGGTTCAGCGAGAAGTCGAGGGCCACAATGCCTAACGCACCTGTCACATCGTCGTATTTCGTGCCTGGCGTACGCAGTGTGTTACGGAAAGTATAGCCGTAATAGCCGCTCAGACCGATGCGCAGACCTTTCACAGAATAGTTGTCGATACGAACAGCACCAGCATAGTTATTGGCGACCTTGAATTCATAGGGGCTCGTGGCGCCGTAGTGTACAAAATTCTCTGCTGTAAAACTTTCAGAGTTCAGACCTGAAAGGAACTGAGCCTCATAGCGCCAGTCCTTCAGTTGTCCCCACAGCGAAACGCCTAACTGATGCCAGGTATTAGGCATGATGGTAGCCTCACCCTCAGGACGATAGACGGTAAAGAACTGATTCGGCTCGTGGTGGGCGTTGCTGTAACCCACGGGGACAATGATCTCACCGGCTTTGATGTTCATTTTGCCATCCATGAACGCCTTGTTAATCCAGAACTGCTCAATGTTCACTTCACCGCCTTTTTCCACCTCGGCCTCGTATTCGCCAGCTTCCTCAGCTTCTATCTCTACAGCAGTACCATTGCCACCATGTTCAAACTCAATCTCCGAACCCAAAGTCCAGCCTTTGCCGAAATCGTAACCCAAATTCAGAACCACATGAGGTAGGTCGAAGCGTCCGTGACTCTTGTCATCCGCGTAATTCTCAGGCTTCTTATAACGATTGAAACTCTGACTGTAGAAATTGCGGGTCATCACGGCTTCGCCATAACCACCGATATGCAGGCGTGATAAGACATCTGTCTGTTTCTCTGTTTTTGTTGCTTGCTGTGTGGCCCCTGTGGTTGCATCCACTTTTATATTTGTTTCTTGGGCTTGTAAACAAAGGGGCAACATAGTTGCTACAACCATCACACTAAATAACCTTTTCATACTAACCTTTTTCTGAAATCGGCTGCAAAGGTACTGTCATTTGTTCGCTCCGCCAATACCTAAAAATTATGAATTCCTTACTTTTCACTATTCACTGTTCACTATTCACTATAAAAATACCTAATTGTGATTATTGTGCATATCGGAAAATATGATTACCTTTGCACCCGGTAATCATTTGTTGGTAGTGAATAGTTATGAAGAATCAGAAGATGTATGAGGCCGACGACAAGATGATTTCGCTGATTCGCGATAATTACGACTTGTTGCAGATGCTGGGTAGTTTCGGCATCAATCTCGGCTTTGGTGACAAGACCGTCAAAGAGACATGTGAAGACAATGATGTGGACACCTATACCTTCCTCGCTGTGGTGAATTATACGGCCAATGATTATGGAGAATTCGAAGAAGATGAAAGAATCTCTGTCCCCACGCTACTTCACTATCTGGAGGCCAGCCATGCCTATTTCCTGGATTTTCAGTTGCCCTATATCCGTCGGGAGCTGCAGGAATCGCTTAATGAACACGACTCTCTGGCAAAACTCATTCTTCGCTTCTATGATGAATATGCCCATGAGATTCGCCGACACATGAAGTATGAACAGAAAACGCTTTTTCCTTATGTGCAATCGCTCATTGACGGACAGTCTACCAACGACTATAATGTAGATACCTTCTCGAAGCATCATGGGGCAACCGATAAGAAACTGCGCGAGTTGAAACTCCTCATTATCAAGTATCTGCCGCAAGACGGATTGCACAACAACCAACTAACTGCCACCCTGCACGATATCTATGAGAACGAGGTGTGGCTGCGCCAGCATGCAATGGTTGAGGATCATATCTTTGTGCCAGCCATCCGTCGTTTGGAGCAACTGGCCAAACAAAACGATGTGACGCGGAATATCTCGGATATGGTATTCAAAAACGGCATGAATAGCGATGAGGCGCTGAGTGATCGTGAAAAAGATGTGATTATTTCATTGGTACAAGGTATGTCGAACAAGGAGATTGCCGACCACCTCTGCATTTCAGTCAATACAGTCATCACACATCGTCGCAACATCGCCCGCAAACTGCAGATTCACTCTCCTGCTGGCCTTACCATCTACGCCATTGTCAACGGCCTCGTCGACATATCGAGTGTAAAGCTGTAGTTTTTTAGAGAAAAAATTGCGAGTAAATAAAATAATGTGTAAAGTTGTGCGGATTTTCATAAAAAAGAAGAATGATGAAGTCAGTTTGAGAATCAGCAACTTACGAATGAGGGATGAAAAAGCCGTTTTTGACGGATTTGCGG
>CAJOFJ010000050.1 GCA_905233625.1 uncultured Bacteroidales bacterium | reverse complement strand
CATAAGATAAGTGTAGCCTTGCCGTTCCGCTGTGGCGTATGGCCTGATAATGGACGCCCAACTGTCGTATTTCGCTTGCATTGTAGATGGCACGAAGCATTCGTCGCAAAATTTACGTAGATATTGTTTATACGTGCTCTTGTATTCGCTGTCGTTCATCAAATAATAAATGAACGGCCATCTGTTTGTAACCTCCGTCAGGTCAAGTGACAATGCCGTGTGGTTACCGACACCGTCGTTGAATGCTTCGTTGCTGTCCCACGGAATCCAAGTCAAGACTCCGTTGCCCTCACCGTCATAAAGATAGTAGTTGTGAGTCATATTGCCGTAGGTGTCCCAATTTTGCATCACAGTGTTGGCGGCGAGCCATT
Organism: uncultured Bacteroidales bacterium; assembly: GCA_905233625.1. Lineage (GTDB taxonomy): Bacteria > Bacteroidota > Bacteroidia > Bacteroidales > WCHB1-69 > RUG11690. Next base: position 2,405 of record CAJOFJ010000050.1, on the reverse strand, counting down.
TCAGGAAGATGTCGACATTGAATACGGATTCCAATTGTGTGCGCCAAGCCTCCCTGTCGGAGTTCATCAGCTCGGTGTTGTTAATGGCATTATACAAAGCCTCTGCATCGCTGCAATCGACAACATCCTCATTGGTTTTCTTATATGTGTACATATCGGCTGCAGAGTAGCTTCCGAGTTTAAACGTGGCTATGTCACTCTCTGGTTTGTACAGGTTCCCGTTGCTTGACGAGAAGAATGTCTTGTTCTTTATCAATGTGTTATCGACTTCTTCCACCATGGTGTAGAGACCGAAGTACTGTGGGCCGTTGCCATCTCCATTGTCTATGTAAACCTCATAGTATGACGTACAAGCGGCAGGCACGCCGAAAGACCTGAAAAGGTCGGCGGCCATTTTTTCGTGGAGAAACGACCCATCGTTATAGTTGTTGTTAAGGTTAAGTTGTTTGAAGCCATAAAACCGCTGATTCTGGTATGCATCAGGCATTAAATCCTCAAACTCATCGAAGTCGAGTTTGAACGACAGCTTGCCATTGCCAGATTGATAAGCACTTCGCAGACTGGAATTTCCTTTGTAGCGGACACCGACATTGTACCACTCTTTTCCGTTGAAAAACACTTCAGATGACACGAAAACGGGGTTCCATTCTTCGTCCTCGTCGTCAAGACCGCCTCCGCCAGGACCGCCACCAGGACCTCCGCCAGGACCGCCACCAGGACCTCCGCCAGGATTGCCGCCGGGACCGCCACCAGGATTGCCGCCAGGACCGCCACCAGGATTGCCACCATATTTTTCAAGTAATTCGTTTTGCATGACAGCCCAGTTTTCAGCAGAAATCTGTATGTCAATTCGTTGTACATATTCCTGATTGAACACGACATCGTAGTTTCTGTTAGCCTCATTACCGTGTGTCTCCATGGTCCAGTCGGAATAGGTGTCGGAATAGGTGTCGGAATAGGTGATTATGTTATCCTTTTTACATGATTGAACATAGACAGCAAAAACCATAAGGGCTGCTATGATAAATACCTTCTTCATTATTTTATAATTTGATTAATTACAATTTGTTATTGCATATTTCGTGTTTTACTAACGTGAAATAAATGACATATCGTATGAGAATATGTTGAATCGGAATAATTTACGGTTAAAATAACCCCAAAGAAATATTAAGAGGCTGTTTTGATTTAGGAAACGCTATAGTTTACTTTTAGACTGATTTTTCACAAGGATTGGCAAAGGCGACCTGTTAGGTACTGCGAAGGAGGTTTCGTTGTGGAGGGGTACGTAGTTTGACTACAGAAATAGGGATCAAACAATAACAATAGAGAATCAAAACCGCAAAATGTGAAACTTTTCCCGAGAAATCCATGACAGCCATGATAAACAATCATCCAATATACTCTTTCAACCCAGCTATTTCCCCAAATATTCACTAGGCGTGAGCCCCGTCATCTTCTTGAAGAGTCGAGTGAAATGATGGGGAAAATCGAAGCCCAGGAGGCGCGAGGTCTCACTGATGTTGTGACCGTTCATGAGCAGGCTCTTGGCTTGGTTGATGACATAATTGTGGATGTAGCCGATGGCCGTTCCTCCTGTCGCCTTGTGGACGATGTCGCCGAAATAACGAGGCGAATAGGCCAGCTCTGAGGCGCAATAGGCGACGGTAGGCAGACCTTGGGATAGTTGCCGATTCTCGCGGAAATACTGTTGAAGCAGGTCGTGGAAGCGTTTCAAAAGGTCACTGCCGCCATTATTTTCTTCAGACAGTTGCCGCTGGTAGATTCGGTTGCAGTATTCCAGTATCAAGTGTAGATAGCCCAACAAGATGCTTCTGAGCGAGGGTGAGTCATCATGAGTTATTAACTCTTGCCGCATCTGGGTGAGCAGTTGTGTGATGCTGAGCCATTCATCGGGCTCCATCCGCAGCGAGCCGGTAAAGAAATAAGAGAAATACTGGTAGCGATCTATTTGGTGTTCCAGTTCAGAGCCGTGAAATAGTTCGGGAGACCACAATAGCACCCATCCGCTCAGCGAGATGCGCTCCCCATTATCCTCCAAGCCGCCAATCTGTCCTGGCTCTACGGCAATAATCGAGGCATCACTCGCCTGCAAGGTTTTCATGCCATACGAGAGGTCCTTAGGGAACTGGCGTTGGATAAAGAGCCCATAGACACCGTAGTTGTTCAGGCTATGACGGAAAGGCGGAAGTTCATCGTAATGAATAATGCTGACCAATGGGTGCAGCTCGGGAGCATCCACAAATCGGGCAAAGTCATTGGGACTATCAACTTTCAGAATCTTTTTCATTGCAAGAGCAAAGGTACGATTAATTTGGAAAAACAATGGAAAAATGGTACTTAATTTTATAGATTATAGTCATTTTCTGCGAAATTGGTATAGA
>CAJOFJ010000049.1 GCA_905233625.1 uncultured Bacteroidales bacterium | reverse complement strand
AGCATGTGCACTTCGCCGAACTGGCCGCTACCACCCGACTGTTTCTTGTGGCGGTACATGGCCTCGGCGCTCTTGGTGATGGTCTCGCGGTAGGGGATGATGGGGGCCGTGAAGTTGACGGCCAGCTTGTACTGGTTCTCGAAGTACCACTTCACGGTGTTGAGGTGCAGCTCGCCCTGGCAGCCGAGGATGACCTGGCGCAGCTCGCGGCTGTTCTCGAGCGTGAGGCTGCGGTCGTAGGTCACGAGGTCCTTCAGCGCGGCGCCGACCTTCTCGTCGTCGTTGCTGTTGGCTGCCTTGACGGCGACGGTGTAGATGGGAGTCGGGAAGACGATCTCCTCGACGGCGTCGTCGGTGTTCTTCGGGGTGGTGAGGGTAGGGGTTCTACGGGCCTTCTATGTGAGTTCTTTGTGCCTTCTATGAAACGGCTACAATGCACTGAAAACCAACGAAAAGCCCAATAACCACTACAAGGAAGCGCAAGGCACTCATTTTCAACACTTAGTCCCGTGTCCCTTTGGTGATCTTTCGACGGTCCTTCGACGGTCGTCCTGCATCCCAATTTTCATGCTCATCTCATCCAAGGTTCATGAGCATGATTTTAAAACCTTATGCGTTTAAGATTTTGCGCTACCGCATTACTACCACTTTCCTTGCAGCATGGTTGCCAATCTTAATCATGTAGGTACCCGTGGCGGGAACATCGAAACGTATCGCCGTGCCGTAGTCCTGCTTGGTGGCAAGATAGCGTCCGTTAAGGTCGTATAGCGTCACCGCGTTGCCGTCGGCACCCTCGACAACCACCTGACCGTTGCTGGAGTACACTTTGGCGTTGATGGCATCTACGTTGTCAATGCCGATATACACCGTGTCATGGATGTACACCGTATCGTGAATTGTGTTGAGGGTGTCAACCATAGCGAATGTGGCCGTGAAAGTCGAATCGCCGCTGACCGTAATGGTGCGTGGGTTGTCATCGTTGCCGTCTTGCCAATGCACGAAGTAATGGTAGGCTTTTGGCACGGCATAGAGTATCGCAGTCTCGCCATTATAGTAGTTTCCACCGCCGACCACCATACCAAAGTTGCTATTGTTTGTTGTTGCCGTTATCGTGTTAGCACAAGTGCCATCTTCCTGCAAATTTGTAAACACACTCCAATATGGCGCATTGTGGTATGCATTGACGCTGCCACAAGGTACTGCCATTGGTACGTTAGTGGGTATTCCTCCAAATGTATAAGGGAATACGGTTGGTGGATTATCTCTCAGAATTATGACATCTGCCAATGATGGCTGATAGCTAAAAACATAGTCCCTTATGAGTTGTACATCTGTTCCGATTGTCAAATGTGTGATTGTGGAAGGGAAAGGGGATGCCGTTGTTGAAAGGTGTAAATCTTTTGCATTGTAATATAGGTTTGTGATGGTTAGGCTGCTGAAATTAGGACAGGATGCAACCGTATCTCCGATAGTTAAAGAGGATAGATTGGGAGCATTACAGGAGAAAGAGGTACAATTCACAGCATTATAAACAATGGAGGTCAGCATATTTCCACCACAGTGCAGATAAGTTATTGAAGGTGGAATCACAAGTGAAGATATACTATCGCCGCCAATTATCAATTGTGTGATAGTATAGGTTATTCCATTGTGGTTAATCCAACTGGGTATGATAATGTCTCCTGTCGGTCTGGGATAGCTTCCCCATGTGTAAGAATAGCATTGCGGATTTTCATCCCATTGTCCTATGGGTGGAAATATGCTTACTGTATTGGGTCCATCAAGGTTTGCATAGCAATACAAGGTTTGTCCGCTTGGCGCCACATAGGTGAAATCATAATAGATGGTGCTTTGAGCATTGGCTTTGGTGCAGAATAATGCCAACACCAAAATGATAAATGATACCTTTCTAATTTTCATGGTAATTCTATTTTAGTAGTTCGACAATCTTATTTACAATGATAATGGCAATAGCCTGTTTCAACTGTAGCATAATGCTTTCATCCGTTGAGAACGAAGTCCATACTTCAATGCCATCCTTGTATAATTCCGTGTATTTATCTTTTACAAGGCGCAGCGAAGACCCCTCTCTGTCAGCAGAACGCAAACATATGACAAGAATATCGGGTTCTCCCTGCAAAGCTGAATCCATCTGCTCTTCCAGTCGGTCGTCAATGTCACCCTCGGATATAATGTGTATCTTCTTGTCGTTGAGCTTCAATGTGGAAGAGAAACAACTTATCTCATGCTCGTTATCCTTGTCCAAAGGGATGGTTTCCCTTTTTGTCTTGGCCGAAATAATCTCAGCCAGCTGGATTTCGACCAGTTGGTTGTGGACACAAGCCGCCACAGTTGATTTGCCCGTGTTGGCGTTACCTCTGATTGCGATTAGTTTTGTTTTCATCTTTAACTTATTTTGAATTAAACAATTTCGGCTTCCATACATTTGAGCCGAAAGCCGATGTTTCAAAAGAGTATGAAGAAAGGCGCAAATCCCTTCGATAAAAAGTTACCTTATTTTCAATGCTGGTGTCTGGAAATACCAATGATACAAATAAGGGGAAAGGAATCGCGCCCATGCGCGAACTATCCGCTTCTTATTCTCGTATCATAGCAAGTTTTCCAGACTTCGCATTGAGAGAAACAAGAGCGTCAGCTCAATATTATTGCTTTAACTATTTCTGTTTTCTACATGTTTCTATTTGTTTATTTGACGGTGCAAAAGTACAAAATTTTTCCCGTTCCGCAGAATTTATTTTCTCCATGTCAATATTTTGTCGTATCTTTGCAAAAAATTTGAACAAAGGAATATGCCAAAAAAGTTGTGTAGGTGGTTTGTCGCCAATAGTTTACTGCCGATACTTGCTCCAGTAATTTTCTTGTGTATTGTTGAATGGTATCGAAATGATGCATTCCCATTTGGCGAAATTTTCATGGAATTATTGTGGGGCGGTTTTTATGTTTTTTCTGCACTAGCATTGATTTTTAGTCTCATTGAGGATTATCACATTTTCAAAATGGCGGGTATTGGTTCTTTACAAGGAGCCTTTCTTATGTTACTAGTTATTCTGACATTGTACATTTTTTATTTAATACATACCGAAGATGCTCTATATATACAAAATCATAGTTTTCAGTTTATCCTGATTTGGCTCTTATCAGCGGTCTCGGCCACATCTATAAAATACAAAATTTTAAAATACAAGGAAGGAGTTAAAATCAAATGAAATTTGACTTTGTTAATTTGGTGGCGATTATATCTGCCATTATTACCGTGGTGATTGCATTCCTAATGACACGGGATGTTATTTCCGAAAGAAAAAAAGTGAAGAAAATTTCTGTACCAAAGGAAGGTGGTAATGAAGAAAACAGATATAAAAAAATTCTCAAGGCCACTTATTGGCTGGAACATGAAAGGGAGAGAAATTGTGGGGAGCATCATAGCGACGAGAATGTTTATTTGAATCGAGCCGAGGTTATGCGAGAAAAAACACCTTTCTTTTCTTATGTTAACGAAGTATGGCAAACACAGAAGAACTGATCAAGCCTAACCCAGAAGACATAAGGACACGTTTCGAGACGTTAGTAAAGCTTTACAAAGAACAATTTTATCTGGGTTTAGATGAAAAAAATCGTGAGAGCATCTTCCTTTCGGAAGAACTTCTGCATTGTGCCGTGAATGCTTATTTCGATGATATATATAAATACAAAGCATATGCAGGTTCACCATATGCAGACAATCATAAGCAAGCTGCATTTACTATAATCTGGATTAGTCGTTTTCACCCAATTCAAATTAAGCCTGAATGTGACAATGTTAACACTACCGTTCTTACAATAAATGAGGCTTTCGCACTCTATGCGGGTTTTATGTTCCTTGACCCATCAGTCATTTCAAAACTACAGAAAACCTTTTATCGTCATTTGATTTACACTCTTGTATATCGAGAATTGCCGGCCAGAGGATGGGCAACTCTAATATATTTAATAGAAACTGCCGCAAAAAAAGGAGTGCAGTTTTAGTCATATCATATAACCCTGATTTGTAATTTAGATGGTAGTCTAATCTCATTACAACACTGCAAACGAGGCGAGCCGCCCGATTGGGCGGCTTATTCTTCCTCGGCGGCGGCTTCCTCGTAGGCCTTGAGGAGGGCCTGCTGGACGTCGGCGGGGACGAGCTCGTAGCTGCTGAAGGTCATGGTGAAGGTACCGCGGCCGCTGGTGAGCGAGCTCAGGGCGGTGCAGTAGCGGTTCATCTCGGCCAAGGGGGCCTTTGCCTTGAGGGTGGTGTACTTGCCCTCGGCATCCATGCCCATGACGATGGCGCGGCGACCCTGCAGGTCGGTCATGACGCCACCCTGTGCCTCGGTGGGCACGGTGACGGCGATGTCGTAGATAGGCTCCTTGATCTTGGGGGCAGCCTGCTTGAAGGCCTCGCGGAAAGCGGTACGGCCGGCAATCTTGAAGGCCGTTTCGTTGGAGTCCACGGGGTGCATCTTACCGTCGTAGATGTTGACGACGATGTCGCGGGCATAGGAACCGGTCAGAGGACCCTGCTCCATCTTCTCCATGATACCCTTGAGGATGGCGGGCATGAAGCGGGCGTCGATCGAGCCACCCACGATGCAGTTG
>CAJOFJ010000048.1 GCA_905233625.1 uncultured Bacteroidales bacterium | reverse complement strand
GCGTTCCTTGTTTTTGTCATCCTTTCGCCCAACCATTTGGTGAACAGAAAAGGCAAAATCATCACTTTGTCGGTTACAGTGGCTGTTTTCCTGGTATTTCTTTTCACTGCGGTTGGAAGTGAGATGAAAATCATCTACAGACTGAATTTCAGCGGCACAGATTATATGGCCAAGAAATATGAGTCACTGGGGTTGAAATACGGTGAGATTGCAAAAAGCAAGTATCTATTTCCTGGAGCTTTTGTCTTGCCTTTGTCGCCCATGGTGGATATATCGCCCGACCACAACAAAATGATACATGGCAGTACTTATGTCAAGAACTTCTTGGCTTTTTTTGCCATGTTGGCCATAGTGATCGCCATAAGGCAAAGAAAATGGCGCGATTTCAGCCTCATTGGAGCTTACGAACTTTCTTATCTGGCGATAATTATGTTCACTTTCACATCTAATTCGGAGCGATTCCACGAACCCGCCATACCTTTGATTTTGGTCATGGCGGCATACGCCATGACCCACTTACGGCGTAAAGACCTGAAAATCTTCTATGTATACTGTGGTGTGCTCCTCGTTGCCTTGTTTGTCTGGAATTGGCTGAAATTGTCGGCACGAGGCTTGGTTTGAAAAATTTCTTTGAAATATATTGTATTTCGCCAAAAAGATGTATCTTTGCAGCCGCTTGCCCGAGTGGTTAGGGATCGGTCTGCAAAACCGGGGACGGCGGTTCGAGTCCGCCAGGTACCTCAAAAGCCTGCTGATTCAGCGGGCTTTTTTTGTACATATACATTTTTTACTATTTTTGCAACATAATTCAAATCATAGAGTTATGACAATTCTAGGAGAAAAAGTAACAAAAAAGAGATTATTCAAACTATTTGTCACATGGGGTTCGGTGTTGTTTCCGATGATGCTCCATGCCCAATTACTGGTAACACCAGCATCTGAATTATCCGACTCACTTGGATGGAATGCGGAAGACCTAGTAAGAAATATATTTCTGAGTTCAGGAGTGCAAGTATCCAATGTGACATTCAATGGGTCAATGGACACTATCTTTTGTAATAACATTGGGATTTTTAATACAGGCGACACGCCCACTAATTTGGGAATAGAATCTGGAATTATCATAGCAACAGGAAACGTTAAGGTTGCTGAAGGACCAAATACTGATGATTCGTATAGCTTACCTACTAATTGTGGGATTACTGAGGATCCAAATTTGGCATCTATTACAACTGGAGACATCAAAGATGGTGCTGTTTTGGAATTTGATTTCGTTCCTTATGATAGTGTCATCATGTTTAACTATGTATTTGGTTCAGACGAGTACACAGACTATGTAGGGTCACAATTTAATGATATTTTTGGATTTTTTGTAACAGAAGTACCACTTACTGGTGGAAGTACTTATTATGGCCAAAACATGGCCATCATTCCCAACACTAATGAGGTTGTCAGCATTAATACTGTGCATCCAGCATGCAATAATAATTTCGGCAATCATCCTGCAAGCAATTCGGAGTATTTCGTGAACAATCCTTTAGGGCCCAACACCACCATACAATTCAATGGATTTACCACCGTATTGGAGGTGCGTTTCAATGTGGTTCCCATGCAGACCTATCATCTTAAAATGGCAATTTGTGATATAAACCACCCCGGTTGGGATTCTGGGGTTTTTCTTGCATCCAATAGCTTATCGACAAATGCCGCTTTCCTCTTTGTTGATGACCAGCTATCCATAGAACATCCAGACGGTTTCGATGTTTGCAAAAATGATACGGTTCATTTCAATGTGACTCACAACTACAATCCTTCCAATATTGTATGGAGTTTTGGAGATGGTGAGTCAGGAAATGGTGTTTCCCCTTCCCATCTTTATACCAATATTGGCGACTATGATGTGACATGTGGCATCTACGAGCAAGATAGCCTTGTCTCGACCCTATCCACGGAGATTCATGTCCACGAAGTCTACCACGATACTATATCGCATAGAGATTGCGATTCTTACACATATATGGGGCAAACTTTCATGGAATCTGGCGATTATGACTTCTATGGACAAACCACATATGGTTGCGATAGTATTATAACACTTCATCTCACCATCGATCATAGTGATACTATTATCTTAAATGACACAGCCTGTGATTTTTACTATTGGCATGTCAATGACTCCACTTACTATCAATCGGGTGTTTATGAAGTTGTAATTCCTTATGCCAATCCCGATAGATGTGATAGCATTTACATACTGAATCTCACCATTTACTACAACGACACCATTATAGAAAGTCAAGCGAAGGCTTGTGATAGCTACTACTGGGATGTATCTGATTCCACTTACTTGCAAAGCGGCACGTACGAATATACTATCACCACCTCTCAAGGTTGCTCTCACATAGAACGCCTCGACCTCACCATCAATTATAGTGAGACTGTGGACTTTAATGTCACCGCCTGCGATAGTATCATTTGGCACGGTACAAAGTACGACACTCCTGGCGAATACTATTTCGATACCATTACTGCTGACAGCTGTAATCGAAGAGAGACACTACATCTTACCATTAGCCATAGTGAAATGGAGGATTTCTATGTTACCGAGTGCGACAGTATCATTTGGCACGGTACAAAGTACGACATTCCTGGCGAATACTATTTCGATACCATTACTGCTGACAACTGTGACCTAAGAGAGACGCTACACCTCACCATAAACTATAGCGAGAAGGAAGAATTCAATGTCACCGATTGTGATAGCATCATTTGGCACGGCACTAGATATACTGCTTCCGGCGACTATATTTTCGATACCACTACATTCGAGGGATGTCCACGCAAAGAGACACTTCACCTCACCCTTGGACAAAGCTATGCTGCTAACCTTAACGAAACCGTTTGTGATTTTTATCCTTGGATTTCTGCCCCCGATGGTTTTCTCACCCAGTCTGGAAGCTACACGTTCTCGGGTCTTAACGTTGATGGTTGTGATAGTATTGTGAACCTTGACCTTATCGTCAATAAAACACCGAAACTTGAAATCCATGGTTTTACGGAAGTTGCCATTTCCACCGATCTTTGGCCCGGCATTTATAACTATTGCCTTGCCGACTCCGCCGAACTGCACGGTTGCAACATCCAATGGTCATGCTCTAACCCTGATTGGATCATGGTACCGGCGACCAATCCTATTTGGTGCAAGCTCATAGCAAAAAATCTCGGACAAGCCACACTCACTGCTACTTCCGATTGTGGCTATGGTTGCGACACACTATGTTCTTTGGATATTAACGCTTCCTATTTCGATGTTGACGAGGCTGAGGCACAAACAATGATCCTCTTTCCTAATCCCACGCATGGACAGGTCACCATTCAAGCTCCACAACTACGACATGTCAAGTTCTATAACATGTATGGGGTGGTTTCCAAAGACTTATCCTTTGAGTTGCCCGACATGGTGAATATAGACATCAACGACCTCGCCCAAGGATTCTACATCGTGGAAATCGTCACGGTTCAGGGTAAGACAACCAAAAAACTATTCGTATTAGAATGACAATCATTAGGAAAACGGTTATCATCTTAGCAATCGCTGTCAATATCGTTTTAGCGATGACCCAATGCAAAAAGGAATCGACAGCAGGTGACTCTGTCATGTTATTAGGAACAGAGAAATATGTGAAGAAACTAACGGAAATCATCCCCGAAGAATGGCAAAATGACTTTTTTACTTATTATGGAGAAATACCTCAAGGGTACATACCTCCCAATATTGAAGGGGAATATGCCATCGGTCCCAAGCAATTCGTTTATTCCAATTTCGTTGATTTATTCGGTGATTTGGATATGCATTTGAAAGTCACAGACCAACACAATCGAGTGGCCATTGTTGAATTCCATGAGGGGGAGTGCTTGCATACAGACACAGCGTATATTATAGGTTCTAAACAAAACTTCAGCTTGTATTTTGAAGAAAAAAGAAAGCTGGATTTTTATGGGAACCTTACTTCAGTAAAACGAGTTGTTTTGATTACAGGAGAAAAGACCTTGGAGGGAATCAAGAATCTTCGTTTTGGAAGTATAATTTTGGATGCAAGTGAAGAGGTGAATCCATTCATTGGGACTTTTGTTCCGGGATGGTTTTTTATCTACAAGGATCTAGATGGTTTGGCAGAAAACTGCCATTGGTTTGGTCAGAAAGGAGGATAGGATGCATATGAGTAAACGGTTTTTCATGATGCTTTTTTTCCTTTTTTACGTTTGGAATTCCTTTGCACAAACATCTTTCTTTCCATCAGCAAAAGGGATGAAACCAAAAGTCAGCAAAGGAGCTGTTTATGGTGTCAAAGTTGGTGCAAACAGCACGTGGCTTTATTATACGAATCCACATTTACGTGTATTGCCGCACGACCTCATGATAGGACCAACAGCGAGTGTTTTCATAGAGATTCCTTTTCTTTATGTGTTTTCCATCGCCCCAGAATTGAATGTCCAACAAAAAGGAGGTGCAACGTCTTACATCTACGAACAAAACTACCATGTGGAATACAAACTGAAGGCCATGTATGCTTCAGCCCGTATTCCATTCTTGCTTTATGTCCCCATATCCGATTATTTCAAGCCTTATGTTTTCGGTGCCGCAGAAATAGGAAAAGCCATCGGAGGCTCCATTTCCTTGACACAACCTGGACTTGAAATACCCGAGGTATCCTTACCAATTTCTGCATCCAATATAAACAAATGGCATTGGGGACCGTTGGTTGGAGCTGGCTTTAGGGTGAACATACCTTTGCCTCACTTCACTTTGGTGATGAAACTGGATGCCGCTTATAGCATGGGATTGTCCGACAGCTTTTCCATGCAAGAGCATAATGAGACGGCCATACCGACAAATATCCACGCCTACAATCACCAAGGTGTACGCTTACTCAGAGGTATTGAACTCGGTTTTGGTATAGGCTTTACTCCAGCAAAAAGGAGTGTTTGTGACCAATTCAACTCTTCTTACAAAGGGCGAATCATATCTTACGATTGAGCAAAATTTGGTTAGTTTGAAAAACAGTTCGACAAATAAACATAATACAATTCAACAATTTTTTATTTTTGCGCCTATGACAAACCCAGAAGAAGAAAAAGTAACGGAAAAGAAGTCGCTCAATTTCATTGAAGCGAAAGTGGAAGAAGACCTCAGTAATGGCAAGAACGGCGGACGCGTGCAGACACGCTTCCCCCCAGAGCCAAACGGTTACCTCCACATTGGCCACGCCAAGGCCATCTGCCTCGACTTCGGCATCGCTGCACAACACGGCGGCGTGTGCAACTTGCGTTTCGACGACACCAACCCCACCAAGGAGAATATGGAGTATGTCGATGCCATCAAAGAGGATATCCAATGGCTTGGTTACCAGTGGGGTAACGAATACTATGCTTCCGATTACTTCCAGCAACTTTGGGATTTTGCCATAGAATTAATTAAACGTGGTAAAGCCTATATTGATGAGCAAAGTTCCGAGGAGATTGCCGCACAGAAGGGTACGCCTACACAGCCTGGTGTCGAAAGCCCCTACCGCAACCGTCCCATTGAGGAATCTCTTGACCTGTTCTATAAGATGAACAACGGGGAGATTGGCGAGGGCAAGATGGTGCTTCGTGCCAAGATTGACATGGCCAACCCGAACATGCACTTCCGCGATCCGATTATCTATCGCGTGGTCGACACGCCGCACCACCGCACGGGCACCAAGTGGCATGCCTATCCGATGTACGACTTCGCCCACGGACAAAGCGACTATTTCGAAGGTGTCACCCACTCGCTTTGCACCTTGGAGTTTGTGGTGCACCGTCCGCTCTACGACCTCTTCATCGATTGGCTCAAGGAAATTCGTGGCGAGGGCGACAACATGGATGACAACCGTCCGCGTCAGACCGAGTTCAACAAGCTGAATCTCAACTATATCCTCTTGAGTAAGCGTAACCTGCTCGTTCTCGTTAACGAGGGTCTGGTGAGCGGCTGGGACGACCCACGTATGCCCACGATTTGCGGTTTCCGTCGCCGTGG
>CAJOFJ010000047.1 GCA_905233625.1 uncultured Bacteroidales bacterium | reverse complement strand
AAGATAAATTCAAATCCGTTTCACTTCAGAATCTCTGCAATCAACTGATTTTACTAGTATTTCAAAAAACTATATCGATTTTTTAGTGGACAGCAATGTGAGTATCTATAAAAACAGGATTTGAGAGGAAACGGCAAGCGCCGAAAGCAAATTCCCGTCCATGGCATGTTGTGGGCGGGAATTTTTTTCTTATCACTAAAAAACACACATTTTCGTTCCAACCTATCAATCCTTTTCGTACCTTTGCGCCGAAATCAGTTGTCAGTTGGAAGTTTGCAGTTGTCCGTTAAGCATCGCAAACCTCGTGAATTGAGCAACTGATTAACTGAACAACTGAACAAACAATGTACGCTAATTTTCAAGAGTATCTGAAGAAGGAATTGGCTCAGATTGAAGCCGATGGCCTTTATAAACGTGAACGCATCATCGAAAGTGCCCAGGGCGCTGAAATCATGGTTGGCGGCAAAGTATGCCTCAACTTCTGCGCAAATAACTATCTCGGCTTGGCCGATAACCCAGAACTGATCCAAGCCGCCAAGGACGGTATGGATGCCCGTGGTTTCGGTATGGCCTCCGTGCGTTTCATCTGCGGCTGCCAGGACCTCCACAAGAAATTGGAAGCCAAGATTGCCGAGTTCTTCGGCACTGAGGACACCATCCTCTATGCAGCTTGCTTCGATGCCAACGGCGGCGTGTTCGAGCCGCTGCTCGGCCAAGATGATGCCATCATTTCTGATGCTTTGAACCATGCTTCCATCATCGACGGCGTGCGCCTCTGCAAGGCCCAGCGTTTCCGCTATGCCAACGCCGACATGGCTGACCTCGAGAAGCAACTTCAGGATGCCCAGGCTTGCCGTTTCCGTCTTATTGTCACCGACGGTGTGTTCTCGATGGACGGCAATGTCTGCCCGCTCGACAAGATTTATGAACTGGCCCAGAAATATAACGCTATGGTGATGGTCGACGAGAGCCACTCCGCTGGCGTGGTGGGTCGCACAGGTCGCGGTGTCACCGAACACTACAACCTCCGTGGCAAGATCGAGATTTTGACCGGCACTCTTGGCAAGGCCTTTGGTGGCGCTATGGGTGGTTTCACCACGGGTAAGAAGGAGATCATCGATATGTTGCGTCAACGCAGCCGTCCGTACCTCTTCTCCAACTCGATGGCTCCAGGCCTCGTGGCCGCTGGCATTCGCATGTTCGAGATGATGAGCGAAACCAACGCCTTGCAGGATAAGCTCCACGCCAATACCGACTACTTCATCAAGAAGATGACCGAGGCTGGCTTCGACTGCAAGCCTTCGCAATCTGCCATCTGCGCCGTGATGCTCTACGACGCCCCGCTGTCACAGAAGTTCGCCGCTAAGTTGCAGGAAGAAGGCATCTTTGTCACGGGATTCTATTATCCTGTGGTTCCGAAGGGCCAAGCCCGTATCCGCGTGCAGGTCAGCGCTGCCCACGAGCGTGAGCACTTAGACAAGTGTATTGCCGCCTTCGTGAAGATTGGTAAGGAGTTAGGAATCTTGAAATAATGCTGAATGATGAATGCTGAATGATGAATGAGTCACATCCCACATTCAGCATTCAGCATTCCACATTCCGAATTAAAACAGGATATTGAAATGAAAAAGATATTGATCGTTGGTTCCGGCGGACAGATCGGAACAGAATTGGTGAAGAAGCTTCGCCGCACCTACGGAAATGAAAACGTGGTTGCGAGCGATCTTCGCCCTTTGACTGGTGAGATTGTCGAGACCGGTCCTTTTGAGAGAATTGACTCGACGCAGATCATGCAAATCGTTGAGGTGGTGAAACGCTACAACATCGACACCATCTATAACCTCGCCGCTATTCTTTCGGCCACGGCTGAGAAGAACCCCATGCTGGGCTGGAACGTTGGCATCGGCTCGTTGGTGAACTGCCTTGAGACGGCTCGCATCTTCAACTGCGCTGTGTTCACGCCTTCATCCATCGGTGCTTTCGGTGCCAGCACACCGCACGACAACACGCCTCAAGACACCATTCAACGCCCGAATACCATCTACGGTGTGACCAAGGTCACGGGAGAGTTGTTGAGCGACTATTACTTCACTCGCTTTGGTGTGGATACCCGTAGCGTCCGTTTCCCTGGCTTGATTTCCAACTTGACTTTGCCTGGCGGTGGCACCACCGACTACGCTGTGGAGATCTACTATGCCGCTGTGAAAGGTGAGAAGTTCTACTGCCCCATCAGCAAAGGCACCTTCATGGACATGATGTACATGCCCGACGCTTTGGATGCCATGGTTGACATCATGGAAGCCGACCCGAGCAAGCTGGTGCACCGCAACTCGTTCAACGTGACGGCCATGAGCTTCGATCCGGAAATCATCTACAACGCCATCAAGAAGTACTATCCGAACTTCGAGATGGAGTACAAGTTCGACCCGATTCGTCAGGCCATTGCCGACAGCTGGCCGAACAAGATGGATGACAGCTGCGCTCGCAAGGAGTGGGGCTGGAACCCGAAGTACGACCTCGACAAGATGACGGTCGACATGATCGAGACCTTGAAGAAGAAGCTGCTGTAAAAGACATGAGACGCAGGACTGCTAGACTACGGGACAGAAAAGCCTCGAGTCCTGCGTCCCGAAGTCTGGCGTCAAATGATATAATAAACGATTATAAACCAAAATATTAGCCTATGAGATAACGCTTTCAAGCGATATGCACATCATAGAATAGGAAAAAGCGAAGTAGCTTATTCGGGATTTCTTGAAACTTCGACACTTTCAAATATCTCCCTGGGTAAAGCAACGACGCTCCCGCCAGTTGGCGTGGGCTTTACTCGTTGTAATTGGGAGATATAGGTAGTCGAAGACCTCAAGAAATCCGATGAAGGCGAAAAAGTGCCACGCTTTTTTTGTGTGCAGATTAAATGGACGCTTTCGGCACAAAATAAACTAATAGCAATAGCAACGGAGTTGCCGATAGCCGATTAAAGTGGAGGCGTTTTTTAATATAGAATCTAAATGAAAACTATTTATTATGCGATAACTATAGTGTTGTTTTTGATGACATCATGTGTTACTAAATCAATTATGGTTTCCTGCCCTCCTTCTGGAGCAAGAATTGTTGTTGATGGCGATTATGCAGGAAGTCAACAGGCCACTGCAAGATTCAGAGCCTTCTCGCATGTTACAGTTTCAGCACCTGATTATATAACTCAGAGTTTCACGTTACGTAGAGGAAGTAGTGATGTGACAGATGTGTGTTTAAAACCAGATCGTGATGATTCTTGGGAAGCCTCTGTGCCAGCTTCAGACATTGCCAATAAAAGGATTCGTATTATCGCCACAAGCGACAAAACTGATGATGAAGTATGGTATACATTGATTAGATATGCATCTGATTATTTTGATGACTTTACCGTAAATGATATGGGAGCTGGTTGGGCAAAATCCACATGGGTAACTCGCACATTCAGCAGGGTTAGGGTTAGAACTAGATTGGAAATAAAACGAAATCCAGGTAACAGAAAAGAGTTTACTGTGTTTCTTTCATCACAATACTCAAAATTGAAGAATTGTACTGATGATGAGTGCTTTCAGGTTTGGGATAGAGTGCTTAAGACATATGTTGAGTTGCCAAGCGCTCTACAAACGGCTGTTCAATAGTAATGAGGGGTACTATTCAAATGGCGGAGCCATAGTATCTTCGCTATTCGTTTTTATATCATGTATTTGAAATAATTGTATTTTTGCAGCTATAAGCATATAAAATACTAAACAATAAAAACCGATGTGCCAATGGGGAATAACTGGCAAAGATTAAATATGAAAAAAATAGTAGTGATAATCATTGCAATTTTGTTTAGCCAAATCATGTATTCACAGTGCACCTATAGCGTATCTTCTGGGACGTTTCAATTCGCTGATGGAATCACAGTAAAAGGTTATTCGGGCGTTAACAATTCAAAATCAAAAAACGCCTCTGATATGTATGGGCATTATTATTATAACAATTCTGAGAATTCAAATGTGAAAGATAGAGGTGCAATACCATGTGGAACATACTATATTACAGGTTATCGAAATGATCCAAGGCTTGGCCAATATACAATTGTATTAAGTCAAGATAGTGCAAATGACACGTATGGTAGAGATGGCTTTAGAATACATGGTGATAATAGTGATAATAATGCATCGCATGGATGTATAATTCTGGGAAAAGATGCGCGTATTAAAATAGCACAAGAATTTGATAAAGCAAAAGCACGTGGTGAGGTTCTTACCTTGTATGTAAATGAATAAGACTTATACTGTTTACTTAATTTGTTCCTAAAAAAGATAAGTATATTGTTTTTGAATGGATAGCGGAGTCCTATCATCTCCGCTATTCGTTTTTTATGGCAGGTATCAGGAAAAGTTTGTAATTTTGCAGCAAATACAAAACAGATGGATACCGTAAAAATAGACATTGAATTGCCGTCATGTGGTTATTATACCAAAGAGGAACTGACCGAGTTGATTTATTCATACGCTTTGTCGTTGGTGATTCCTGATAGTGTTTCAGATATGTCGGTTGAGGACGAACTGAAGGAACTGAAGCGTCGCGCTGCTGAAATGGAGAGCAATCCTTCGATTTGCATTCCCCATGAAGAGGTGTATGATAGAGTAATGGCAAGGCTACATCGGTATGAAAATCATTTGGCATGATTTAGCCCTTGAAGAATTGGCTTCGATAGGCGAGAAGGTGTTGGAGTTGTTTGGCGAGAAAGTGGCTGATAAGGTTGTCGAAGACATTTTGAGCAGGGTAAACTCTTTGGCGGTTAATCCGTTTCTCGGCACAAAAGATGAAAGATATGTGCCGTTTTGTGTCTTGCATTCATGGCATAATCGAATCTTTTATCTTGTAATCGAAAATGAGATTCGAATCGTAGCAATTTGGGATAATCGTCGTGATGAAAAGAAATTACCAAAATTATTGTCATCGAGATTATGATAACAAGGAAATATGCTCTCCAACCTCAAAAAATACCATATCATCCTAGCATCCAAATCCCCACGTCGGCAAGAACTGCTGCGTGGCATGGGCGTGGTTTTCGAGATTTTGACCAAGGAAACGCCTGAAAACTATCCGTCAGACTTGCCTTTGGATGAGGTCCCTAAATACCTCAGTCTGCAAAAGTCACTGGCATTCAAAGATAATGAGCTTCCCGTTGATTATCTGTTGATTACTTCCGACACCGT
>CAJOFJ010000046.1 GCA_905233625.1 uncultured Bacteroidales bacterium | reverse complement strand
ACTCGCAGAAGACCTTGAAGCCAGTGTGAGTGTAATGCAACACGCTGTCACAAGTGGGTACATTAAAGCCACCGTCAACGGGAATATCCGTTAAAGCCATGTCTTCCAAGAAAGTGCCATCGAGGGTAAAGCATACAAAATGTCGGACATATGTCCCTGTCGAGTGGTCTAAATAACCGTAAGAAAAGATAATATTCTTGTTAGGAGTGACGAACCAGCAATCGGAACTGACCGAATAGCTATAATGGGTTTCGATGGTCTTGATGGTCTCATTGACTATCGTGAGGTTGTCATCAATGAGAATGAATTTGAGCAATAAGTTTCCTAGGTTTGGGTTAGTGCTACAAAAAGCAATCATATAATAGTCTGGCATGCAGGGAATTTCCAGTAATTGTGAAAAATCATATGGTTCTGTCCCAGGAAGAGAAATGCTGTCGATTAAAATGCCATGAGGTGATAATTTGTAAACCATATAATCTGCGGCTCCTACATAGTTACCTATGATGATTGAACCATCGGGGGCTTCTGCGATATTGCCACCATGACCATTTGAAGTTGAAGTGAATGTGCCAACGATTTCCTGTCCGTAACTCGTGATGCAGGCGGCCATCAGCAGGCCAGTGAGGAGGGTGTAAAATTTTGTCTTCATAGCTTTAGTTTTTTGTGGGTGAATGATTCGGTTAATTCTGTTTCATGTTATCAATTTGATGGCCTAATCAGAGATTTTGTTATTGAATTTTGGTTGTAATTTTTCCGTTTTAATATATAATTTTATCGTTTTATGTCGCAAAACTACAATCTGAAACGAGTTTTGTCAAGCTTTTTTTTCAACTATTTTTCATCATACGGGATAACTCGCTGTATGTCAGCGGAGAAAAAATGCAGTTTTTGGCGATAATATGAATTTAATCGTGATAATTCCGCTTTAAATATAATTATTCCTCTTTAATTTAATATATAAAAATTGAGGCAGCGCTTACACCGCCTCAACTAAACAACTAAAACCAAATCAATATGAAACAACTAGAACTCTATTCTTTTACTATCTTTTCGTGGTAGTTCATCCCGTCTTTCAGCGTGACGCGCAGCATGTAAACACCTGAAGGCATTGCACTCATGTCGATGGTTTCCATATTGTTGCGTTTCATGCCGACCAAACGGCCCTGTAGGTCATAGAGTTCTACACTTTCAGGCGCATTTCCTTCGGCAAAGCTGAGGGTCAATTGGTCTTTCACTGGATTAGGATAGAGGGAGAAGTGACTTTCATCAGTAATATTTTCGTCAGTGCCTTCGTATTCATCTCTGATAATATAGACAAACATGTAGTTCTTTTCATTTCTAATTGCAGTGAAGCATATCGCAACATCATCGTTTTCCAACACAATCATACGTTGTCCGTCTCCGAATCTCAAATCCTCAAGGTTGATTGCGGGCATGTTGATACTCCATACAGAAAGGCTTTCTGCTTGAGTATCGAGCCGCTCTACCTTAACCTTGTTTGCATCTTTGCTGTCTTTAAGATACGGGTTGTGGTTTACAAAAGAATAATAGATTCTGTCGCTATCAGCTACTGCTATTTGTATTGGATGACCAAAATTGGCATTGGCCCCTATGCCATATTTCAAATAATGGTTTCTGTTGAAAAAGTCTATTCCAGTCCAGTAAATATTATAGTATGGGTCTTGATTTATGCTCGAGAGCAAATAAGTGTTCTCATCAAGGCTGACAATTTGTTCATATCCAGTCCAATCGTATTGATTCCCGAATCTATCATGCTCAAACAATACCGTTTCGACCAAGTTGAAGTCTTCGTCGAAGATGTAATTGTAAAATGGCCACAGGTGAGGCGAGGCATCATCGTTGATGTAACCGCCAATTAAATAGTATTGTAATGGTGTTTCGCTGTAAACACCGAAGTTGGAATAGCATAATGCAGTGTCGGCAGGATGCTGGTAACTGAAGTTCGGAATAAAGACATCGCTGATTTCCTTTGAGGCATTAATGGTGCCGTCAATGGTTACACTGATAAAGTGCAAGGTGGTGTCCAACCAAAAAGAAGCGACCACGTTATTATGGGAGTCAATAAAGACACGTCCACTTTTGAAAACGCCTTCAGAAAGATTGGCAATAGGAATAAGTGTCTCTTCAACTACATTGAGATTGTTGTCGATTTGGGTCAGTTTGAGAAAGACCGCGTTTTCGACTTCGTCTTCTTGAAACTCGGGAAGCATATAATGGTCGGGCTCGTTGCGGTTTATGAGCAACATGCTGCTTTTTTCTGAAAAACTCAAAGAGTCAAGCAATTCGCAGTTGGGTGTGATTTTGCAAATTAGATAGCTTTCATCTTGGTTGGGCTCAGAAAGGACTCGTGTTCCCACAAGAAGAGTGTTGTCCGTGTTTTCTACAATGTCGCAACCGTTTAATGTTTTGTCGAGTTCAAGGGCTAAATGGCATGTAAAGGTTTGTCCGTAACTCGTGACGCAGGCAGCCATCAGCAGACCGGTGAGGAGGGTGTAGAGCTTTGTTTTCATAATGTTTACTTTATGGAGTTATTCATTAGGAATGGAAATTTGTTTCGATATGGTTTGTGTTGTTTCGTGCTGCAAAGATACAAAGTGGGACATCTTTGTCAATTGATAATGTTGGTTTTGTCATGCGGTGTATACTCTTGGGGCGGCACGAGAGCCGCCCCAAGAGTATCAACTAAAACCAAATCATTATGAAAAAAGCCTAACTTTATTCTTTCAATATCTTTTCGTGGTAGCGCGCCCCGTCTTTCATGGTGACGCGTAGCATGTATACCCCGGAGGTCATCGCGCTCATGTCGATGCTTTCCAGACCGTTTGGCTTGGTGCCGACCAAACGGCCTGCAAGGTCATACAGTTCAACGCTCTCGGGCTCAACGCCGTCATCGAAGCGGAGGCTCAGCTGGTCTTTCACGGGGTTGGGATAGAACGAGAAGAATGAGTCGCAATTAGTTTTTTCTGTAGTGTTTGCGGGGGTGTTGCGTATAGTGTAGACATAAATGCCTTTGTTGCTGTTTCCGTAGTCTTCGGAGCCTTCAAATGCTACAACAATATCGCCATTCGCCTTGGCTATCATGTTGCTTCCGCCCAGTCCATCGTACTGGAGCCCTGGTAAAACAATGTCCCAATTCAGATTCAAATCATTGTCCAAGCAAGCAAGTGACACAGGCCAAGCAGTGTATCCAAAGTTGAGGTATAATTGGAAAATGCTGTTGTCGTTTGCAACTCTGGTATCAAAGGGATAACCGAGGTCTCCGAATTCTGGCGAAATGCAAATCGGGTTGTGGTTCATGTCGTATTTGATTAGGGCAGACCCCCCGTCGCCATTTGGGAATTCCATTTCCGAAGCCATCAGATAGAAATTTTCACCCATTGGGATGATGTGTTCGGAGTTGCCGCCGCTGAAAAGGATGTCTTCATCGTAACGTTCAAACCAGTGTGTTCTGATAATGTTGAGATCTTCATCGAAGAAATAGCAATGGACAGGGTAATTTTCCGATGCTGTCTGATAACTGCCTAACTTGTAATAGGTCAGTGGAGAATCATCGAAGATGCCAAAACCAGTATACCACAATACGGTGTCGGGGTGGTATTCATAATCAAATTTGGGAGGGAAGATATCGGTGATTTCACGATGGGTCTTGACCGTACCATCAAGTCCGATACGCATAATATGGAATGTATTGTCAATCCAGAATGAGGCAATTATGTCATTTTGTGAGTCGATAAGCCATTTGTCCCATGTGAAAGCACCTTCGATGCCTTGGTCGACCAGAATGGAAATGTCATTCTGTACATTGAGGTCGGCGTCGATGGCAACCATCCTGAAGTAATGATTGTTGGCCATGTCCCAATAGTGGTTGGTGACAATGTACGAGTCGGGGACTGTAGCATTGCGGAGCAGAAAATGCTTGTCACAAATATCTATGGCATTGGTGAAGAACTGGCCGTTCATTCCGTCTGGGACGGTGATACTCAAAGAATTGAGGGTCTCGCCGTCGGGAGAGGTCTTGTAAATCAGGTATTCGGGGTCGTAATAATAGGGGTTGGTACAAATGACAGCTCCGATTAAGAGTGTCTCATCTTGGTTTTCCATCATATCACATCCAATATAAATCCTATTGGATTCCATAATAGAGAACCTGTTGACAAATTCCTGCCCGTAACTCGTGATGCTGACGGCCATCAGCAGGCCGGTAAGAAGAGAGTAGAGCTTAGTTTTCATAGCGATGTGTTTTTGAGGGTTTTTAATTAGGAGTTAAATTTCCGTTTTTAATCTAATTTTTTCCTTTTTATACCGCAAAAATACAACATGAAAAATTTTTGTCAAGCAAAAATTTCAACTATTTTTCGTCACAAAGGATAAGCCGCTGTGTGACAGCAAGAAAAAAATGGTACTTTTTTGAATTTAGTTGATTTAAATTTAGAAATTCCGCTTTAATCGTGAAATTTCCGCTTTAAATCAAGAGTTGTTTTAACTGGTTGCCCTAGACTGCTTCGTACCTAGCAGTGATATGAAATGTGTGCTGAAGCAGAGTCAAGTAGATTCCCTACGGGAATGGAGGACCAATTTGTTTTGTTACCTGCGGCGGCAGGAAAAGTTTACGAATTGTAAATGTCACAAGCCGCCGCGAGATGAATAAAGGACATGACTCCATTCCCGAAGGGAATCTATACCCCTTCAAAAACAATCTGGCTCAGCTGCTTCTTGTCGAACACTCGATTGGCCACTTCAAGGATGTCATCAGCAGTGACGGCTTCCACCTTGCGGATGATGTCGTCCATGTATTCGATCTCTTCGCCCATGATGAGCGAACGGGTGGCACTCAACAGCTCGTTCATGCCGCTTTCATAGCTCAAGGCGACCTGTCCGATGAGCTGCTGCTTGGCATGATGTAGTTGCAAAGTGCCCAACTTTTGTGTGCAAAGCTTGTCCAATTCCTTGTGTACCAGTTCAATGGCTTTATCCAATGAGTCAGGATCGACACCCATGTAGACATTAATGAGACCGACATCGGAATAGGCGGTGTATTGCGACTCGATGCTGTAGGCGAATCCGTATTTTTCGCGGATGTTCAAGCCAAGGCGTGAACTCATGGCGGGTCCT
>CAJOFJ010000045.1 GCA_905233625.1 uncultured Bacteroidales bacterium | reverse complement strand
TGGGTGTCTGGGCCACGGTGCATTATTCCGATGTGCTGGCGGCACGTATGGGCGAAGGTCAAACCTATAAAATCATCGCGTTTGCGGGCATTTTCATCGCCACGCTGGTACTGGTCCATTTTGCCGGAAAACTCATGGAGAAAGTCGTGAAACTGATGATTCCGGGCTTCTGGAACAATTTGGCAGGCTTGCTTTTCGGTGTGGCCAAGGTAGTCATTGTTTTCAGTGTGCTGCTGATGTTCATTGAGAAAGTGGACACGAAACAGGTCATCTTGAAACCCAAATTCAAAACCGAATCATTCACCTACAAATATGTGGAACCCGTCGCCCCCTTCCTCACGGACTGGTGTAAGGACAAGTTTATGGATGAAGATGCCAAAGACGAAGAACTAAAAACTAAGAATTAAGAACTAAGAGTTGATAATTAACTCTTAATTCTTAGTTCTTAACTCTTAATTTATAATGAAAAACAACGAGCAACTCCTCAAAGACCTCCTCCAGCAGTTCATCGACAAGTCAGGCAGACAGCGGCTTTACGATGAACGCAGGGTGTTGTCGTTGTGGACTGAGGTGGTGGAGCCGGTAGTTGCCCAGAATACCCAGTGCAAGGACATTAAGAACGGGGTACTGACGGTGAAGGTCACCAACGCCGCCCTCAGATTTGAGTTGTTAGCCCGCAAAAGCGAAATCATCCACCGCCTCAACGAGCGCCTCGGTGTGGAGGTGGTGAAGGATATTATTTTTTAAGCAATGGACACATATCGTTTCAGAAAAACAATACATCGGTTGCCGGGCAAGGTGATACATCATGTGCCCACACCTGAGCCACAGGTGCTGGAGGGACACCAGTCGAGGTCGCAGATTGGCGAAATCTGCCGGCAGTATGGCTATGAGCGAGTACTGCTGGTGACCGACCAAACTCTACATAAACTCGGCTACGACCAAGCTATTATCCAATCTCTTGATGCTGCAGGAGTATCGTTCACTTTGTTTGCAGACATCAATTCCGAACCTACTATAGATCTGATAGATGCGGGACGCAAGGCGGCTATGGCTTGCCATGCCGAGTGCGTGATTGCCTTGGGTGGCGGTTCGGTGATGGATACCTGCAAGATGATAGTCGCCGGGGTAAAGTTGTCGCACATCAGCACGAAAGCGATGCTGCTCAAGTTTTTGGTGGTGCCTGGCAAAACCCTGCCTATGATTTCCGTACCTTCTACCGCTGGGACAGGAGCTGAGATTACGGTAGGTGCTGTGGTGACTAACGCCCGTGGCGTGAAAAGCTCTACGGTGCTGGTGGGACTGAATGTGACCCACGTGATTCTGGACAGCGAACTGACCATACATGCCCCGCAGATGGTAACCGCCGCCTGCGGTATGGACGCGCTCAGTCATGTAGTGGAAGGAGCTATCAGCGATGTGGATATGGACGAGGAGAATATGCATCTTTCCCTGGAAGGCACACGCTTGATTCTGCAACACCTTCCTGTGGTGCTGCGAGAGCCTGAAAATATTGAGTCGCGATTGGCAATGTGCCGTGCCGCTATGTATGGCGGCAATGCCATCAATACGCAGTTGGCCGGCTACGTGCATGCTTTTGCCCATAGCATCGGGGCTAAATACCACCTTCCGCACGGCCAGGCAATTACCTTGATGATGATGCCCGTATTAGAGTATCAAAAGGAGGTTTGTATAGCTAAATATGCGATGCTGGCACGCTATTGTAAGTTAGCGGACGAGAATACCGATGAGCATGAGGCGGCTGACAAATTTCTGCAAGCTATTGCCCAGCTCATTGAGGACTGTGGCATGGATAAAATAGAGTCTCCGGTGCAAGCGGCTGACTATAGTCAACTTATCCGCATGATTGCGAAAGATTCCATCAATTACTCTTCCCCTATGACCTATAGTAATGAGGATATTGAGCAGGTATTAAAGAAGGTTACGCTTACAGTATCTGATTCGGATAATAAATGTGGGAATTCTAAATTTAATCTCAAAGAGCGTTGGCAGCGTTTCAAAGCATGGAGGGAGCAGCCTGCTCAGGTGGCCCCGTTATCGGAAGATTCTCATGAATGTGACTGTTGCCATACAATTTTCCAAGGTAATTACTGTCCCCGTTGTGGCCAGTCGCGGCGTATAGGAAGATATTCTTTTAAAACGGCTACATTAGGTTTCTTGGATGTGTGGGGACTGGGCAACCGTGGTATGTTCCGCACTATTCGCGACCTTATCTTGCGTCCCGGTTATATGATTCGTGACTATCTCAATGGTATGCAGGCAGCCTACTTCCCTCCTTTTAAGATGTTTTTTGTGCTGGCGATACTCTCCATTTTTGTGACACATGGCCTCAATATCAAAGGGGAAAGCAGTGACGATGATGAAAAAGACACGGATTCCTATGAACAGACTTTGAACGAACCAGATACGGAAGAGGAACTGGCTACTTACAATAATTCCATGGATGAGGAGAATGTCATTTTTACTGCCGAGAAAGCAGAAAAAGCAAAAGAGATAACCACGAATGTTATGCTTTTAATAAATCGCTTTAACGATCGCTTCCCCAATATTTTTTCTTTGCTTTTACTGATGTACCTTTCAGGTGTTCTATACTTGTTTTTCCGACATTGCCCGAATATACCGGACTTGCGTTTTTCCGAGTTCTTTGTCTCATTGGTTTATACCAACAACATGTACTCCATTTATTCAATCATTTTCAGGTTTTTCTGTCTGTCAACCTTGTCTTCCTTGAGTATACTGCTTGTGATTATTCCGCTTAAACAATTGTCAGGATATTCGTGGAAAAGAACGACGCTGAAAGTAGCCATAGCTTCTTTGATTATGGTGCTGTTGTTTATAGTGATTCTTTTACTTTTTATATTCTCGCTAATTGGATATGTGGCGTTGAAGTATTGATGTCAGAAATTTATGTGTAATAATAATATAATTCCTTAAGCAGCCTCGAAGAGGCAAGATTCTAATAACCCCGCACAAGGCGTAGCCGCAGTGTGGGGCACCTCACAAGGCGCAGCCGCAGTGTAGGTGTCACAAGCGATAGCGCAATGTGTGGGAAAAAAAAGTAAACATGGCATACACCGAACAAGAAATCAGCAACATCGTGGCGGCACAGCGGAAATATTTCCGTACTGGTGCCACCCTTCCTGTGAAATGGAGAATCCAGCAACTCAAAAAGTTGAAAGAGGCTGTCATCGCCCATGAGGCTGAGTTTGAAGAGGCTTTGGCCAAAGACCTTGGCCGTAGCAAAGTGGAGGCATATCTTTGCGATGTGGGCCCCATTATTGTAGAAATCAACGAGATGATACATGGTCTGCGCCGCTGGGCACGTCCCGAGTGTCATTTTAGTGGATTGATGTGCTTTCCGAGCCTGTTCACCAAAGTTTATAAGATGCCTTATGGTGTTTCGTTGGTCATCAGTCCCTTCAATTTTCCGTTCCTGCTTACCATTGGTGTGGTGGCGGCGGCAATGTGCGGGGGCAATACAGCAGTCATTAAGGCTAGTTCCAAGTCAGCTGCCTGCACAGAGGTGCTGAAACGCTTCTTCGCGGAGGTGTTCCCACCCGAATATGTCACAGTGATTGACGGAGGCCATGATGTGGCGGATATGTGCCTGGCTCAGCGCTTTGACAAGATTTTCTACACGGGCTCGCCTGCAGTTGGTAAACATGTGTTAGCCGAGGCCGCCAAAAACCTGACCCCTGTCGCTTTGGAGTTGGGTGGCGAGACGGGCAACTGGTGTGTGGTGCGCAAAGACGCCGACTTGAAAGACGCAGCTCACAAAATAGCCTTCTTCAAATTGCTTAATGCGGGTCAGATATGCATCAACATCAATCAGATTGCGGTGGCCAAAGAGGTTGCGGAGCCGTTTTTGAAGGAATTGAAACAAGCCTTTATTTCGCTCATTGGCGAGGAGCCTGTAAGCAACCCTGAATATCCCAAACTTATCACGGCGACGGCCTACGACAAGTGTGCCAAGCTGGCTGATGAATACCGCGACCGCATTGTGTTTGGCGGGGTAGGCAACCGTGATACGCAGCGCTATGCACCCACTATGATTTATCCCGTGGACATCAATGAGCACATCGTTCAGCACGAGCTCTTCTGTCCATTGCTCCCCATTGTTCCATTCAATGATGCGGAGGTGGATGTCCTGATGGAGACCATTGCCGACCGTGAGCATCCCTTGGCGATGTACTTGTTTACCAAAGATATGAAGTGGGCTAAGCGCACCATGCAAACCCAGCAATATGGTGGTGGCTGTATCAACGAAGTGTGTATCCACATGATGGTGAAGGGGGTGCCTTTTAACGGCACGGGCCATTCCGGTATGGGAGCCTATCATGGAGAGTGGGGCTTCCGCGAGTTCACCCATCCGCAGACGGTTCTCAAGGGCAGCACCCGCTTCAATCTTCCCCTTCGCGACCATCCATACAGCGGCAAAGCGGAAGCCATGAAGATGAAGATTCTGAAATTGTTTGAGAGGTAAATCTATCAAATTCTTAATACAACTTCGGCAGGGATATCCAGTTTGATGCACATCATACGGGCTGTCTGAAGTGTTGGGTCAGCATTTCCATTGATGATTTCACTCATTCGTGGAGCACTTATTCCGAGCATCTCTGCCATGGTTCTCTGTGACAGTCGCATATCATGCATGCATTTCCTTAGGTAATTGGAGAGCACTTCGCGCCCCATTGGATAGTGGATATTCTCATATTCTTCAACTAAGTCTATTAACATATCCAATTCCAAATAGTTGGGATCATTTGTCGGGGTGTTGTCATTGACAATGTTGTCAAGCTCTTCAATGCGTCGCATTGCAGCTTGGTATGCTTCTTCTGATTTTAACTGTGCCATGGTTATATGTTTTTGATGTCCTTTATTTTGTCATATTCACTGTGTGTACCTATAAATCTGATAAGCACATGACTTGGGTGGAATTTTATCAGTACAATAAGTCGATAGTCATTTCCTTTTATATTGAAAACATAGCGCTGATTTCCAACACTTGATACGGTATTGAAGGTGGCTTTAATATCAGCAAAGTTTTTCCAATCAGCTTTTTTTACGGTGTCATACCAGTCATTTAAGGGTATGGTAGCGGCAGGATTTGCCACACAATACTCATTCAATATTTTTTTCGAAATCACTCTCATGCCCTTTTGTTTTAACAGTTGCAAA
>CAJOFJ010000044.1 GCA_905233625.1 uncultured Bacteroidales bacterium | reverse complement strand
TCGTCCATGATGTTCGGACCGGACTGTCCCTTGGGATAGCCGGGGAAGTTCTCCACTTCGCTGGTGATGGTCAGCTGGCCACCAGGCTGCATGCCCTCAATGATGACGGGCTTCAGACCCGCGCGGGAAGCGTAGATACCTGCGGTATAGCCGGCGGGACCGGAACCGATGATAAGACATTTGATATTTTCCATATTATTTTTTGTCGATATTAATCAGATTGTATTTCTTGTTGCCCATACCCAGTTTTTCGGCATAGTCAATTTGATACTGACCACTGATTTTGTTCACATCCAGGAAAGCGTCTTTGCTGTTGGTGGCTTGGTTGACCAAGTCTTGAGCGGCTGCCTCGATGGCGACTATGTCGGTGGACAGCAGAATGCCGATATTGTCGCAGAAGGGCTTCTCGGGATGGCTGCCGCAGTCGCAGGTGGGTGACAAGTTGATGACGAAGTTGAAATAAATGTTGTTGTGGTTTTGTGTGGCAGCTTTGGCATATTCCACTAAACCTTCGATAAAACGCTCGTTTCTAAGTGAGTCTGATGCCGGTACGATAGCGTCGTGAGGGCAGGTGGAGATGCATTTGCCACAGCCGATGCATTTCTCACGGTCAATCACAGGCCCTTTGTCGGTGATGGTGATAGCATCCACGGGGCAGTCATAGGTGCAAGCATTGCAGCCTATGCAGTTGGTAGCCACCACTTCGGGGAAGTCGCTGCTGTGCATGATTTTTTTGCCTCTGGGAGTAGCCATGCCCATAGAGGCATTCTTGATACAGCCACCGAAACCGCAACGGCCATGTCCTTTGAAATGAGTGAAATAGATGACTGTCTCGTACTTTTCGAGGTTTTTGCCAAGAAAAGCGCTCTTGAACTGTTTGCCACCCTCAATGGGAATTTCCACTTCGCCTTCAGCATCCAAAATGTCGATGGGAGCGAAAGTGAAACCGTGGTCACGGGCCAACTCAATATGGGTGTCGGTCTGCGAACGGCGTCCTTTGTAGGCCACATTGGTTTCTATCAGTGTGGCATTCAATGATTTGCACAAAGGTTCTACCATGGTGGCAGGAATGAAGTAGGTGTTGCCGTCTTCACCGAAATGCACTTTGATACCGACATTTCCGCTTACATTATCTTTCAGATATTCAAATAATTGCATTACACCTTCAGGAGATATGTTTTCAGTGTAATAGACATCGGATACGGGTCCTGCCTCTTCCTCAACAGTGTTGGCATTAGCATTCTTGTTTTGGCATCCGCAGAAAAAGATTGCAGTGACCACCAGTGCAAGTAATAAAATTTTTTTCATATTTTTCTGATTAAAAGAGGGTTAATATTGATGATTATATTATATATCAAAACTGCAAATATACAATTTTTTGTGGAATTAGCAATTATTTTGTATTTTTGCATTTCTTATACATTTGGTGATCATTTTAAGATACATGTTACATCTTTACTATGGGACAAAGCTTTTTATACGAAATTTGCGGTATGGCGGCCAGTATTTTCATGATTCTGGGATATTTGCCCCAGGCCATACATACTATTCGAACAAGAAACACTGACGGTATAGCCTTGCCTACTTTTATTATGATGGGGATCGGTGCCATTTGTTTTATGTTGCAAGGACTGCTTCATAAACCCGAAATTATATGGTCGCTTTTCCTGACAAATCTTGTTACCGCCACATGTAGTTGTATTGTCTTTGGGATCAAGATTTATAATGATTATTTCAAAGGAAGAAAGTAGGGGTATCATTCCTAAATTTTTCGTATTTTTGCCACCATGATGAAGAATATTAGAAATTTTTGTATTATCGCTCATATCGACCACGGTAAGAGTACGTTAGCTGACCGACTGTTGCAGTATACGGGTACAGTGAATGAGCGTGATTTTCAGGATCAGGTGCTGGATGATATGGATTTGGAGCGTGAGCGTGGCATTACCATCAAGAGCCATGCGATCCAGATGAACTATAAATATAAGGGTGAGGAATATGTGCTGAACCTGATTGACACTCCGGGGCATGTAGACTTCTCTTATGAGGTGTCCCGTTCCATTGCCGCCTGCGAGGGCGCTTTGTTGCTGATTGATGCCACGCAAGGTGTTCAAGCCCAGACAATTTCGAATTTGTATCTGGCTATTGAGAATGATTTGGAAATCATTCCTGTGCTGAACAAGATGGATATGCCGGCCGCCATGCCCGACGAGGTGAAAGACCAGATTGTGGATTTGATTGGCTGCGATGCCTCCGACATTATCGAGGCCAGCGGCAAAACCGGTGCTGGCGTGGAGGAGATTCTCGCCGCTATCATCGAGAAGATTCCCGCTCCCGTCGGTGACCCCGCCGCTCCGCTGCAAGCATTGATTTTTGACTCTGTTTTCAATTCCTATAGAGGTATTATCGCTTATTTCCGTATCAAGAATGGTACGATTAAGACCAATGATTTTGTGAAATTTATGGCCACGGGCAAGGAGTATTACGCCGATGAGATTGGCGTGTTGCGCCTCAACCAGGAACCGAAAGCGGAACTGTCCGCTGGCGATGTGGGCTATATCATTTCAGGTATCAAGACATCCAAGGAGGTGAGGGTAGGTGACACTATCACCCATGTGAACAACCCTTGTTCTGAGGCGGTTGCGGGTTTCCAGGAGGTGAAACCGATGCTGTTTGCCGGTATCTATCCCACCAATGCCGACGATTACGAGGAGTTGCGCTCTTCGCTGGAGAAATTGCAATTGAACGATGCCTCTTTGACTTTCGTTCCGGAATCCTCCGCCGCGTTGGGCTTCGGTTTCCGTTGCGGTTTCTTGGGCCTGCTGCACATGGAAATCGTGCAGGAACGCTTGGACCGAGAGTTCGATATGGATGTGATTGCCACGGTGCCCAACGTATCGTACAAGGTCATCACCACCAAGCGCGAGGTGCTAGAGGTGCACAATCCTTCGGGTATGCCTGCTCCCAATGCTATCGACCATGTGGAGGAACCGTTTATTTTGGCGCAGATTATCACCAAGGCCGAGTTTATTGGTCCCGTGATGAAACTTTGTCTCGACAAGCGCGGCACGCTGATCAATCAGACATACATCTCCACCGACCGTATCGAATTGTCTTTCTATCTTCCTCTGGGTGAGATTATTTTCGACTTTTATGACAAACTGAAGAGCATCTCCAAAGGTTATGCTTCTTTCGATTATCATATTTCAGACTACAAACCGGCACAGCTGGTGAAACTGGATATTCTCTTGAATGGTGATTCCGTGGATGCCTTGTCATCGCTGATTCATGCCGACAACGCCTACGCTTTCGGTCGCCGTATCTGCGAGAAACTGAAGGAACTGATTCCCAGACAGCAATTCGATATTGCCATTCAGGCGGCTATCGGAACCAAGATTATCGCCCGTGAAACGGTGAAGGCGGTGCGTAAGGATGTGACAGCCAAGTGTTACGGTGGCGATATCACCCGTAAACGTAAGCTGTTGGAGAAGCAGAAGCAGGGCAAGAAGCGTATGCGCCAGATTGGTAATGTTCAGGTGCCACAGTCCGCGTTCCTCGCCGTGCTGAAGCTGGATTAAGCCTTTTTCTTCCGCAGGCCTGAATTTGAGAAGGCTGACTCTGTATAAAAAAAATCATTGAATTAACTTTTATTAACAAAAAAGTTGTATCTTTGCCGACGATTTAAAAATTGTAAAGAATATGATATATTTAGACAATTCCGCAACCTCTTATCCGAAACCTGTGGAGGTTTATGATTTCATGAACACTTATTATCGTACTCATGGAGTCAGTCCTGGCCGTTCGGGCTTTGATGCTGCTATCGAAACCGGTGAGTTGGTTGAGAACACTCGTAAAATGCTTACAAAATTGTTCAACGGTGGTGGAGATCCCAACCGTTTGACATTCAGCTATAACGCTACCGATTCTCTGAATATCCTGATTCAGGGTTTGGTGGAAAAAGGTGCTCATGTTATCACAACCATGCTGGAGCACAATTCGGTGCTTCGTCCGCTGTATGTGATGCAGGAGCGTGGTATTATTGACGTAACTTACGTGCCTTTTGACAAGCATGGCTATGTGGATCCTGATGATATAGAGAAGGCGATCAAACCGAATACCAAATTTGTGGTTTGCACCCAGTGCTCCAATGTGATCGGCACGGTGCAGCCTATTGCTGAAATCGGCAAGATATGCAAGAAACATGGTTTGATTTTCGTGGTGGACGGTAGCCAGGGCGCTGGTGCCAACACCATGGATATGGTGAATTTCGGTGTGGACTGCTACGCATTCACCGGCCACAAGTGCTTGATGGGACCCACTGGTATCGGTGGCTCTTACGTGCGCGAAGGCATTGACATCAAGCATACCCGTTTTGGTGGCACAGGCGTGCGTTCCGCATATCCCGGACATTTGGAAGAATATCCCTATCGTTTGGAGGCTGGTACCATGAACCTCTTGGGCGTTGCCGGTCTGCACGCTGGTGTGAAGTGGGTGATTGAAAAAGGCGTGGAGAATCTGCACAACCAGGAAATGAAACTGTGGGAGAAGTTGCGTCTGGGTATCAAGGATGTGCCCGGTGTGACTTTGTATTGCGCTGAGTCTGTGGAAAATCACAATCCTGTGATGTCCATCAACATCAATGGCTTTGAGGCTGGCGATGTGGGCACGATGCTGGATGTGGATTACGATATCGCATGCCGCACCGGTTTGCAGTGCGCTCCCAAGGTACATGTGGGCATCGGCACCATCGACATTCACGGTACTGTTCGTTTGAGTATTGGCGCATTCAACACCGAAGCTGACATTGACACAGCCATTACTGCTGTCAAGGAAATCGCTGCACTGAAGAACTAAAAGAAATTCAGAATTCAAAATTCAGAATTCAGAATACAAATTACATCTTAATATTGTAGGGCTGTCGTATTACGGCAGCCTTATTTTATATTTCTGACATTAAGCTGCCATATTGATTAGCGCGTAGTGCCAGAGCTATATGAAATACTCTGTTGTTAACTCAATGACTGAACCTCGTCCTCAGAAAGTCCGGTGAGCTTGATAATTATAGGAACAGAAAGGCCATTTTCAAGCATTTGCGCAATTATTGCACGTTTGGCGTTTGCTTCACCTTTAACTATACCTTCTGCAATGCCAGCCTTTATTCCTCTCGCTTCACCCCGTGCCTCACCTCTTGCTTCTCCTATCGCCTCACCTCTTGCCACGCCCCTTGCCTCACTCCGTTTGCAGGCATATTCGATGGCGTCTTGCACATCTTGGTACTCCAATACGCTTTTCTTGTATTCTTCCATTTCCTTTTCGTTTAAGTTTGACAATCTGCTCTCCTCGTATAGTCTCTTGAAGATTGGATCTGTTTCTTTGGCCTCGTCTTTCAGGGTCATTTTCTGCATGTTTTT
>CAJOFJ010000043.1 GCA_905233625.1 uncultured Bacteroidales bacterium | reverse complement strand
GAACCGTCTTCGTTATAAATGACAGTATTTTCGAATTGCGGAACACCGTAGTCATCAAAGATCTGGACAGGGTCCATTCCCTTTGTGGAAGAATTTTCAGCGGTTGTTTGTCCCTGTGCCGTCACTTTGGGGCTGGCGACCAACAACGCCGCTAATACAGGCATGATGACCAGTAGCCTCCACCAGAGACGTCTGGTCTTTTCGTTACTTGTAATCATCTTGATTCTTTTTTTGGTGAATAATAAATTGAAATTGTTGCTCATGTCGCTGAAATTGACGGCCGTGCACTGCTGCAAAATCAGATACATGTATTTTCCTTTGTCAGCGCCTCCGTGAAGAACCTCATGATCGGCGGCATATTCATGAATCAGTTGTAAGTCTTTTTTATACAGATAGATAAAGGGATTGAACCATTGCAGTATCATC
Organism: uncultured Bacteroidales bacterium; assembly: GCA_905233625.1. Taxonomy (GTDB): domain Bacteria; phylum Bacteroidota; class Bacteroidia; order Bacteroidales; family WCHB1-69; genus RUG11690. The sequence goes on along the minus strand of CAJOFJ010000043.1, from coordinate 18,180 downwards.
ATCAATTCAGTAAAAAGAATATCGATGGAATGATGCTGGTTGATATGGCTCAACTCATGTCGGAGGATATCAGGAGATATGTTTTTATCGGGAAAATAGGCATAATGCAGGAAAGAAAAGGCATCGTTGTCACAATGTGTATAAACTAAGGTATAGCCGATCTTTTTTTCTATGGGGGAGCGAAGGGTTAAGATGGTTATCTTCAATATTTTAGTGAAGAATATCAGAAAACTAACGATTACTCCCGCAAGATAGATAATGCCAAGCACTTGCCACAGACTGAGGCTTGAGTTTGCGGGACCAGCGATGTCGCTTGCTGCTGCTTGCCCTTCCGGGGATATGCCGTTGGGTGTAATGGTGATTTCGTTCAGCATGAAGATATTGGAAAACCATTGCTCTTGGGTACTTTCGGCAAGGGCGGGGCTGTGGCTGAACAGGGTGCCGAAAAGTGGTAGTGCGAGGGCGAATAGCATGGCCGTCAGCAGGAAAAAGCGGTTGAACTGGAAACTCTTGCTATTGACGAATAACAGTCGATAGCACAGCCATAGTACCATCAGGGCGATGGAGCATGGCAAGAGGTAAACTAAGATAAAGATTTGTGCGTTCATGCTTGTTTGTTTTTTTCGTTATGGATGGCTTCGTCGATAAGTTTTTTCAGGGCTTCGAGTTCCTCCAACTTGAAGTTCTCTTTTTTGGCGAAGGCTGATACTAGGTCGAGGTAGGAGTTGTTGAAGTACCGCTCCACCACGCTGCCCAAGAAGTGCTTGGAGTATTCCTCTTTGCTGATAACGGCTTGGTAACGGTGGAAACGGCAGAAGGTCTCATGTTTCACAAAACCCTTGGCTTCCAGTATTTTGATGGTGGTCAGCACCGTGTTGTAGGCAGGTTTCGGTTCGGGGAAGGCAGCCATGATTTCGTTGGCAAATCCCTGTCCGATTTTCCAGATTACTTGCATCACTTGCTCTTCCGCTTTGGTCAGTTCTTTCATACTAAGGTATTTTGATATTTTTATATCCCCCAGACTGACGTCTGGGGTTATTAAGATTTCGCCTCTTCGAGGCTTCCCAACATTCACTCAAAAACAACGCTGCAAAGATACAAATTATTTTTCGTTAATCAACTAAAAAATTAGTTTAATAACGAAAATTATTCTAAAGTGTTGTAATACAGCAAAATAAAATTTCGATTATTCCTGTGTCTCCGACCTCTGCTGTGTGGAGGCAGCACTCTATACCAACAGAGCTAATGTCCCGTTTATTAAGATGTAAAAATGCGAAAAAAATCGTACCTTTGTCAGTTTTTTGAAAAAAATGAAAGATACTGATAATCAGCCTCAGGAAAAATTATGGAATAGCAATTATATCAAAGTATGGATTGCTAATTTCATGATTTTTTTCTCTTTCATGCTGCTGACACCATTATTGCCGCTTTATCTGAAAGACACTTTTGACGCCAACAAGCAGACTATCGGCTTAGTGCTGTCGGGCTATACTTTGATGGCACTGCTCATCCGTCCGTTTAGCGGTTTCTTTGTGGACAGTTTTCCCCGCAAGAAAACTTTGCTGCTTTTTTATGGCTTATTCTGCATTTTCTTTGGAGGATACCTGATGGCGGGTTCTCTGTTGCTCTTCGCCATTGTCCGAACACTTCACGGGGCTCCGTTCGGGGCGTCCACTGTGGCCAACAGCACCGTGGCCATCGATGTGCTGCATCCTTCACGCCGTGCGGAAGGCATCGGCTACTACGGACTGAGCAACAATATTGCCTCGGCTATTGCGCCCGCTTTGGCCATTTACATCTTGCAAATCAGCAACAGCTATGAATTGCTGTTCTGGTTGGCTTTGCTCACATCGGGTATCGGATTTGCCATCAATTCCACCTTGAAGTTGAACAGCAGGGAACTGATTCCCGACAAGCCCAAAATCTCCCTCGACCGTTTCTTCCTGCTGAAAGGCTGGAGCGAAGGGCTGGCGATGGTGTGCTATGCGTTTTCTTATGGAGTCTTGTCCACCTACGTGGCAATTTACGGAAAGGAGGAACTGGGTATCATGGGCGGTACAGGAGTGTTTTTCATGCTGCTTTCCGCCGGACTGATTCTTTCCCGACTGATTGGCAGTCGCAGTTTGCGCGAGGGGAAAATCGTGCAGAACGCTTCCGCGGGAGTGGTGGTGTCGCTGTTCGGCTATCTGATGTTTGCGGCTTTGCATAACCCCATTGGCTATTACGGAGCGGCTTTGGTGATTGGCTTGGGCAATGGGCACATGTGGCCGGCCCTCCAGACCATGTTCATCAACTTGGCGCCTCACACCCAGCGGGGTACTGCCAATTCCAGCATCCTGATCTGTTGGGATATCGGTGTGGGTTTGGGCATCATGGTTGGGGGTATTGTTTCAGAACACATCGGTTACCACCATGCTTTCTGGACTTCCTGGGGGGTGAACCTTGCAGGTGTGCTCTTCTTCTATCTTTATGTGCGACAGAGTTTCCTGAAAAATAAGTTACGATGAATTTTTCCCGTCACTTTTTTCTTGATAAAAAAGTGACCAAAAAATCAAGCCGACGGTAAGTGCAGCCGCACAAGCCCGCTCCCCCCAACCGTCGGCATTGCCTGCGCACGTAACGACAGGGCTTGGTATATCAAGTGAGGAGGATCAAAATTCCCCTTCTTTTAGAATCGACGAACGAGCGAGTGCATAGCCAAAGCTTGCTTGAGCTATGCCGAGCGAGGAGGAGAAGGGGGCGAAGCCCCCAACGGGTGGCCGGAGGCCGGGGTAGTGACGCAAGTGTTACGGCAAAGCCGTACTTTGAGATTAATCTCCATACCACACTCTCATCCACACCATCTAATGTAGCATTTCAACATCCTCAATCTTTTCATACGACTGTATAAAGTTCTCTTTTGAGAACAGTAGAAAACGATGACAAAAATCACTATGTCTTTTGTCGTTTGGGATTAATTCCGACAGAAAACGTTTTTATATGAGTTGCAATAGCTTGTCTTATAATAAAACTCATTGATACATTTCAATCATTTTTACCCATAAATACACTACATCAAAATCACGGCGGCGAGCTGCCAGAGGGTGGGGGTGAAGTCGAAATAATAGACGGCGTCTCCCCAGCGGTCTTTGACACGGAGAGTGTTGCCATCGAGGTGGTAGAGGGCAGTGCCCCAACGGTCTTTCTGGCGGATGGTATTTCCGTCAAAATAAAGCAGAGGAGCGCCCCAGCGGTCTTTCAGTCTCACGGTTTGCCCGTCCAGATAAACCAAAGCCTGTCCCCAACGATCCTTTTGACGGATCGTGTTGGCGTTTTCGTCGTACCATAATATGGGATCACCCCAACGGTCTTTGATGCGGATGGTGTTATCCTCAAAAAACAGGAGCTTTGCACCCCATTTGTCCTTTTGATAGACGGTTTGTGCCAGTCCCGCGGTGGCGAGGCCAAGGAATAACAGGGTGAGAATGATTGTTTTTCGCATAGCGGTGCAGTTGGATGGACAAATCATTGAGAGTACAAAAATACATTTTTTTCGGTTTTGGTTATTGTTTTGACAGAAAATTTGTGTATTTTTGCCGTGTAAAAGTGAATTGTCAAAAAAAGGTAGAAAACACATATTATTGCGTTTTCGCTTTTCTTTGGATTCTGAAATCTCGACAATTTTAGTTCACTACAAAAAGAAACGAAAATGCTTACGAGCAATCGTGAGCGTTTTGTTATTTTGTAGTGGAGGTTAGTCGAGAGCCTCAGAATCAAATAATGAAGCTCACGATTTTTTTGTCGCATGCCTTACGGACAAGGAATGTTCACCTCCTTTAGTTGTGGCTTTCCCTCAGAGAAAAACTTCCAAAATTTCAGAGGTTACATTTTAATTCCAGAATGGATTTAAAAATATGCATCCTGCCTTTTATGCATATTTTTAAACAATTTTGTCCACTTTCTGAATGAAATGCGTAAATTATTATAGTATTGATTTTCAGCAAATTGACCATGATTTCACTATTGATTTTTCAATTTGGATATTGTAACTTTGCAAGCAGAATAAACATTAAATTCAAATACTATGGATAACAATTTACTTCCCGAAGTGGAAAATAAAATCATCACTCTCAGAAATCAGCAGGTGATATTGGATTCTGATGTAGCAGAGTTGTATGGTGTGGAAACAAAACGCATTAACGAAGCAGTTAGCAACAATCCTGAAAAGTTCCCGACAGGGTATGTGTGGGAGGTTGATAATCAAGAATTTGCAATTTTGCGGTCGAAAATTTCGACCGCAAAATTTGCCAAAACTAGACAATTTCCCAAAGCTTTTACTGAAAAAGGTCTTTACATGCTGGCCACTATCCTGAAAAGTCCTAAAGCTGTTGAAACCACCATTGCCATTGTGGAAGCATACGCCAAGTTGAAGGAATTGTCGAGGGTAATAGTGGAAATCCCTCAGCAGGAGGACAAAAGCACAGAACAGTGGCGGACAATTGGTGGAAGACATAATGAGTGACATTCTTCCCAAGCAGAGCAGTGAAACCTCTTTCGAGTTAAATCTGGCGATGTTCAAATTCAAACACTCTGTAAAGAGGGAAAATGATGGTGAGATCAAACAATTGAAAGAGAAATTGGCCAAATTGGAGAAGAAAATCAATCCCTGACGCTGTGTTGTAGGGCTGTCGTATCACGGCATTCGTAGCGGATTCAGCAGCTCGGCTGCCACAATGTGACAGCCCTACAGGTGCTACATAATATGTATATCTGATTTTGCTTGCTTTTCTATCACGAAAAGTAACATCTATTTTTGTATTTTTGCCGTTTCATTTTTAATCGCAAAAAACAGCCGTTATGATTCCGCAATTCGAACAATACCCGTCCCCGTGTTACATTATGTATGAAGAGGCTTTGGAGGCCAATCTGCAGCTCCTCGACCTGGTGCAGCAAGAAGCTGGAGTCTCTATTATCTGTGCCCTGAAAGGCTTTGCCTTCTGGCGCTCTTTCCCCTTGGTGAAACAATACTTGGCGGGAGCAACCGCCAGCTCGCTGAACGAGGCGCGGCTGATTGCGGAGGAGATGGGTTGCGAGGCGCATACCTTCGCCCCAGTGTATCAGGAGGATGAGTTCGAAACACTCTTGATGTATAGCAGTCATCTGACTTTCAATTCCTTGAGCCAGTGGGCAAGGTTCAAAGACAAGGCGGAGAAGTTTCCCAAAAAGGTGAGTTTCGGACTGAGGGTGAACCCCGAGTATTCGGAGATTGAGACCGATTTGTACAACCCTGCTTTGCCTGGCTCTCGTTTGGGAGTGCTGGCGGAGGATATGCCCGAGCATCTGCCGCAAGGCATTGATGGACTGCATTTTCATGTGCTTTGCGAGAACGACAGCTATGCACTGGAGCATTGCCTGGAGCATTTCGAAAAACGTTTTAGCCGTTATATCAAAGAGTGCAAATGGGTGAATTTCGGTGGCGGGCATCATATTACCCGTGAGGATTACAATATTCCGCATCTGATTCAGCTGCTGAAGGATTTCAAAAGCCGCTATCCGAATCTGGAGGAGGTGATTCTGGAACCCGGAGAGGCTGTGGGTTGGCAAACGGGAGTGCTGACCTCTACCGTGGAGGACATCGTGGAGAACAAGGGCATCAAAATTGCCATGCTCAATATTTCTTTCTCCTGCCATCTGCCCGACTGTCTGGAGATGCCTTATAAGCCGCTGGTGCTGGGTGCGAAAGACCCCGACGAGAACAGCAAGTATGTGTACCGCCTGGGTGGATGCTCCTGCCTGGCTGGCGACTTTATCGGGATGGGCGATTTCGCTTTCCCTGAGCCGCTGGAGGTGGGTGACCGTATCGTGTTCGACGACATGATTCATTATACCATGGTGAAAACCACATTTTTCAATGGAGTGAGACATCCTGCCATTGGCATGATTCAGAAAGACGGCGAGTTTGTTTTGCTGGCTCAGCCAGGGACTTACGAAGATTATAAGGCAAAATTAGGCTAATGTCATAATTTTTTTGTATTTTTGTCGTTTGTTTGAAATGAATTAAGAACTAAGAATTAAAAACTAAGAACGAAGGGGAAATTCTTAATTCTTAACTCTTAGTTCTTAGTTTAATAAGGTTGAAAATGGGAAAAATTAGAGACTTCTTCAAACCTCAGCGCATGGGCTTCCATTTGGTGTTGGCTATCATCATCACTATTGTTCTTGCAGTGGTATGTCTGATCATATTGAAATCGTACACCCGCCATGGCCGTGAGGTGGATATGCCTAACTTTGTGGGACAAAACAGTGTGGCGCTGATAGATACACTTCTTCCTTCAGACTATATCATTGTCATCACCGATGAGGTGTATGACAAGACTATGGAACCGGGCACCATCATCAAACAAAATCCTGAGGCTGGAGAGAAGGTGAAGAAGGGTCGTAAAGTGTATCTCACAGTGGCTACTTCCGAACCTCCTACAGTGATTATGCCCGAACTGCGCGATGTGTCGCTTCGCCAGGCCGAAATCATGTTGAATGCTCTGGGACTGGAATTGGAAGGAACAATCTTAAAACCAAGTCCATACGAAAACGCAGTATTGGAGCAGCTGCACAACGGAAGGGTGATTGCCGCCGGTACCAAAATCAAAATGGGAGATAAAATCACTTTGGTAGTGGGTCGCGACATCAGCGAATTGCCGGTAGGTGCTGACTCCACATTAATTGAAAACTGAAAAATTCCCCTTCTTTGAGGGTTGACGAATGTGCGAGTGAAGAGTTTTAATTCCCCTTCTTTGAGAAGGGGTGCCCGAAGGGCGGGGTAGTGACATAAAAACAATAGGCGAAGCCTTCAACTTTTAATTATTGACAAAAGCGATGAAATATAGAAATAAGAAACACATACTCTTTTTGCTGGCTTTTTTAAGCTTGAATTTGGTTCAGGCGCAGGAAGTGCTTACAGGGTTGACTCATAATCCGCAAATCATGGGTCAGCCGTATGTGAGGTCCAGAAATGTCACTCCAGTCACTTTGCCGTTTTTCGATGATTTCTCCAATTATACCGGTGCTCCGAAGTCGTCTTTGTGGATTGACCGACAGGCATTTGTGAACAATTCGTACCCGATGATTCCGCCTTCTATCGGAGTGGTAACTTTGGATGCCTTGGATGAAAACGGCTTGATATATCCTCATGCAGAAACTACGCCTTTCGGGGCTGACACCCTCACATCGAATCCTATCAGACTGGATTATAACAATGTGTATCACAGACCGATGTATATTTCAGACTCGCTCTATTTCAGCTTTTATTACCAGCCTGGTGGCGCCTCAAGATCGTATCCGCCAGTGGAATGGGAGCGTATTGGCGACCATCCTGAATCTGGCGATTCACTGGTGTTGGAATTCGGCTATCCCACGGGCGACAGCCTTTTTATCGGTTACGTATACAGCGATTATGAATTACCATATAACCACCATGGGCATTTAGGCGACAGTACCGTGTATTCACCGGGAGATTCTCTTTTGAATCCTTTTCTGTTGCCGGATACAGTGTATTTTGTTTTTGATTTCTATGCCAATGCGGGTGCTTCCATCGATTTGCCTTTCGATTCAATATTTGGTCCCGAATATCGATGGAATCATGTTTGGGCAACCGCAGGCTGTACAGTTGACCAGTGGCTGAATGAGGATGATTTGCTATATTTCAAAAAAGTGATGATTCCTATCACTGATCCACAGTACCTTAGAAGCGATTTTCAGTTTCGTTTCCGAAATTTTGCCAGCTTGGAACCAAATGGATATGCTGCTTGGGAATCCAATGTGGATCAATGGCATATTGACTATGTGCAGTTAGATCAGGGCATTTCATACATGGATATTTATCCGCATGATGTAACCTTTGTGAGTCCCACCACTTCGGCATTAAAGGAGTACCAGTCCATGCCGTGGAACCAATATCGTCCAACAGATATGAAAGAAAGTTTTCATAATGATTTAGCTAATATCTCCTACGGTGTCATCAATGTGTCCTATAGCTATAGAGTTACTTCAGAAACTGGTGCTTTGATTGGTGAACAGTCCTCAACCTCTGAAAATGCGGCTCCCTACTACTATGGTGGATTGTATGTTAATCCTTATCATTCGGAAGCGGCTGTTAACTATGCCTATTCATATAACGGAGCGGATAGTGCCATATTTTATATTACGCATCTGTTCAATGTAACCGGTGGTGTGGGCGATGATTGTGTCGCCAATGATACTTGTGTTTTTCAGCAAAAGTTTTATAACTATTATGCGTATGACGATGGCACGGCGGAAGGTGGGTATTCCCTGATTTCCCAGCTGACGAATCCCGAAACCTATATGGCGGTGAGGTTCACTTTGGCACAGGCCGATACTCTGCGCGGAGTGAGAATGTGGTTTAACTCGGTGTTTGAAGATGCTAATGTGGAGCCTTTCACATTGATGGTTTGGAATGATTTCTGGGATGAGCCGGATGAGGTACTGCTTTCCATGCCCGGTCAATATCCAGGCCATGCAGCTGATCCGACACAATTTGTGTATTATGAATTCGAGGAGCCGTTTGTGGTGTCAGGGACTTTTTATGTGGGTTTTTATCAACAACATAACACACCCATCAATTTGGGTTTTGACCAGAATAATGATGCGCGTGCTCACTGGCTTTACAATACTTCCGGAGAGTGGCGGGAACCTTTCCTTTACGGAGCTCCCATGATTCGTCCGGTGCTGGGCAAAAGATTTGACCGCACGTCCGTTCGTGAAGAGGAGAAATTGCAGTTCAGCGTGTATCCCAATCCTGCCGACCAGCAAATCACGGTGGTGCTTGACCAGTTGGCTAATCAGCATTGCGAAGCTGTAATGTATGATATGATGGGACGTAAAGTGGCTGAGTATAGTTTGAATGATGATTATAATACTTTGAATATCAGCAATCTGAATAGTGGAATATATTTGCTGCAGCTGAAGTCGGAGGACCAGACTGCTATTCAGAAAATAATTAAAAGATAAAAGATATGAAACTGAATCTTGAACGTCCTTTGGTGTTTTTTGACTTGGAAACCACAGGTTTGAATGTGGGTAAAGATAAAATTGTGGAAATTTCTATTCTGAAGGTGATGCCCGACGGAGAGGAGATTACCAAAACCATGCTGATTAATCCGGGTTGTCATATTCCGGAGGAATGCTCGGAAGTGCACGGTATTTATGACATTGATGTCAAAGACAAGCCTCGTTTTGAGGAAGTGGCCGACGAGCTTCTGACTTTCATCGGGGATGCCGACTTGGCAGGTTTCAATTCCAATAAGTTCGATATTCCGCTGTTGGTGGAGGAATTCTTGCGTTGCGGCAAACATTTGGATTTCCGCAACCGCCGCACCATCGACGTGCAGAACATTTTTCATCGCATGGAACCCCGCAACTTGGTCGCCGCATACCGTTTTTACTGCAACAAGGATTTAACGGATGCCCATCAGGCGGAAGCCGACACCAAGGCCACATACGAAGTGTTGAAAGCCCAGATTGAGAAGTATCAGAATCAAGAATACGAAGACCGCAAGACCGGTGTAAAAAGCATACCAGTACAAAATGACGTCAGGGCTCTGAGCTCCTTTTCTACCGAAACCCGTCTGGTGGATTTTGCAGGTCATATTGTTTTCAATGACCGTGACGAGGAGGTCTTCAATTTTGGCAAGCATAAAGGCGAAACAGTGGAGAATGTGTTCCGCAAAGAGCCTTCCTATTATGCCTGGATGATGAATGCCGACTTTCCTTTATACACGAAGGAAATTATTACCAAGATCAAAGAAAGAATGTTTTAAAAATTATGTTGAACTGTTGAATTGTTTAACTGTTTAACTGATAACAATTCAACGATTCAACAACTAAACAATTAAACAAATATAATATGAAAAAGTTTGCAGTTGTTTCTATGGATGGTTCTGAAATTCATGAATCCGTCATGACGCTGCTCGCCATTGACAGAAATGAATGTCAATATACAATTTTCGCACCCGATGCGGATCAATACCATGTGATGAATCACTATACGAAAGAGGTGATGCCGGAGAAACGCAATATGTTGGTGGAAGCGGCGCGTATTGCCCGTGGTGACATTCATCCGTTGACAGAATTGAAATCCGCTGATTTTGACGCGGTGGTCTTCCCCGGTGGTTTCGGTGCCGCCAAGAATCTTTTCACATACGCTATCAAGGGAACCAAGGCCGAGGTGGATGCCGAGGTGGAACGTGTGATCAAGGATTTCCACGCCCAGCGCAAACCGATTGGTGCTTTGTGCATTTCGCCGGTATTGCTGGCCAAAGTGTTGGGTAATATCACCATCACGGTGGGCACCGACGAGAGAACCATCCACGATGTGGAGTCTTTCGGTGCGCAGCATATCAACACGCAACAGACCGAAGTGATTGCCGACAAGGAGAACATGGTGTTTTCAACGCCTTGCTACATGTTGCCGGCTACCATCGCCGATATTGCCGATTGTGCTGAAAATCTGATAGAAACCATACTCGAAAATATCTGATGCGCATAATCCTTGTAGGTTTCCCTGGTTGCGGAAAGTCGTCCGTGGGCAAAAAGCTGGCGGCCAAATTAGGCTACGGTTTTGTGGATTTGGACGAAGCCTTCGAGGAGGAGTATCGCATTTCTATTCCAGGTTTTTTTCAGAAATACAATGAACCAGCCTTCCGTTCCTGCGAGCGGAAGGTTTTGTTGGATAAGCTGCAGCTCGACAATGTCGTAATTTCTTCGGGTGGCGGAACCCCTTGTTTTTCAGACAATATGCAGCTGATGAAAGACAGCGGCACGGTGGTGTATATCAAGATGGCACCCGCCTCTTTGTTCGACCGTCTCAGCCATGCCAAACGAATGCGCCCCTTGGTGCAGAACAAAACCCCCGAGGAGCTCCGGGCCTACATCGACACTACCTTGCCTTTACGTGAACCTATCTACCAGCAAGCCCACCTTACCGTCAAAGGCGAAAGCATTGATATAGAAGCTTTGTGTGAGAAGGTAACTTTTCTATCATAAGAATAAGTTACGGAAAAGAAATTGGCACATTAGCACATTAACTAATTGGCACATTGAAAAAATTTGTATCTTTGCGCCAAATTTGAAAAATGAGCTATAAACGCATATTATTGAAGTTAAGTGGCGAATCGTTCATGGGAGACGATGGCTATAGTATTGATTACCAGAAAATTCATCATTTCGCTACAGAAGTGAAATCCGCTGTGGACCGTAAAGTGCAGGTGGGTATTGTCATCGGTGGCGGAAATATTTTCCGCGGGGTGAAAGGCGCTGGACGTGGTTTCGACCGCCGTCAGGGCGATTATATGGGTATGCTGGCCACCGTCATCAACTCCATGGCCCTGCAAACGGTTCTGGAAGAACTGGGTGTGAACGCCAAGGTGATGTCCGCACTCAAGATTGAAGGCATTTGCGAGAAGATTTTCTACAAGAATGCTATCGCTTATTTGGAAAAAGGGCTGGTGGTGATTTTCTCTGCTGGTACAGGCAATCCGTTCTTTACCACCGACTCGGGCGCTGCTTTGCGTGCTGTGGAAATCGGTGCGGACTTGCTCCTCAAAGGTACCCGCGTGGATGGCGTCTATACCGCCGATCCCGAAAAAGATCCTACCGCTACCAAATACGATACCATCACTTTTGATGAATGCTACGAAAAGAAACTGAATATCATGGACCTTACAGCGTTCACCGTCTGCAAGGAAAACAATATGCCCATTTGTGTATATAATGCCAATGTTCCTGGCAAACTCGGCCGGATTCTGGATGGCGAGAAAGAAGGTACCTTGGTTCATTAAAATTTAAAACATTATGGCAGAGGAAAATATCACTACACCAGTCAAAACCGAAGCGGAAATTGCCGCTGAACAGGAAAACGAACAAAAACTGTATAGTAAGGCCCGTAACAGAGCCGCTTTCAGAATTCATCTGATGATTTTCATTTTGGTGAATGCGCTCTTTTGGGTGATTTGGTATTTCGTCTTCAGAGGTACTGAGGCTAATGATGTTTTCTTCAAATCGGTATTGTTTGTCACTATTGCATGGCTGATTATTCTCATCGGTCATAATGTTTTTATCAGAATTTTTAATTCCACTATTCTGGAAAAGGAATTGAAGAAGATTAAAAAGGAGATAGAAGATAATGAGAAAGAACTGCAGAGATTGAAAACTATCGCTGAGCAGAAGAAAGCTGAATTGCTGAGAAAACAGCAGGAAAATACTGAAAACTAGGGGTTAGGGAATAATGATTAGGGGGTAGAAGAAATTATTGAAAACTATAAATTATTAATTGTAAACTGTTAACTGTATAGATATGGAAGAAATTGCGAAATTATTGGCCCAGGCCAAGGAAAATATGAGCTCAGCAGTGGCTTTCTTTGAAAAAGAACTGCAGAAAGTCCGCGCTGGCAAGTCCAGTCCCCAGATGCTGGAAGGACTGAAAGTGGATTATTATGGCAATCCCACCCCAATTGAACAGGTGGGTAATATCAGCACTCCCGATGCACGCCAGATTATCGTGCAGCCTTGGGAACGCAACATGCTGCAACCCATCGAAAAGGCTATCTTGGCCGCTAATTTGGGCTTTACTCCGCAGAATACGGGTGAGTTTATCCGTATTGTGGTGCCCACCCCGACAGAGGAACGCCGCAAAGAGCTGGTGAAAAAGGCCAAACAGGATGCCGAACAGCTGAAAGTGAGCATTCGTAATATCCGCAAAAAACTGAAAGACAATGGTATTCCTGAAGATGCTGTAAAGAAACTGGAAACCGATATCCAGAAGGTTACGGATGAATTTGTTGGCAAAGTCGATAAAATGGTGGAAGCCAAGGAAAAAGAAATTATGACTGTATAAAAATAACCTTAAAAAACATTACAATTATGAATTTACCTGCTAATTTGAAGTATTCAAACGACCATGAATGGTTGAAAATGGACGGTGATGTGGCTTACGTTGGTATCACCGCTTTCGCCGCTAACGAATTGGGTGACATCGTTTTCCTGGATATCACTACCGTTGGTGAAACCCTTGAAGCTAATGAAGTTTTCGGTACTGTGGAAGCTGTTAAGACTGTTTCAGACCTGATGCTGCCCGTGGGCGGTGAAGTGCTCGAATTCAACGAGGCTTTGAACGACAATCCTGGTATCATCAACAACGATCCTTACAACGAAGGATGGATTGTGAAGATCAAAGTTACCAATCCTGCTGAAGCTGATGCTCTTATGGATGCAGCTGCTTATCAGGCATTTATCGGATAATCATAAGGTTTTTAATAATTATCTGGAAAGGCCACACTGCTTTTTTGTCAGGTGGCCTTTTGTTTTCAATAATAATGTTTAATTGTTTATGGTTTACCATAGGGAAATCTCTAAAATTATAAACAATAAACATTAAACAATAAACATTAACCAACATGAAATTTGTCATTATAGGTGGTGTTGCCGGTGGAGCTACCACTGCCGCCCGTTTACGCCGTTTGGATGAGCATTGCGAAATCGTCATGTTCGAGAAGGGAGAGCACATCTCTTACGCCAATTGTGGTTTGCCGTATTATATCGGAGACAAAATCACCGAGAAAAAATCTCTGTTGCTGCAAACACCTGTCAGCTTCGGCAACCGCTACGATGTGGATGTGAGGGTGCGCTCGGAGGTGACTGCCATCCATCCGGAACAAAAAACGGTGAGCGTGCGCAATTTGATGAATAACAAGGAGTATGAAGAAGATTACGACAAGTTGATTCTCTCTCCAGGAGCGCTGCCTGTTGTTCCTCCGATACCAGGAATAGACTCCAAGCGTATTTTCACTTTGCGCAATGTACTTGATACAGAACGGATCAAGCAGTTTGTTACGGCCACCTATTCCACCTTGAAGGAAGTGGTGGTGGTGGGTGCCGGTTTTATCGGACTGGAAATGGTGGAGAACCTGCATCAAATCGGATACCATGTGACGATTGTGGAGAAGGCTCCCCAAGTGATGACAGTGGTGGACGCGCCTATAGCGGCTATGGTTCATAAACAATTGAAGGATAAAAACATCAATGTTCTTCTTCAAACCGAAGTCACTGCCTTTGACACGAAGGAAGACCGTATCCAGCTTACTTTGTCAGATAGAAAACAATTGGATGCCGACTTTGTGATTCTCAGTATAGGTGTGCGTCCCAATATAAGTTTGGCTGTTGACGCTGGACTGAAAATTGGCGATGCGGGTGGAATCTGGGTGAACGAATACCTGCAGACTTCCAACCCCGATATTTATGCTTTGGGCGATGCTATTGAGTTTCCACATCCCCTGAGCGGCTTGCCGTATTGCTGTTATCTGGCAGGTCCGGCCAATCGCCAGGCGCGTATCTGTGCTGATAATCTTGTACTGGACAATACTGAGAAATATGGTGGTTCCATAACCACGGCCATCGCCAAGGTTTTTGATTTGACGGTGGGCTCTACGGGTTTGTCGGAACATTATCTGCAAAAGAATCATATTCCATACCTGACTTCCATTACCCATCCGTTCTCCCATGCCACCTATTATCCAGGTGCCAAACAGATGAGTATCAAACTGAATTTCTCTCCTGAAAACGGACGTGTATTGGGAGCTCAGATTGTAGGAGAAGAAGGCGTTGATAAACGCCTCGACCTGATGGCTTCGGTGGTGAGCAGAGGGGGTAACGTCAGCGACCTTATTGACATTGAACATGCTTACGCTCCTCCGTATTCATCAGCAAAAGAGCCTGTTGCGTATACCGCTTATGTGGCGGAAAACATATTGACCCATCGGGTTGTGCCTATGCAGTGGCATGAATTGAAAGCAATTTTGGCACAAAACAATTGGCAGGAAGAGTACTTCCTTTTGGATGTGCGCTCGGCCATGGAAGTGAAAAACGGCATGATTGAAGGTGCTGTCAATTATCCTGTGGATGAACTCCGCGAGTTTTTGGATGAAATTCCGCAAGACAAGAAAATTATAATATATTGCGCGGTAGGCCTGAGAGGCTATATTGCCAGCCGTATCCTGATGCAATCCGGCTTCAACCAGGTTTACAACCTTTCTGGTGGCTACAAAACCTACCGTTTGATGACGGAGACATTATAATTGAACGGTTATACGTTAAGACGTGGAGGCTTAGAGACATTTTTTTCTCCACGAATGCACATAGTGCATGTCTTAATACCTTAACGTCTTAACGAAACTATGAAATTCATTTGCACATTTGCTAATTAACTAATTTGCTAATTAAAAAGATGCCCCAAATCACCCAAATCACCGACCTCTCTCTTCCCGAACTGGAAGTTTTCTCTATGCTCACCGAGGCGCAGATGCGTCGCAGCAAAGAGAGCACGAACGGAATTTTTCTGGCGGAAAGTCCCAAGGTGATAGAGATTGCCTTGGAGGCGGGTTGTAAGCCCTTGGCCATTCTTTCTGAAGAGAAGGTTATAGAAAGACAAGGGAGGACTGTTTTGGAGCGTTGTCCAGACACGCCTGTATATACCGCTGATAGCAAATTGCTTACGGAAATTACGGGTTATCATCTGACCAAAGGCATGATGTGTGCTATGAAGCGGCCTGCCGACCGGTACATGGAAGAGGTATGTCAAGAAGCCCATCGTGTGGTGGTGATGGAGGGATTGACCAATGTGACTAATGAAGGGGCGATATTCCGTTCGGCAGCGGCTTTGGGTATGGATGCGGTGCTGCTGACACCTAACTGTTGTCATCCGTTGAACCGGCGTACGGTAAGAGTGAGTATGGGCACGGTTTTTCAGTTGCCGTGGGCTTTTGTCGGCAATAATTCAGAAGAGTGGCCCGGTATTGGAATAGCGAAACTGCATGCGATGGGATTCAAGACGGCAGCTATGGCGTTAAGCAAAAAAGCTGTCAGTTTGGATGATCCCGCTTTGAAATCTGAAGAAAAACTGGCTATCATTATGGGAACAGAGGGGGATGGTCTGACGGAAGAGACCATTGCCGCTTGTGACTATGTGGTGCGAATTCCCATGCGCCACGGTGTTGACTCGCTCAATGTGGCCGCCGCTGCCGCAGTGGCGTTCTGGGAGCTGGGAAAAGATAACTAAAGCTTTTTTACAAGGTTTTCTTTAGCTTAAGGTTCATCCATTGTGCTACTAAACCTGTTACACTAAGGCCAGCAAAGCATAGAACCAGCAAGAAGCTTATATTAGGAAGCTGGACAGGCTGATGTGAGGGTAATAAGGGAATATTGATGGTATATATTGACCAAACAGGGTATAGCATAGCGAAAATGAGACCAATAGCACCAGTAACTATGCCCATGGCAAACACGACTACCATTATCTTCCGATAGTGGCGTACTTGTTCTTCCCGATATTTTTTCAAAAACTCAACAGTTTCCAACTTTTTGGAAAATGCCTCCATATATTTTTCACTGTCGCCCAAATCCGGCTGATAGCGGGCGAACATTTCTTCTATTGCTGTGTCTTTCATCGTTCCAATATTTGTCTTAATTTGTCTCGTCCTCTCGAAAGTTGCTGTTTCACGGCAAACTGAGAGCAACTGGTGATGTCGGAGATTTCTTTTACGGAGTATCCGCTGACGTAAAACAGAAGAATTGCGGATTTCTCCTTGAGCGGTAAAGTGCCGATGGCCTCGTACAAATCCTGATAGGCGAAAGCGTCGTCCGCATTTTGGCTTCCGGCCAATTGCGCGGCTGCCGCCAAATCTGTCTCGCGGTTTTTCGCTAACCGCTTGTGGTCAAGGAAAGTGTTGTAGGCGATTTTGAACAGCCAGGTAGAGAACTTGTACCGCTCTACAAAACGGTCGGAAGCGAGATAGGCCTTGATCATCGCGTCCTGCGCGATGTCCTCTGCCTCCATCCGGTCACCACCACACAGGGCAAGCAGGAACCTTCGCAAAGACTCCTGCTCCGATGAAATAATAGCTATGAATTGTTCTCGCTTCATCGGTGCGATTATTGTTGTTCTTTTAACCGTTTTTCTTCAGCCTCAATCTCAGTGCTCAATTGTTTTTTTGACACAAAGTAGTAGATGAAGAATGCCACGCCCATGGCCAACATCATTCCGCCGGCATAGAGTCCGTTTTCTTTGTTGCCGAAGATGGTCAGCCCACAGAGGTGCGGAATGAGGATGGCTAACCCCATCAGTGTCATCAGACCGCCGGTGAAGACATTGTCTAACAGCTTCTGTTTGATGGTTTTATTCGGCTTGCTCGACATGTTCAGCTTTTGCATTACCTCAGCGGGATCCATGTTGGGGTTCTTCTCCAGCAGGGTTTTCAATATTTCCGATTTTTTGTCCATTTCGTGGGCTTTCCGTCTATTAGTAATCCATACAATGAGGACTGGTAAAACCACGCAGGTGCCAATAACAATGATGATAATCATAATGATTCCTAAAATATCTTCATCCATAATACTATAAAATTTTAAGGTTTAACATTTCCGTTTTTTGAACCGATTCAAGCATTAAACGTATCAAACAGTCAAAAGGTGACATCTGTCAAAAATTTTTTCTGTGGCAAAGATAGGCGTTTTTGTTAGTATTGACTATAGAAAAAATTGAAAATTTTATCATCCTGAAACACAGGATTTTAAAATAAAAAATGCTATTTAAATTTTACTTTTTGTAATTTATACTTGCTTTTTGTAAAGTTTTGTTGTATTTTTGCAGCGTCAAATTCATTAGTATTAACCCTAAAATTTTACAATTATGAGAAACACAAGATTCTTATTGCCAAGTAAATTCAAAAAGGCAGGGTGGTGGATATTCGGCATCACTCTTGCATTGATTATTGTTTATTTTGCTTTTGAGAGCAAATGCAATTACAGCATTAATGACATCCGACAACTCTTTGGAATGGAAAGCATAAGCAGCCATGACATTTCTTTTCTTTCTTCTTCCTTTGGTCCAAACGACGACCTTCTGCTGACATTTATAGGAATTTTACTTATTGTAGCCGGCATTTTCATCGGTTTTTCCCGAAACATGGAGGATGACGAATTTATCGAGCAACTCCGGTATGAGTCGCTGATTCTGTCACTGTACATCAACAGCGGAGTCGTGTTGTTTTGTCTGATTTTTGTATGGGGCTTTCCTTTCTTGTGGGTGATGACCATTAACATCTTCTCCATTCTTTATGTGTTCATTTTTTGTTTTTA
>CAJOFJ010000042.1 GCA_905233625.1 uncultured Bacteroidales bacterium | reverse complement strand
ATGCTAAGCATTGCTACAATTGTAAGAATCATTCTTTTCATTTTTGTTACCCTTTCTTAATCTTTTGTTTAACTTTTTAACCTGGCATTATAGCCACCCTTATCAAGGGGTTCTAAATATCCTTACACAACCAGTTTTATCTGATTGACGATGCAAAGGTACGACAAAAATCAATACGTTCCAAACTTTTTTGAGGATTGTTTGCGTACACAGCCCAAATTCTTGACCTCAGTCAAAGAAACCCAAGAATCCTTGATTTGCATCAAAAGACTAGAAAAATACAGCTTTTTCTTGGCATTTCACGCGATTTTCACTACCTTTGCCGAAAATTTGGCAAAGGTAATATTATAATAAGGTATAAATGGAGAATAACAACAACAGACTCATTGCTGTGAGCTATCGTCTCTATCTGGATGGAGACAACGGCAGAGAGTTGATGGAAGAGACCAAGGCTGACCAGCCATTTCAGTTTATTACGGGATTCGGCATTGCCCTGGATGCTTTTGAAAACAAGCTTATAGGGCTGGAGAAAGGACAAGACTTCAGTTTCGCGCTGGAAAAAGAAGAGGCCTACGGCGACTACGAACAAGACCGTGTGCTGGATTTGGACCGCGAGATGTTCTATGTAGACGGCAAATTTGATAAAGAGCATATCTATGTAGATGCCATCATCCCCTTGCAGAACGAGAATGGCGACCATTTCTACGGTCGGGTGCAAGAGATTGGAGAAGAGAAGGTAAAGGTTGACCTGAACCACCCATTGGCTGGCGAGACATTGCATTTTGAAGGAAAAGTACTGGAAAACCGCGATGCAACAAAGGAAGAGATAGACCACTTGATTAAACACCTGTCAGGTGGCTGCGGCGGATGTGGCGGCCATTGTGACCATGAAGGTGATGGTGGATGTGGCGGATGCGGCGGATGCAAATGAACACAATAGGTAATATATTCAGACTGACGACCTTTGGCGAGAGTCATGGTGAGGCCATAGGTGGTGTGGTAGACGGGATGCCGGCAGGCATTCCCATCGACTTGGCGTTTATCCAGCATGAGCTCAACAGGCGCAGACCCGGACAAAGCGCTATTACTACGGCACGCAAGGAAGCTGACCAGGTGGAACTGCTCAGCGGGGTGTTTGAAGGGAAATCGACAGGATGTCCTATCGGTTTTATGGTGCGTAACACCAATCAGCACTCCAGCGACTATGATAATATGCGAGAAGTGTTCCGTCCGTCACATGCCGACTATACCTATACTTCAAAATATGGCACCCGCGACCATAGAGGTGGCGGCCGTTCGTCAGCCCGTATCACCATCAGCCGTTGTGTAGCCGGGGCATTGGCCAAGCTGGCATTGAAAGAGATTGGTGTTAACATTACGGCATACACCTCGCAAGTTGGGGATATCACGCTGGAGCGCGACTACCGGAAATACGACCTGTCGCAGGTAGAGTCAAACGCTGCCAGATGTCCTGATGCTGAAAAGGCCGAACAGATGATTAAACTGATAGAAGAGGTCAAGGCTGAAGGCGACACCATTGGAGGCGTCATTACGTGTGTGATACAAGGATGTCCGGCAGGACTAGGCGAGCCTGAGTTCGGCAAGCTACATGCCATGTTGGGAGCTGCAATGCTCAGTATCAACGCCGTTAAAGGCTTTGAATATGGCGAAGGATTCGAGGGCGTGACAGCCAGAGGTTCTGAGCAGAACGATATTTTTGTGAATGAAGAAGGACACATCACCACGCTAACCAATCATAGCGGAGGAATACAAGGAGGCATATCCAACGGACAAGATATCTACTGCAGAATAGCATTCAAGCCTGTGGCCACCCTACTCCGCGAACAAAAGACCGTTGACATCTACGGGAAAGAGACTACGCTAACGGCTAAAGGCAGGCATGACCCCTGTGTTCTGCCACGTGCTGTGCCTATTGTCGAAGCGATGGCAGCAATAACAATTTTGGATGCCTATTTGACAGATAAAACCAGAAAAATAGGTAAAAAATGCATCTAAATACAAAAAAAATCACAAAAACCCTTGCCGTTTAAAAGATTTATATTATCTTTGCAATTGCTATTCAGGGTTTGTGAAAATCCTAATAGGCCTTAATTAAGTCTAGTTTAGTTTTTGTGTTGGTTGAGAGCAGTCGTTTGACTGCTCTCAAATTTTTCACACACAACCGATGATTTCGTGGATATCCCGACAACCATGAGCATCAAGCCACAGGTTGATACCATCACGTACCTTGATGGTGATGGCGGGGTCCAGGAAATTGGCCGTACCAATCTCAATGGCCGTAGCACCTGCCATCAGGAACTCTATGGCATCAGTAGCGCTGGAGATGCCGCCCAATCCGACAACAGGAATCTTAACAGCCTTGGCCACCTGCCAAACCATACGCAGGGCAACCGGCTTGACACAAGGGCCGCTCAGTCCGCCAGTACCAATACTCAACAAAGGCCTGCGACGTTCGATGTCTATAGCCATACCCATCAAGGTATTGATGAGCGAAACGCTGTCAGCGCCCTGGGCTTCACAGGCACGTGCAATATCTGCAATATTGGTGACATTGGGCGAGAGCTTGACAATCAGCGTCTTGTGATAACACTCCCTGACAGCCTTGACCACACTCTCAGCGCCGCCACAAGTGACTCCAAAGGCCATTCCGCCGTCTTTCACATTAGGACAGGAGATGTTCAGCTCGATGGCGGGAATATTCTCTAAAGCGTCAATACGGGCAGCACACGCCGCATAATCCTCAGGAGAAGAACCGCTGACATTGACAATCATGTTCGTGTCAATGTCCTTAATCTGAGGGTAGATATGACTACAGAAATAGTCGACACCCTTATTCTGAAGCCCTACGCAATTGAGCATGCCCTGGGCTGTCTCTGCCATACGGGGATAGTCATTGCCCTCACGGGGCTTTAGCGTAGTACCTTTAACGATAATGCCTCCTAAGCCGTCAAGGGGAATAAAATCAGCAAACTCCAGACCGTAACCAAATGTGCCAGAGGCTGTCATCACCGGATTCTTCAGGGCCAGACGCCCTATGTTGACTCTTAAATCTGCCATAACAAACGGTTTACGTTAAATACAGGTCCTTCTTTACAAACACACAGATTACCCTCTGTTGTCTTTTCGACACAACACAGACAAGCACCCAAGCCACAAGCCATCATATTCTCCAAAGAAACCTCGCAATCAATATTGTTCTGCTTGGCATAACGGGCTACAGCCATCATCATAGGCTTGGGACCACAAGTACAGATACGGTCGAAATGCTCATTCAACACGGAATGATTGGTCACAAACCCCTTCTCGCCCATAGAGCCGTCTTCCGTTGTCACGCACACGCGCCCGAACCTATTAAATATATCAAGCTCTAACAGGTCGGTATGAGTGCGACCGCCTAACAGGAAAGTGGGCTCACAACCCATGCGATGCATCTCGCCACCCATAAAGAGCATGGGGGCCATACCAACGCCACCGCCTACCAAAAGGACGCGCTCTTGTCGGGCAGATGGCATGGTGAACGTATTTCCCAACGGGAGAACACAGTTCAGCACATCGCCAGCATGCAAACAACCTAACTGACGAGTCCCATCACCAATCATCGCTACCAGAAGCCACAGTTCGTTGTTGGCCTTATCCACGAAATTGATGGAGATTGGACGACGCAAAAAGGTGGTTGGAGAATGGTCTACGCGCACCTCAACAAACTGTCCGGGGAGCATTTCAGGCAAGGGATGGTCGTCCGTCAGCTTCAGCAGCACATGCTTAGGGCTGAGCTGTTCAACGCTACGGACCTGCAAATCAATAACATATTTCTTCATCTCGCAAATAGCTTCGTTATTAGTCTGCGAAAGTACTCATTTTTTGGTAAATAGCCAAAAAAACATGAAAAAATTTGCTTATTTCTTTGCAGGGACAAAGGTCTCGTAGGTCTGGTCGTCATAATAGACATGAATCTCAGTAACCCGACGAGGCTCCTTCTCGATGACACGCACCTCTCTTACTTCTTCACGAGCGGGTGGATTGGGTAAACCAGCATTCGAGGAAGCTTCAAAATCGAGCATCAAATCTGGTGATGCCCCTGAGCCTCTAAGAGGGGTCTCAGCAGTCTCGGGGTGGGTGATATACATCTCTCCCTGACCATATAATAACCACTCAATACTAATGTCAGGAATTTTTGTTTTTATTGCATCCACGATATTCAGGGTAGGACGGGTCCTGCCATTGAAAATACTACTCAGGGTAGCTGGTGCCTGTTGCAGGAAGTCGGCAAACATCTGTTGGGTCATGTGCTGCTCTTCCATAATCTGCTTAATGCGGTCTTTTGTTTCCATAAGAATAAAATAGGGCAAAAAAATGCCATTTTTGTTGATTTTACAAAGGTAAATCATTTTTTTGACATACACAAGAAATCTAAAGAAAATTTTGATTATTGAATTTTGAATTTTCGATTTTAAATTTCAAATTCTGCATAAAGAAAACTGAATTTGGGGATTTAAAAACACAAAGGCGAATATTTCTAAAAATATCATGACAAAGCGTTTATCAAGTGATTTTTGACAACTATCTGGGTATAAACGCACTACTTATAATTCACAAGCTGCTTTTTAAGCGATATGCAAAACTGAAAGTCGCATCATTATGGAATTCTTCCAACCAAACTTTGGAAATTCGATATAAAATACAGGTTTTTAGGTGTTTATACAATAAAAACCATGCTGAATATGCATAAATTTAAACATCTAAAGCAACATATTCGGGTTTTAATATCTAAAGAACAATTCGAAAAGGTATTTTATTTTCCTCGAATTCGTCTTTTAGAATTCGAAAGTCGATTCGGTTGTTCAAACCATTTACATTCCCAAATTAAAATCCCCAAATCATAATATTTGCTAAATCCAAATTCCCACAACTCTTTTCATCGAAATTTTGCAATTTTGCGCGATTTCCCGACAATTGGGCGGAAATTTCTGAATTTGGGAAATATAAGGGGGAATGATTGGCCAGAAGCCTAATAGGCATCGGGGTTTGAGGCCAAAATCGTATGTTCAGGAAAAAATGGATTCTAGAAAATTTGAAGCGCCAAAAAGGCAGTTTTTTAATGAAATGTAAAGAAAAGTAATTCCTTCATCAGCTCCCCTGCTGGGGTATTTGGGTTGTCCAAACCCTTACTTTTGGCGTCAATTTCTCTTATTTTGGAAATAATCTGGAGCACCTTCATTCCGGTATAATTTCGCATGCCCGTCATGTAGTCACGTGCTGCCCAGGGAGACTTCATGTCGAGCCATTGAGCCAATGCTTCCTGACTACCCTTCTGCGGACAATAATAGGCAATCATCAGATTCTGGAAGTAATTGAAAAGCATGGGAAGGAATGAGTAGATGCTTCCCGCCTTCGGATTCTCATCAAAATACTTGATAATCTGATTGGCCTTGAAAATATTACGGTTGACGATAGCATCACGCAACTCAAAACTATTAAAATCCTTGCTGACACCAATCTGGTCCTCGACAACCTGGGGCGTCACTCGCCTATTGTCTGCGGGCAAAGACAACAGCACTTTGTCCAGTTC
>CAJOFJ010000041.1 GCA_905233625.1 uncultured Bacteroidales bacterium | reverse complement strand
TCCATTGAATGTTAAGGTAAAAGGTGAAAGGGCGGTTCCAGCACCAGTCCGCACAGCTGAAAAATAAGGTATGAAACACGGCCAAGTGTCACATCAAAATCCGGCCAAGTGTCACATCAAAATGAGTTAAGGCTCTGCGGTTCCACCAAAACCCAAGAAGGATGAGAACGGAAAACCGATTGAGGAGGAGCAGATACACCATACCGGTACGGGGCGTATGGCACGCCTGAAACTGCGCACAATGACGCTTTGGGAGTCGGAGGATTCGACAGGAACGGTTAGCTTGGGCAAGTTGTTTGAGTATGCGGAAAAGATAGACGGAGTGAGCCATATCGATCTGGATCGTCTGGCATTCCTCACTTGCCGTGGCGGATGGCCCAAGGCTGTGCTGAAGAAAAGCGAAAAGGCTGCGTTGGCCCAGGCATTCAACTATTACGACTCGGTGGTGAGCAACGACATCAAACGGGTGGATGATGTTGACAGGGATGAGGAACTGACCAAGCGCATCATGCGGTCGTATGCCAGAAATCAGGCGAGTCAAGCCACAGCGGGAACCATCTTGGCTGACATCAAGGCCAACGGTGACAAACAGATGTCGGAAAACACGGTCTATGATTATATCAAGGCGCTGAAGGAGATTTTCGTGATTGAGGATTCGGTGGCCTGGAACCCCAATCTTCGCTCGAAGACGGCCATCCGCACATCGGATACGCGTTATTTCATCGATCCTTCTATCGCTACAGCTGCATTGGGTCTCGGTCCCAAGGATTTAATTAATGATATGGAGACTTTTGGACTTTTCTTCGAGACGTTGGCGGTGAGGGACCTCAGGGTATATGCTGAAGCACTGGACGGGAAGGTGTACCATTATCGCGACAAGAACAAGCTGGAGTGCGATGCGGTGGTGCATCTGCGAAACGGGTCATATGGACTGATAGAAATCAAAATTGGCGGTACGGAACTGATTAAGGACGGTGCGGCAAGCTTGAGAACACTGGCAGACAAGATCGACACTACGAAGATGAAGAAGCCGTCGTTCCTGATGGTGCTGACGGGCATCGGCGACTATGCGTACAAGCGTCCTGAGGACGGTGTGCTGGTGGTGCCGATTGGGTGTTTGAAGAACTAAATGACCTCTCGTAATGTAACGAGGTGAATAAATACTAGCGGCCTGTCGACCTTAGTATGAGGTTAATAGAATGTTTTTCTTTCAGGACTTTTTCATAACTCTGCAGACACTAGTTTTGTTTGTCACATATAACGACAAACACCGGCAAATGATCCCCATAACCACCAATGTAGCGAGGCCCGAGGAAGGTGCGGAAAACCTTGTAGCCACCATACTTCTCATCAGGTACCACCATAAAATCCTCTTTGAAAATATGCGCTTCATTATTGACTATGTGCATACCTACTGATGTGCTGTCCAATAAAGCGGGAGAAACGATAATCTGGTCGAGGCAACCCCAGAAATCCTCGTGTTTATGCGTTCCTATATTGTTCATTTTCAAAAAAATATACATCAAATTATACAGCGATGCCGTGTCGGTTTGGGATTTGTCGGAAGCCCCCAAAGTCCTACTCACACTCTCATCCGTGGGATAATCGTTGAAATCGCCCATAATGACAATTTTCGCCGCTGGATTCAGATTCAGCAACGAATCCACACAATGCCGTAACACCTGGGCATAATAATTCCGTTTGGGCACCGTGGCCCCGTAGCCGCCATAGCGGGAAGTCCAATGATTGACGAAAAGATGTAAGCTATCTCCGCAAAGAGTCTTCGCCACCACATACAAAATATCTCTGTTTTTGGTAGCCGGTTCAAAGGGGAACACCACAGCAATAGCCTCTTTATGAACAATTTGCAAACGGTCTTTGCGGTACAGCAAACCCGTTTCCACCCCACGCGAATAGGGAGCATCAAAATGCACATAGCCATAATTGAATTTCTGCAAGGGTGAGCGATAGCAGAAGCGCTGAAAGACACGGTCATTCTCCACCTCCGCCATCGCCGCTATATCGGGAGGCTCCCCCTCACCCATGGCAATCAGCACTTTGGCAATATTGTTCACCTTTTTCGCATATTTGCCATACGTCCAATGATACGAGCCCTCTGGCGTGAAATCATCGTCCCGAAAAAGAGAATCGTTCTCAGGGTCATACAGATTTTCCACATTATAAAAGGAAAACAGCAGGGAACAACTATCTCGCTGTGCCCAAATCAGAACGGAAATATTTATTAAAACAATTAATATAAAATATTTTCTCATATTTTGTATAATTTTAATATCGGCAAAAATACAAAAAAATTCGTATCTTTGCATGTTTAATCTGGATTGGAATGAAACTGTTCTATCGTCTTTTCCGGCATGTGTTCCCTTACAAGGCAGATATTGCTTTCATTCTGATTTTCAACTTTTTATACTCCATTTTTTCGATTTTCTCCCTCTCAATGGTGGTGCCTTTCCTGTCCGTTTTGTTCGGTCAGACCGAGGCCGTGACGGTCAAGCCCACTTTCGAAATCTCCGCCGATTACATTATCAATACCTTCTATTATTACATGAGCCTGATTATCGAGGCGCATGGTTCCGTGGCCGCCCTGATCTACATTGCCGGCACCATGGTAGTACTTTCATTTCTGTCGAACCTCTGCCGCTACATGGGTATGTTTTTCTTGGCGGACATCCGCTGCGGCATCCTCAAACAGATACGCAGCGAAATATACCACCAGCTGCTGATTTTGCCTCTTTCGTTTTACTCCAAACAGCGCAAAGGCGATATTCTCAACCGTATGGGCGCCGATGTGCAGGAAGTAGAGTGGTCAGTCATCAGTACTTTGCAATCCATTTGCCGAGATCCCTTCCTCATTGTGGTCTTCCTCTTCGCCCTTTTCAGCATCAGTGCAAAACTCACCGTGATTTCGTTAATTGTCTTACCTATAGCAGGTTACTTCATAGCCTCCATTGGAAAGAGCATCAAACAGAAATCAGTAAAGGCCCAACAACTGCTGGGAAAACTGAGTTCCATCTTTGAAGAAACCATTGGCGGACTGCGAATCATCAAGGCATACAATGCCATTGACTTTATGTCGGAAAAATTCAAGAATGAAAATCACGAATTTTACACTCTGAATAAAAAGATATACAGAATCAATGAGTTAGGCTCTCCCCTTGTGGAATTCCTGAGTGTGGCGGCCTTGATGCTTATTCTTTTTTTAGGCGGCCTTTTTGCCCCTGAAAGCATGTTTAGCGGAAGTCTTTTTGTTATGTACATCCTCGTTTTCGCCCGTATTATTCCGCCTGCCAAAGCTTTGGTCACCTCGGTTTACAATATCCAAAAAGGGATGGCTTCAGCAGAAAGAATATATGAAATCATTGATGGTGAAGAAGTTATTGTAGAAGACGAACAACCCATTTCATTGCAAAAATTTAAAGATAAGATTGAATACCAGCACGTCAGTTTCTCGTACAACGGGATGCAAATTGATGGACGTTACGATGTTTTGGACGATGTGAATTTCACCTTGGAGAAAGGAAAAACTATTGCCTTAGTCGGAGCATCTGGCGCGGGTAAATCCACCTTGGTGGACCTGCTACCCCGTTTTTATGATGTATCGGCAGGCGAGATAATTCTGGATGGAATCAATCTTAAAAGATACAGAATCAGCGACTTGCGTGGTATTTTCGGCATTGTGAACCAAGATGTGATGCTCTTCAACGACACGGTGTACAACAACATCACTTTCGGCATGGAAGGTAAAACCAAGGAAGAAGTGATAGAAGCTACAAAAATCGCTCAGGCACACGACTTTATCATGGAGATGGAGGACGGATACAATACCATTTTAGGAGACCGAGGTATGAGACTTTCGGGCGGCCAGCGCCAACGCATCAGTATTGCCCGTGCCCTGCTAAGCAATCCGCAGGTGCTCATCCTCGACGAAGCCACCTCAGCTCTCGACACCGAATCAGAGTTCCTGTTCCAGCAGGCAATTCAAGGCTTGTTGAAGGACCGCACCGCCATCATTATCGCCCACCGCTTATCGACCATCCGCAACACCGACCAAATCCTCTTCGTGAAAGACGGCCATATCAGCGAACAGGGTAGCCACGATGAACTGATGCAACAAAAAGGCGATTACTATCGCTTCTGTAATCTACAACTGATGAAAAATTAAAAACTATCAATATGAGCATTTTAGAACTAATCTTTCTTTCAATCGCACTAGCCATGGACTGTTTCGCGGTCAGTTTTTCCGCAGGAGGACTGCAAAAAGAACTTCGTTTGCGACATGCGCTGGTCATAGGTTCCTTTTTCGGCCTGTTCCAAGGCATGATGCCGCTGATCGGTTATTTCGGAGGCCAAGCGGTGGTGAGTTATGTAGAGCGCTTCGGACACTGGATTGCCTTCGGCATCCTACTGGTACTTGGACTCAAGATGATGTTGGAGGCCCTTCGTCCTGAAAAGGGAGGAAAAGGCATGAACATCATGAAACCTACCACTCTACTGGTGCTGTCCATCGCCACCAGTATCGACGCGCTGGCCGTCGGCTTC
Organism: uncultured Bacteroidales bacterium; assembly: GCA_905233625.1. Taxonomy (GTDB): domain Bacteria; phylum Bacteroidota; class Bacteroidia; order Bacteroidales; family WCHB1-69; genus RUG11690. Next base: position 1,856 of record CAJOFJ010000041.1, on the reverse strand, counting down.
AGCTTTTCCATGCTGGATGTCAGAATTTGGATTGCCGTACTGATTATCGGTCTCGGCTCTTTCCTGTTCTCGATAGGAGGTTTCTACATGGGCAAATTCCTGTCCAACCGCCTCAAACCCACCTATGCTGAGATTCTAGGCGGCTTGATTCTTATTGGCATCGGGGTCAAGATTCTGATTGAGCATTTGAATATGTAATTCATTATTAACCATTTAAATTAAATAACAATGTCAAAAACAGTAAAAATCTTAATCTTTGTCGGCATCATCGCCGTATTAGTCCTTTGGGCTGTTAAAATTTACAACAACATGGTCAAGTTGGACGAAGAGACCCAGCAGGCATGGGCTCAGGTGGAGAACGTGTATCAGCGTCGTGCTGACCTTATCCCCAACTTGGTGAAGACGGTACAAGGTGCTGCAGAATATGAGAAAGGTACCCTGGAGGCTGTGATTGAAGCCCGTTCAAAAGCCACTTCCGTACAGGTGGATCCTTCCAAGCTGACCGAAGAGAACATCGCTGCTTTCCAGCAGGCACAAGACCAGTTGAGCTCCGCATTGAGCCGCTTGATGGTCGTAGTGGAACGCTATCCTGAGCTGAAAGCCAATCAGAACTTCTTGGAACTGCAATCACAATTGGAAGGCACTGAAAACCGCATTACCGTTGAGCGCAAGAAATTCAACGAGGTGGTGCAGCAATACAACACCGCCATCCGCCGTTTCCCGAACAACATTTTCGCTGGCATGTTTGGTTTTGACAAGAAAGGCTATTTCAAGGCTAAAGAAGGCGCCGATGTGGCTCCCGATGTAGAATTTAATTTTGATTAATGAAAAGACTCGTTTTATTCTTACTGACCCTTTGTTGCTCCGCACTGTTGTGGGCACAGATTCCGCCACAGCCCGACCCACCTCGCCTGGTCAACGACTTTGCGGGCGTGTTAACAACTGAACAAGTAAACGAACTGGAGCAGCGGCTGGTGGCCTTCAACGACAGTACCTCCAATGTGATTTGCATAGTTATTGTCAACGATTTGGGAGACTACAGCGCCGCGGAGTTTGCCTACGAGATTGGCGACCAATGGGGGGTTAGGGACAAAAAATTCAATAACGGGGTGGTTATCCTCATCAAACCCTCCAGTGCCAGAGGCGGTGACGGCGACATATACATCGCCACCGGCTACGACCTGGAGGGGGTGCTACCCGATGCCGCCTGCAAGCGCATCATTGAGCAGCAGTTCATTCCCGAGCTGAAACAGGGTAACTATTACGAGGCGCTGGTCAAGGGTCTGGATGTCATCTTGCCCGCAGTGGCCGGCGAAATCAACGTGGCCCGTGACTACAGCGGTGAAGATGGAGCGTTTCTTGCCGGCTTCGTCATTTTCCTCTTCATCATGATTGTCATTCTGATTGCCTCGGCCTCCAAATCATCGCACAATCGCAAAGGAGGCAATGGTTCTGGTGGCGACAATGTTAATAAAGAAGACCTTCTTAACGCTATATTCTGGGGGTCCCTTTTGAGCAACGGTCATCGCGGAGGCAGTGGCTACAGCGGCAGCAGTGGCTTCGGAGGCGGTTTCGGAGGTGGAAGTTTTGGTGGAGGAGGATTTGGAGGCTTCGGTGGCAGCGGAGGCTTCGGTGGCGGCGGCGCCGGTGGTAGGTTCTAGCCTATTCCACACCACGCGACTGCGTCGCTTATGTGGACTCATATCCGGGACACTTCTCACAGTCGCATCCACAATCCCCACACTGCGCGACTGCGTCGCTTATGTATTATAGGTTAAAATCAAGTTTTTTTTCAAAAAGTTATCAACATTTTTCAGCAGAAGAAATCAGGATGCATATTTCATGGTATTCACATA
>CAJOFJ010000040.1 GCA_905233625.1 uncultured Bacteroidales bacterium | reverse complement strand
AAAAACATGCAGAAAATGACCCTGAAAGACGAGGCCAAAGAAACAGATCCAATCTTCAAGAGACTATACGAGGAGAGCAGATTGTCAAACTTAAACGAAGAGGAAATGGAAGAATACAAGAAAAGCGTATTGGAGTACCAAGATGTGCAAGACGCCATCGAATGTGCCTGCAAACGGGGCGAGACAAGAGGTGAAGCAAGAGGAGAAGCAAGAGGAGAAGCCAATGCCAAGCGTGCAATAATTGCACAAATGCTTGAGAATGGTCTTTCTATTCCTATAATTATTAAGCTTACAGGACTTTCCGAGGATGAGGTTCAGACGTTAAGCTAACAACTGAATTTTCTCATATAGCTAGTCAGAATACTTGTGCGGGTCTGAAATCGATATACCCTTTTCTTTTTATCAAAAAAAGTAGAAACGGATTTACTATTGAATCTCAGCAACGCGGACTATAAACAAAAAAGAGGAGCAATGCTCCTCTTTTTGTTTGTTTCGTCGGGGTGAAAAGACTCGAACTTTCGACCCCTTGCACCCCATGCAAGTGCGCTAGCCAACTGCGCCACACCCCGATGCCCATCTCTTGCGAAATGAGGTTGCAAAAATACAACTTTTTTTATTACGATGGACATTTTTTTCAAAGAAAAATTTTACTAATTTTGCAGCTTTGTTTTTTGCCTTAAATATTATTGAAAAATATATTTTACATTCATCATTTGTCAAATTAAATTTATGAAAAAAATCTACGTTTTTTTAACCATTTTCATGTCGTCAATCATCATGTTAAATGCAAGTCCATCAAATAGATACATCACTGAGCACAGTTGTTCGAAAGCCAAATCGGCCATCCTCAGAAAAGGATGCACCATCTCTGAAAAACTGATAGACCGCGGACTGAACCAGGCTGCCACTTTTTGGACCCCCGCAGATGGTTCCCAGGACGAATTTGTGGAATTCTGCACCATGTATTTCTGCCTGAACTTGGAAGAAAAGGACCAATTATTTGAAAGATTGTGCAGCAATTTCGAAACTATTCTGGGTCACAACAACCGTGTCACCATCGAGTTGCTCCGTCCCTCGCACGTCAAAGGCTATGAGGACCTGCCCATCGACGACATTTTCGGATCCTATAACGGACTTGCGCACTTCAAGGCGGACATGTTCAACAACAAGATCGCTTTCATCGTCATCATGAACTTTCCGCATTTCACCCTCCGCGAGAAAGTGAACAACGGCGAGAACTGGACCATCCGCCAGTGGGGCTATGTACGTCTGGGCGACATGTTCACCGACCGCGCCCCCGCTTCTGCCGAACAGCAGATTAACGCTGCTACCGCTGCCGCCGAAAACTACATTGCCAACTATAACATCTATATGGGTATGGTATGGAGCGACAAGAACATCCGCTACTGGACTCCTGATGTGCAACTGATTACCCACTGGGGACTGCGTGACGAAATCAAAGCGGCTTATAGCGATCCTGTAAGTGGCACAGAGAAACAGAGCATCATCTATAACATTCTCACCCGCATCACCGACCAGACCATTGCAGAGGATGTCATCAACAAGGATGATTATATATGGTATCCCTCTACCAATCAAACATTCATACAGCGTGTTGAAATCAAAGGAAAATCCGAGAACAACAAACGTTACGAGCACCTGCTCCGCAATTTCAAAGCCATCAAGGCTTCCGACGAATACTATGAGGAAGACAACTTCATCACCCGTAAATTCGAAGGTGAGTATGAGATTTCTGTGGAACAGGCCGAAAAGCTCTTCACCGAGTTGATTTCCTCTCCCCAAGTAAAAGAAGTGGCCGAATTGATTTCCAAACGATTGGGCCGCAAACTGCAACCCTTCGATATCTGGTACGACGGCTTCAAAGCCCGCAGCAGCATGGACCAGCGCAAACTGGACAGCATTACCATGAGCAAATATCCTAACACCGAGGCATTTGCAAACGATCTTCCCAATATCCTGGTCAAGCTGGGCTTCACCAATGCAAGAGCCAAATTCATCTGCGACCATGTCACCGTTGACCCGTCGATAGGTGCCGGCCACGCTTGGGAAGCCATGATGAGAGACGACAATTCCATGCTGAGAACCCGTATCGGTGAGAACGGCATGGACTACAAAGGCTACAACATCGGCATTCATGAGTTCGGCCACAATGTGGAGCAAACCATTTCGTTGCATGAAGTGGACAACTATTTCATGCGCGGCGTTCCCAACACCGGCTTCACCGAAGCATTGGCTTTCACTTTCCAGAACCGAGATCTCGAACTGTTAGGCCTGACCAACAACGACACAATCAACGAAGACCTGAACACCCTCGATATTTTCTGGAACTGCTACGAGATCATGGGTGTTTCACTGGTTGACATCAAGACCTGGCAATGGATGTACGCTCATCCCAAGGCCAATGCCGAGCAGTTGCGCAACGCCGTACTGAATATCGCCAAAGAGGTTTGGAATCTGTACTACGCCCCCATTTTCAAAGAAAAAGACCAAGTCATCCTGGCCTGCTACTCACACATCATCGTCGATCCGCTTTATGTTTCGGCCTATCCTATTGGACATCTCGTTGACTTTCAATTAGAACAATTCCTGAAGGGCAAAAAAATCGGTCCCGAAGTGGAACGCATCTTCGCCATGGGACACCTCACTCCCGACCTCTGGCTGCAACGCGCTGTGGGACAGAAGCTGTCCACCACTCCCTTGTTGAATGCCACTTCCAACGCTGTAATTGACGTGGCCAACTACGACAAGCAGATTAAGAAAGAGAAAAAAGACGTGAAGAACATCAAGAAGAAAAAATCGAAATAAGTCAAGTTTTCGCATCAATTATTTTAGTATTTTTGCAGTTTGAACCCTTAAAAACAACATCATCATGCATATAGCCGTAGCAGGAAACATCGGATCGGGGAAAACCACTCTCACCGGCATGCTGGCCAAGCATTTCGGATGGGAACCCATGTACGAAAGTGTGGAAAACAACCCCTATCTGGCCAGTTTTTATGAAGACATGCAACGCTGGTCGTTCAACATACAGGTTTATTTTCTGAACAGCCGTTTCAGACAAGTTATCGAGCTGAGAAAGAAAAAGAAAGACGTGATTCAGGACCGCACCATTTACGAGGATGCTTATATTTTCGCGCCAAACTTGCACGACATGCAGCTGATGCCGACCCGCGACTTCGAGAATTACACCTCGCTGTTCGAGCTGATGACGCAATTTCTGGAATACCCAGACTTGCTGATATACCTGAAGGCCGATATTCCCACGCTGGTAGCCCAAATCAACAAACGAGGCCGCGAGTACGAGAATACCATCCGTATCGACTACTTGCAGCACCTGAACGAGAAATACGAGAAGTGGATCAGCAATTATCCCGGCAAACTGCTGGTGATTGACGTGAACACCATCAAGTTCGCCGAACGCGCGGAAGATTTCGGCATTGTTATCGAAAAAATCAACGCCGAGCTGTTCGGTCTTTTCAAATAAACAATGTCTGTCCACATTATTATTCCCGCCCGCTACGCCTCGACCCGTTTTCCTGGCAAACCATTGGCTCTCATTCACGGCAAACCCATGATACAGCTTGTGTACGAAGCCGCCTGCACTTCAATGGCAAACCACGTAAGCGTAGCTACTGACGACGAACGTATCGCCAGCTGTGTTACAGGCTTCGGAGGACAAACCGTGATGACCTCCCCCACTCTGCCTTCGGGCACCGACCGCTGCGGAGAGGCCGCCCGGCAGCTTGGCCTGCAGGCCGACGATGTGGTCATCAACGTACAAGGCGACGAACCTTTCATCACCGGTGAAGTCATCAACCTGCTCATCAAGCTCTTCGAAGACCCGTCGGTACAAATCGCCACCCTCACCTCGCCAATTACGCGTACAGAAGAAGTGAACGACCCCAACAAAGTGAAAATAGTCTTTGACAAAAACCACAAAGCCATCTATTTCAGTCGCTATACCATTCCCTATCTCCGTAATCCAGAGCAATTTACCCCAAAATATTTCAAACATATTGGTATCTACGGCTACCGATATGGCACCCTGCGACAACTGATTCAGCTACCCGAAACAAACCTGGAGAAAAGCGAAAAATTAGAGCAACTGCGCTGGATTGAAAACGGCTATGCCATTTATGTGGCAGAATGCGAGTACGAAGGAATTGGGATTGACACACCGGAAGACTTGAGGAGAGTAAACAATTAAGAATTAGAATCAAAATCCAAAATTCAAAGTTTTATAGCTCACAGCTCATGGCTCAAAGCTCATAACAATAAAAATTGGTACACTAGCACATTAAAAAGATGATCATCAACTACCTAATAAAAGCCCTTTGCGAAAAGGATAGCGTGTTTGTCAACAATCTCGGTTTGTTCCGAAAGGAGTATGAGTCGGCACAAATCAAGAAAGGCATGATTACACCGCCAGGCTACAAGCTGGTATATGATCCGGAATTTGATGGCAACGGCTTTGCCTTTACCATGTTTGTATCGCAGAAGGGCGGATTGCTGATTACCGAGGCCACTACCCAGATAGATCAGTGGGTAATGCAACTCAAAAATGCATTGGATCACAACAAAAGTGTCAGTTTTGAGAATTTTGGCACCTTCGCCAAAAACGAACAAGGGGTGATTAGTTTTTTATGTGACCGTATCGCCGAGCTAAATGTGGAATATGAAGGAATGGAACCTATTGAGCTGGGAAAAGAGGAAAGTGAAGAAAACGATGACAGAGAACTCGTTAATGACATCAAGGACTTCCAGGAGGATACAAAAGAGACAGAAGAAGACACGATAGAAAAAGATAATGTGGAGAAGGAGCTGGAAGACGAGGAAAATGAGGAGGATGAGGGGGATGAGGGGGATGAAAAAGGCAAGAAGAAAAAAGGCTGGATAATATGGGTGATCATACTTTTGCTTTTAGCATCTTTAGCCGCAGCAGCTTATTATTTTCGTGAACAGCTGACCGGGCTTTACCAGCAATATTTTGGTTCCAAAGGCACTGAACAAGTGGTGGAAGAACCTATACAAGATATCACTCCTGTAGCTACCGGCACCATAGATACTGACAATGCCTCCGATAGTTTGATCTTGGAAGAAGATACTATATACGAAGTCACAAATCCTGAATCAATTGAAGAAAAAGCCATCAGCGAAAATCCCGTCACAAGTCAACTGCCAGATGGAGAGAAATTCTTCATTGATTACGAAAAAGGCAAATACTATGTCATTGTGGGCAGTTTCAGAAGTGAAAAAGAAGTACGGCAACATATCGAAAGTCGCAAACTAGAACAATATAATCCCAAGGTGGTATTACAGCCCAATTCAAAGAACATGCGTATATGCATCGGCGTATTCGGGACGGAGGCAGAAGCTGACAGTTATGGCCGAAGCACAGGATTGAACTATTGGGTGCTGAAATAGTTTTAGGAACATCTTCAAGTATTCAAAATGGAGAGACAGAGGCTAGCCCTCGTCTCTCCATTTTTATTCCGCATCTATCCATCTATCTTCATTATTTATCAACAATTCATTGTTAATTTAAATATATTGTGTATCTTTGCAAATTTGTATTAGGATAATCTGAAAAAAAACAAAATCACAATGAAAAAAATATACTTTTTATTCTTCCTCATCACTTTTTGTTGGTACCACAACACTCAGGCGAATCCCATAAAAGCCAGTGACATTCTTGCGAAAGACTCTACGCTGAGAGCCGTTATTTGCCAAGGGGAAAGCTATACGGAGAACGGTTTCAACATCGCCACGGCAACTGCCGGCATGATGTACGATACCCTGACTAGTATGGAATTAGGCTGCGACAGCACTGTATATTTGGAGCTGACGGTACTACCCACCTATGACACGACGGTTATCAAGACCATCTGTTCCTGCGATCTACCCTATACATGGAATGATGTCACATTCAACGAAGCCGGGTCACAAGCAACAACACTGAAAACTGTCAATGGATGTGACTCCGTGGTGAGAATGACAATAAAAACTGTTCCGACTTATCCTACTATACCCGACCAAAGAAGCGTATGTAAAACCGAGCTACCTCTTAATTGGGACGGTTTTTATTTCACAGAAGCAGGTACACAAAACGACACTACAAGGACAAACACTAACTGCTTTGTGGTAACAAAAGTTCTTACCGTAAATCCAATCTATAACTTGACCGACACCGTAGCAATCTGCGTGAATGAATTGCCATACTTTTGGAATAACAAAGTATTCGACGAAGCAGGCTCTAAAATTGATACCCTGGAGACAGTCAATGGCTGCGACAGCATTGTCACGCTGACCCTGACAGTGAACCCTGTTGATTCGGTACACTTCGATGAAGAGACGGTCTGCGCTGGTAACACATACTCCGCTCACGGATTCACGTACGAAGCACCGTACAGCACTATGCCGACCATCTATTACGACACCATCCGCACAACCAACGCCAACGGCTGCGACAGCATTGTCACGCTGACCCTGACAGTGAACCCGGTTGACTCGGTACACTTTGACAATGAAACAGTCTGCGCTGGCAACACATACTCTGACCATGGTTTCACCTTTGACGCGCCATACAGCACTGTCCAGACCATCCATTACGACACCATCCGAACTCACAACATCAATGGCTGCGACAGCATTGTCACGCTGACCCTGACGGTGAACCCGGTTGACTCGGTACACTTTGACAATGAAACAATCTGCGCTGGTAACACTTACTCTGAGCATGGTTTCACCTTTGACGCGCC
>CAJOFJ010000039.1 GCA_905233625.1 uncultured Bacteroidales bacterium | reverse complement strand
GCACCGGGGTCCACCTCTTCCCATTCCGAACAGAGAAGTTAAGCCCGGTCGCGCCGATGGTACTGCCTTCAATGGTGGAAGAGTAGGTCGTTGCCTCATTCTCTAGCGGCTCGCAGATGACTGCGGGCCGCTTTTTTTATGCGGCGACTGCGGCCTCGCCGCATAGCATCCTCGGGCATGTCCTTGAATTCTGAATTTTGAATTCCTTCTTTCCTTACGCACCTTTACCGCAAACTTCCCTTGAACGCAGTGACCCTCCCCGCGGACGAACGCGGTGCGTCCCTATATTCAATCACACATTCTCACCAGATAATCCATCATTCTGTAATCCTGTAATCAATTAATCTCCCCTTGAGCGCAGCCCAACTCCCCTTTGGACGAAGTCCACTCCCCTCGAACGCAGTGAGACTCCCCTCATGCGAAGCATGACTCCCCTCGAGCGAAGCGAGACTCCCCCTAAAGTAAATCCACAGGTGTCACCATCCCTTGCAACAAGCCATTGGACTGGCCATTGTCGGTAATAAAAAGCACATCTAAACGTCCCCTTCTTTTTTTTGAACGCTGGAACATCTCACTCACATCCTCCACCGTTGCGTTGGAATGGATAAAACCATAGTGGGCGTTCGGCTCATCCACGATATTGGTGATGTCCGCTATATCCTTGAAAGTCAATTGTTCATTGAGATTTACACTGTTATTTTCAGCTACCAATCGCATAATTGTTTTGGTGCTGAATACTCCTACAATCCTATGATTTTCCACAATGGGAATGTAAGAGTAGTCGTTACGTTGCATGATTTTCACGGCAGAAAGCACTGAATCAGTCGGTGATGGAGCGAAAATTTCTCCGACACGAATCGCAAGTCGCATCAAGGTCAAAGGGTTTATGGCATAGTATATTTTGTTAACTTGCCGTACAGCTTGGTCGGTGACAATAATCATGTCGTTGTCCGCTTTGGACCAATCGTAGTGGGATAGCAGGTTACGTAGCATACGGCAGAATGCCAAATTGCTGCGAATGCTTTTGTATTGCGGCATTTGCTCCAAATCTTTCATATCCGCGACTTTGAGATTGTTGAGTACCCATTCTTCCGTCTCGCGGTATCTTTCCAAAAATTGACCAGCTTTGTTTTCCATATTACAGCAGATTTTTTTATGATGCTTGATGCCTTGTTTGCTTTGCAAAAATACTAAAAAATACTCTTCTCATCCGTAGCCCAACTCCCCTTTGGACGAAGTCCACTCCCCTCGAACGCTGTGAGACTCCCCTCGAGCACGAAGTGCGAGACTCCCCCTATTGTACCTTCACCTCGTCAATCATCAACCATGCCTTCTCTCCTGCTGCCGCATGCCATTCGGGCAGTTTCTCCATGGGCTGTGCTTCGATTTTGATGTATTTCACCTTCTTATTCGGGATTTTGTGTCGCAGGATGCAAACCCTCGGTTTGTCGTTCTCCTTCAATGTTGGGTCGAAGGGCAACGTCACCTCTTCAGGCTGACTGTACTTTTTGCCGTTGGTGGAGTACGACACCAGCACCTTCTGTGGCATAAAGACCCACTGCGACGGGTGGTGCGCAAAATTCAGGGTAATTTCCAATGAATCATTGAAAGATCGATAATCTTCGCATAATACTTTCATCGGCTTTCCATAAAAACCGACCCATCCTTCGTGATAGTTGGCGGGATTACCGATTCGACCATCTTCCAGTTTGCGCTTGGGATATTCATTATAAGGAGCATCGGGTTCGCTTTTCAAAACCAGTTCTCTTTTTCCCGCCGGAACAACGCCGCTTATACTTCTGCATCTGGTGCTTTGAATTGAATATTTCTCATAAATATTATCCACAAAACATGAATCAAACCATTCGTTTTCGCCTATTTGCAGGTGAAAGGAAAACTCCCGAAATTGGCTGGCAACTAAATCTTTTTCCCGGATACCAGGACCGCATGTGGCCGTTCCCAACCCAGCCTGCGCATAGTCAATATTTAAAGTATAGTATCCGGTCCGCTCCAACTCGTTGGTGTGACGGGCTTGCTCGATGTTTTCATCCGAATAAGGATAAATACTGAATTGGCAATTACGACCTTCTATTTGTGCAGATAACATTCGTTCATGCTCTTTGTTGAAGAGTGACACGTAGCGCGTTCCCATGCGGTTGCCCGCCGTCTGCGGACGCACGTAATGGTGGAAAAGATTGTCAGTGGGGGCTTCGTAGTGGCCTAAAAAGCCGCACGCCTGACGGTCTTTGTAGCTTTCCTGCGCATAACCCACCCATTCGGTAGTCACTAACTCGTCTGACACTTTCATCTGTAGGCCGATTTTCGGGAAAGAGGGAACCCAAAATGCCGGATCAATTTGATAGAAAACGTATAAGTCTCCCGTGGTTTTTATTCGATACCAAGTCGTGACAGTGAATACATGCTCTTCATTTTCATTCGTGGCCGATTGTCGAACACTAATCTTCAAATCATCATGGTTGGATTTTCTAACATAATCTTCAATGGTTAAATCAGAAAGATAGGTGAGATTGTCAAAGCCGATTCTGCGCCAGAGTAGTTCTCCGTGTCCATCAACATGGTCGTTGTCGGTGGGCGGCCGCCAGAAATTGAGATGTGGACCATCCAGTACCACGGCTTTGCCGTCTTTCGTGATGCTGGTGATATGTCCGGTTTTGGAGTCAAAAAGTATCTCCACCTTGCCCACATTGACATTGAGCATAGTGCCTTCCCAATGGTAGGTTACGCTATCGGTAATGAAACCGAAATTGGCGCCCTGCGGTTTGCGCTTCGGCACAGGCAATTTGAACTGCTCGTAGGCAACTACTTTTCCCTTAATATCCTTATTGTCTTTAAAGTCTTCTTGTTTTACCAAATAAAACTCCAGCATCACATCTCTTCCTGGGGTGACCATACCTAATGCTTTCACAGAATCCACTATTGTTGGTAATTCGAAATAGCTCGTATCATGCGGAGCTAAGTCGATAGGAACTTTGTCGTCAAATTGTTCAACAGTTTTCAGAAAATCATCAGGATGAATGGGTTTTTCGTGTGCCACGTCTGGACGCAAACGGTACAGCAATGTGTATTCATCCATGTTGCTGAAATCGAAGCGATTGATAATACGGAATTGCAACTTTTCCAAATCCATCGCCTCAATCTTGATAGGCTGATAAACTTTCCGTACTTCGGCCAGCTGTGGGTGCGGTTTGCGGTCGGGATCCAACAGACCGTTGATGCAGAAGTTGTCGTCGGAGGGCATGTTCTTCCCGAAATCGCCACCGTAAGCGTAATATTTATCTGTAGAGACGGGGCGCGCCCCGTCTCTACCACGCGCCTCGTCTCTACCAGTTATCAGCAAGCCCTGATCCACCCAATCCCAGATGCAGCCGCCCTGCAGTTGCGGGTATTTGTAGATGGTGTCCCAGTAGTTTTGGAGGCCGCCGCAGCTGTTGCCCATGGCATGCGCGTATTCACACATAATGTAGGGCCGTTCCTGCTGTTTTTGCGCGTATTTAGAGAGGTAATCCACAGAAGGATACATAATGGTGACAATGTCGGTATTGCGGTCGTAGAGGGCGCGCTCGTATTGGATGGGGCGGGTAGTGTCTTTGGCTTTCAGCCAGTCGTAGGCGGCCTCGTAGCACACGCCATTGCCCGACTCGTTACCTAACGACCACGAGATGATGCACGGATGGTTCTTGTCGCGCTCGTACATATTGCGGGTGCGTGCGACCGTGGCCTCTTTGAAATCCTCGCGTTTCGCCAGCGACTTCTCGCCGTAGCCCTGCGCGTGCGACTCCGCATTGGCCTCGTCGATGACATAGAGTCCGTAGTAGTCGCACAGTCGGTAAAACTCCGGTGCGTTGGGGTAGTGGCTCGTGCGTATGGTATTGATGTTGTTGGCCTTCATCAGCAGGATGTCTTGCTCCATGCGCTCTACGGAGACTACATGTCCCGTTCGTGGATCATGTTCGTGGCGGTTCACTCCTCGGATAGTTACGGGTACACCATTTACAAGTAATTGTCCGTTTTTGATTATGATGTTGCGGAAACCGATATAGGTGGTCTCACCGTCAAGGGCGTTTCCTTTTTTGTCCTCCAACGAAATCCAAAAGTTATGCAAAAACGGATGTTCCGCCGTCCATGTTTGCACATTAGGGATGGTGAAATGGAAATGGAGAGTGTCGGTTGCGTGTGCCTGTAGAGACGTGCCATGGCGTTTCTCTACAAGGGCATCATAGTTTCCATCATGTGTCACAGTGCATTGCGTCTCTACAACGTTGTCCGCCAAATTCTCAATCACTACTTCCACATCCAAAATCCCATTCTTATACGTGGAATCCAAATCCGCCACCACCTTGTAATCGTAGATATGTATTTTGGGCAGGGCGTAAAGGGTGATACTGCGTTCGATGCCGCTCAGTCTCCAGAAATCCTGGCATTCGAAATAGGAGCCGTCGCTCCATTTGAAGACCTGCAGGGCAATCAGGTTGCGCTCCCCGAACTTCACAAATTGGGTGATGTCGAATTCAGAGTTGGTCTTGGCATCCTCGCTGTAGCCCACAAACTCGCCATTTACCCAAAGATAAAAGCAGGATTTCACACCTCCGATGTTGATGATCACCTGCTCGTTTTCCCACATTTTGTCAACCTTCACCCATTTTCGGTAGCTGCCCACGGCATTGCCTTTTACGGGCACTTTGGGCAGCTGGCTGTTGTCGAAGTCGTTGGTGGTGTTCACGTACACGGGTACGCCGTAGCCGTTCAGTTCCCAGTTGCCGGGCACGGGGATGGTGCCCCAACCGCTGTCGTCATAGTCGGTGCGGAAGAAGTCGGTGGGCCGCTCGTCGGCGTTGGGCACGTAGAGAAAATTCCATTGACCGCCAAGATTCTCAAAGAAAGAGCTAAGGACAAAGTGTTCGTTGTTTTGCGGAATGCTTGCCCGTGGGTAGAGTTTGTTGACCTCAAACACGGCGGGGTCCTGCCATTCGGTGAAAGTCTGTGCGGAGAGGCCGAGGATGAGACAGGAAATTATGATTATTATCAGGATTCTTTTCATGGTAATCATTATTATTTATTGTAGCAATCTGGAAAGATTGCCGCTGAAGAACTGCTCAAGCGGCATGGCTTTTCCACCAACCACTAGGGAGTACTGAGGGTGATATTTTGAACGGAACGTGTTTAAGCCAGTGTTTTGTTGCCGTCTGCCACTTTTTACTTCAATAGCTATCAAGCGTTCTCCGTGTGCGATGATAAAATCCACTTCCTCGTTGTTTTCACGCCAATAGTACAACTGATACTCCAACTCATCTGCCTGGTCAAGCAAAAAACAACCTACAGCGGATTCTACCCAGCGACCCCATAGTTCAGGGTGCGTGTAGGCTTTCTCGTAGGTCATTCCATCGCTCATCACAGTGAGCAAAGCATTGTTAAAAACTTGCAGTTTGGGGATGGAATTGTACTTGCGGGCATTGTCCATTGCAAATTTCTGTAAGCCGATAAGAAGTTTGCTTTCTCCCAGTATTTCCAAATAATTGACCAAAGTGGTGGCATTGCCTGCATCTTGAAGCATACCAAGCATCTTGTTGAAAGAGAGCAATTCGCCCGAATAGGCGCAACCGAGGTGGAAAAGATGGTGCATCAACGCAGGCTTGTATATAAATGTGGTTTGCAGCACATCTCTTTCAATGGCAGGTGCCACGATAGCTTCGCGAACATATCTTCTCCATCTTTTTTCATCAGGCAGATAGGACGCACTGCCAGGATAACCGCCGAAAAATACATATTGGTTGATGTCCCATCCGAAAGCCTCGTGCATCTCCTGATAAGACCAATGTCCCATGGGTAGTAGTTCAAAACGGCCCGCGAGCGATTCAGAAAGACCCTTTTTCAGGAGCAGGCGTGAAGAACCCAGCAATATCACTTTCAGATTCAGATCCTCAAAAGTATCGATGTCCCATTCTCTTTTCACCTGTTCGCTCCAGTTCCTGATTTTATGGATTTCATCAATGATGAGGAGAAACTCCTCATGTGTATTGAAGCGCATTTGAGCACGAGCCTCCTCCCATCGCGCGGGAATCCAAATGCTGTCATCTGGATTCACGGCATCCGCAGTGAGAAACAAGTAAGGCAATGACAGTTCCTGTAGTACTTGCTTCACCATTGTGGTTTTACCAACCTGTCTTGGTCCTGCCACTACATGTATCGTTTTACGTGGTTCTCTAATTCTTGATATTAAAAGGTCATTATGTTTTCTTCTAATCATAACATATTGTATTATACGCTGCAAAGATAAAAAAAATCTGCGATTCTCTGACGAAAAATCTTCAAATTCTATGAAAAAAATCTGCGATTTTATAGAAATTAATCTTCAAATCTTCAATATAAAATCTCCGATTTTATTATAAAAAATCTTCAAATCTAATGAAAAAAATCTGCGATTCTTTGAGAAAAAATCTGCGATTTTAAAAAATTACTCTTCCTTTTTGATAAAGCTGAAGGTCTTCATTTCCTCATTTTGCCGAAGGACCAAAATGTATTTTCCGGCAGCTAAATTTCTATTATTCAGATAAATAATATTGTCTTTTAAAATGCCTTCCATCATTAGCTGACCATTGAGGTTGAAGATTTCGTATTCCGCACCCGAAAGAGTTTGTGAGCAATGAATGAACAACCGGTCCGTGGCGGGATTGGGATAGATGTGAATAGCGTCCGCTTGCTGATGAGAAATTTGTATAGTATTCTGATTATCGGACGTGTCGAATTTGCTCAGATACGGAAGGAGATAATCGCGCAAATCCAGTCGCATTAATTTGGCGGGTGAGTTAATATTGAAACCCATGACGGAAGCCGTGAAATGCTCACTGGTGATATAGTAATCCAAGCCGTTATGTGTGGCAATGGCTTCCACTTGTGCCCTTATCAAATAATCGAAATCCAGTCGCCGCTTATTGCCTGAGAAAAACTTTTCAGCTTGAAAATCATAAAGCAATACAATAAAAGGATGAAGGGCGGACAGCATGTTTTCGGTAGCATAATCATAGCCGCAAAGGACGGCCAACTGATATTCGGGCAGATAGGCCGCACCAGTGACTAGTCCGTTGGCATTGTAGGTTTCGTGCCGGTGTGCGATATGTGTGCCCGGGGTTTTGGGAAGACTGTATAAAGTGGTTTGATTCGAGACCCATTGCTTGGTGAAGAGATAGATGCTGTCGCGGGAAACAACAAAGGCCTCACAATCGAATTCAGTACTTTGCGGTTGCGGGGAGAAGTCGGTCTGGTCTTCGTAATAAAATGCGATGGTATCCACTGCGAATGTATGATTCAGAATGGATTCCTTGCTGATTCTCAGGATATGGAGGTCGCACCGGCTTCCTCTGTTATTGCCTATATCGCCAAAATACAAATAGAGACTGTCTTGCGATATCTCTTCTATGTCGTCACTACTGATACCATTGATACAGAGGCTTTCCGTGGTGGTTGCGTTGGTGCTGTCAATCCGGTAGAGGCAGTTGTCGTTGTGGTCATTGAAAGTCCAGTAGCCGTTATTCCAAAAGAAGAGCGAGGACGATCCATCCAGCAGCGAGTCCAGCATGCCTATTTCTGTAATATCGATCATAACAGCCTCGTATTCGCAGCTGCCGTCGTTGATGGTGGCGTTGGTGTCGTAGTTGATGGCCAATGAGTCAGTGCAACCGCACACCTGCGCCATGCACAGCTCTGTTATTGTCATCATAATGCATAAAAAAAACAGTTTGATTTTCATAATACCTAATTACAGCTGTTGCAATATTTTCTTGTTTAGACCGATAATAAAAGTATAAAGTAGTATGCAATGTAGGCGATTAGTCGTGCTGAAAGCACGCAATCTTATTAACCCCGCCTTTAGTTTTGCAGTGTCAAAAATTCAAGGAATGGAGTTGTTGAAAAATATGTATTTTTGTATCACATGAATTAATTATAACCAAAG
>CAJOFJ010000038.1 GCA_905233625.1 uncultured Bacteroidales bacterium | reverse complement strand
AGGTCTGATAAAGATTTCAAATCTTCAGCAGAAACGATTATTGGAAAATCATAACTTTTATTCAAACTTCCTATCATTTTCTTTCTTTTCTTATTTTTTTCCCATCCTCGCCAATAGCAAGGACTGTAATTCCGTTAATTTCTCGTTTTCCTCTTTATATGTCATTACATTTTGAAACAGTATTTTTACTTTATTCGAAAAGTCCATGCAAACTTCTCGATTTGGTATCATTATTTCAAATGGTTCTAGATTATTTATCGTAATTTGTGCTTGTGCAGAGCCTGAACGCAGCGACATCGTATCAGAGCTCAACAAGTAATAATACAAATAGTGTTTTATTGTTTCATCCCTTGTTTCAATTGAGATTGCAAGGTTTGACAAAAAGCATTCTTTAGGCGACATACAAATCCTCCCTGTTCCAGCATCGCCTCTTGCAATAACGACTATTGTTGGTTCCTTTAATGTGTATTCAGAAGTATATCCTGTCACAGCATAACCACTGAACACGGGGTATGGAAACTCTTCACTTCGTTCGTGCTTTTCAGCTAGTTTCCCATACTTAAAAATTGCCACATCTCCCAATTTCCCCATTCTCCACCCCTCTGGCAAATTCTCCTTATCTACCCCGTCTACGAATATCTTTCGATACAATGCCTGCGCGGTCTCTTCCAAACGGGCAATCATCTGCTCGTTGAGGCGGATGCGGTTGGTCAAGGTCTCGTATTCCGACACGATTTCACGCTGGCGGGCGATGTCCGGCACCGGAAGCATCACATCACATAATTCATCCCAGTCAAACACCTCGCGAGCACTACCATGAGAATGGAATCGGGCATAACGGTCAAACTCCGGACGACGGAACCACATCATCAAATATTCAGGCATCAAGGCATTGTGGTCGCTAATCTCAAAGACGGTATAAGCTTGTGAAACTATGGCATTGTCATATTCTGAAAGCAATGCAATCGCTATCTTATCTCCTCGTCTTGAAGTGTCAGCAATATAGACAAATTGACCTTTATCAACAATCTTATATGCCGACATATCCGTGCCGATTGTATTCGCTATCGAAGGCATGAATTCCTTCGACACACTCAACCCCAACAAGTTCGTAACTTTCAAATCTCTGTTACGGACGTTCACTTCTCTGATATAGTCGCCTAAACGTTGGTATGTTGTCATTTTATGTTTTTCAGTTCGTCAAATTTTTGCCCACGCAAATACCCTCGTGTAACTTTGTTTATGGCTATCTCCTGTAAGTAGCCTTGTTGCACCAATTCTGAGAGGTCTTTCCTTGCCGTCATGGATGCGACAGAGAATCTTGATTGCACCTCCTTCACAGTGAGAACAAGATCTGGATCCTCTGCAAAGTATTGGAGAATCAAAGCCTGCCGCTGATTGATATTGCCAATCGCCATAAAAGCATTGGCCGATTTCTTTTCCCTTTGCTTCCTTTGAATATAGTCGCTAAGTTGCTGGAAAGATATTTTCAATGCCCGCAAATTGTATGCAACAAAATAGCCAATGTCGTTTCCGTCGTTCTCGCTATAACGGAAAGTCTTTTCGTAACTCTTTTTCGACTTGGCAATCACCCTCGAAATAGACATGTATTCAGTCAGCCAGTAATTCTCTTTCAACATATACCAATAAAACAGCGCACGAGCGGTACGTCCGTTCCCATCCACAAACGGGTGCATGTAGGCCAACATGAAATGAATGATAATTCCCTTGATAATAGGATGCAGGAAAATGCGAGGGTTATCGTCATTGAACATATAACAAATCGCATCCAAAAATTCGGGAATCTTTTTGTATGTGGGTGGCGTATATACTATTTCATTGGCGATGACATCGGCCACAACCACTTCGTCGTTGGTTCTGAAACGACCCGCATTATTGGGATCGTCCAATGTGTTCTCTGTCATTAGCCGGTGAATATGCAGCAGATTCTCCTCAGTCAAAGGATCGTTTCTGTGCTGAGTTATATACTGAATAGTATTGTAGTTGTTGACAATCATCTGCTGGGATTTGTTCTGGGGCGATTTATGTTTCCTCAGCATTTCTTTAGCTACAATACGGGTAGTGGACGCTCCTTCCATCTGACTGGAGTAGATAGCCTCCTCCATCAAAGAGCTAGCCAGATAGTATTTTCTTTCTGCGCTTTGAGAATCATTGTCAGAAGACCAAAAGTTTCCAAAAAGCATATCAAATTCATGACAAAGGCGCTGCATCTGACTTGTTACGCAAAGCTTTATGTCATATTTGTCCCATATCATAACATACTGTTTCAACCTTGAAGCTTTGACGTATGACCACAACATTTCAGGAGTAACACCATTGGGCAAAGGTTTCTTGTATTTCACCTTATCCCAATAATCATATTCCTCGTTGATTTGGTCAACAAGAAGATTAATCTCTTCACTTGTTTTCCCAAAAACAGCATCGGAAAAAGCTTTCTTTTCTATTTTAGGTGGTAATTCCATCATATAACATGTTCTTTAATCAAAGTGCAAAGATACAAATAAAATTGATAATTCTTGCTAATTCTTGCAAAATTAGCAAGTTTTAGCAAATTTTGTATCCCAGCTTCTCGAATAGCATCTTCAGTTCTTTCTTGCTTTCTTCCTCCTGCTGTAGCAACTCTCGTATATCTGCTTGCAACTCCTGCATTTTGGTGTCGAAGTCAATCTGCTCGTCGCGGTTGCGGAACTCTATGTATTTGCTGGGCACGAGGCTCCAGCCCTTCTGCTCAATTTCATCACGGGTGGCGGAATAGCAGAATTCGGGTTCGTCGTGGTAATCTTGTAGAGACGGGGCGCGCCCCGTCTCTACAGAGGTGACCTGTTGCCAATTGTGGTAGGTGCGGATAACGATATCGCGCGTCGCCTGATCCAACTCCACATATTTCTTCTCAAACGGCACACCCATCTGCCGCAAATCCATGAAGAGGATTTCGTTCTCGCGGTCGCGGAAGTGAATCTCCACGCCGTTCTTCGTCACCACACGTGCCTTCTTGTTGTTATTCAGAATCCAAAGTGTTACGCTGATATCAGTGGAATAGAACATGTTACGGGGCAAAATGATGATAGCTTCCACCTTATCGTTCTCGATAAGCTTGCGCCGAATGGCCAACTCCGTTCCATCGGCACTCAATGCGCCGTTGGCAAGCAGGAATCCCGCCATGCCGTTGGTGGAGAGTTTGGAGAGGATGTTCAGAATCCAGCCATAGTTGGCGTTTGAGGTGGGCGGAATGTCAAAGCCCCTCCAACGGGGATCATCAATCAATTGGTTGTCATCACGCCAACCCTTCTGGTTAAAGGGCGGATTAGCCATAATGTAATCCGCTTTCAGGTCCTTGTGCTGGTCATTGTGGAAGGTATCGCCCTGCCTGATGTCGGCCGAGATGCCACGGATAGCGAGGTTCATGCGGGCCAGCTTGAAGGTGGTGTTGGTGTTTTCCTGCCCGTACACGCTCACGTTCTTCTGGTTGCCATGGTGCGCCTTCACGAACTTCATCGACTGCACAAACATACCGCCCGACCCGCAACATGGGTCGTAAATCTTGCCATCGTAGGGCTCAATCATCTCAGCAATGAGGTTCACCACCGACTTCGGTGTGTAGTATTCGCCCTTGCCCTTGCCTTCGGCGATGGCGAACTTGCCAAGGAAATACTCATACACACGCCCGATGAGATCGTTCTCCGAATCTTTTACCGTGTCGAGCTTGTTAATCTCGTCAAGCAAGGAGGCAAATTTCGTTTTGTCCAGTCCCAAGTTAGAGTAGTAATTGTTGGGGAGTGCCCCGGCCAACTGCTTATTCTTCTTCTCGATATTAGAAAGTGCGTCATCGATAATCTGGAAGATATTCGGCTGCTTGGCGTTCTGCATGATGTACGACCAGCGGCAGCCCTCCGGCAGGTAGAACACATTCTCCGCCGTATAGAACTCCACCGTGTCGATGTACTCCTTCAGTCCCTGCTCCACAAGGTCCTGCTTGCGCTGCTCGAAGCGGTCGCCCGCATACTTGAGGAAGATGAGACTCAGCACCACGTGTTTGTACTCCGCCGGCTCCACCGCCCCGCGCAACTTGTTGCACGACTCCCAGAGGGCCGCCTCCATGGATTTCTCCTGTTTCTTATTGGGTTTAGCTGTTTTTGGCATAATGATTATTTCATAATAATGAGACTTCTTCTAATTTTCTTTCAATTCTCCACACCGATACTTACTTACAATAAAATTACGAATACATGCAAACATATTTATCAGAAAAAAATTTACTGCACGAAGAGTCCTGAAAAGTTTAAGCGATTCCAACATTACCTTGCTCTCTATCACATCCTCGCATCTTGAAGCATATAGTTTTTCTGCATCAAGATGTGTCTCCAAATCACGTTCATATTTCCACCAAGAGGAAGATTTGGAATGTTCTTCAAGCGAAGAAGACAAATGTTTATACTGATTTTGAACATTCTCTGGGAAGAGTCTTAAAATAGGAACAAGTCTATTCCACTCGGATTTCTGATGAGTCTTTTCCTCAAAGCCATAAAGTTTCTTGAACCCCTCATTAAGAATAACTTTCATTTTTCCACGCATAAACCGCTTGTCATAATCTTTGTCAGCTAAAATAAAATATTTGCTGATAACCATACTGTCAATCATAGTTATAATAGCAAACTGCGAAACAGAAATTACTACCCTATATGCCTCGTGGAATTCATCGTGCAAATCTTTTATTTGCTCAAGAGATTCTTTCAATACTGGTAAACCTTCCAAATGGATGGAAATTGTTTCATTAACCATCTGTAAAAACTCTTTCTTTTCATCCTCATTGAGTTCTTTGCCATTATACTGCACCTCTCGAAACCACCGCTCATATTGGTAGTTCCGTATCGGTGAATAATGAATATGGTCAAATTCGTTGGTCATTTTTCAGGTTTGCAATTACCGCACAAAGAAACTACAAATATACACATTTTATCTAAAAAATGACAAGAAAACGGAGAAAAATGTAAAAACATTGGAGTTTTCGCTGGACTCTGCCGTAAGGCAGCGGGATGGGGCTTCTGCTCTAATGTGTCCCTTCCGCGGTGTTTTCGCTCCGTGCTTCGGGGCAGGCGACACCCGCACCGCGGGGAAATGACGGGATAACACCAACATCTATTGATATTAAACCCTCTGCGAGGGTAGTATGTGGGTGGGGCTCGTGCCTATGCAATGGTTGCGGCTCCGCCGCAAATTCCACCTAATAATTTCCAAAATTCCAGACCTTCCCTCTTGCACTTTTGCGAAATTCCCAAAATCACACTCGTCCATTTCTGCATCTTTTCGCTCAATTTCGTCCACTTATTGAAACAATAGTGTAATTTATCAAACTATTGTTTTTCAGCAAATTAACCACATTTTAACCATTGATTTTTTTATTCTGATGTCGTATCTTTGCGGATATTTAACCTAAAACAAATTAATCATGGCAAAAATAATCGTTGACAAAACAGAAATTTCAGTGATTACTGTCGGAGCAGAAGACTACCTCTCTTTGACCGATATGGCAAAATTCAAGTCTGACGACCCCGCAGCTGTAATAGGCAATTGGATCAGAAACAGGAACACAATAGAATACTTGGGGCTTTGGGAAATCTTGTACAACCCAATTTTTAAACCCCTCGAATTCGAGGAGTTTAGAAAACAAGCAGGCTTGAACGCATTTACATTATCACCTCAGAAATGGATTAATGCAACCAATGCTTCTGGAATCGTTTGCAAATCAGGACGATATGGTGGAACATTTGCACACAAAGATATTGCTTTCAAATTTGCTGGGTGGTTATCGGTTGAGTTTGAATTATATGTGGCAAAAGAGTTTCAACGAATGAAAGCAAACGAGCTGAAAATGTTAGGCTGGTCTGTAAAACGAGAACTCGCAAAAATCAACTACCATATTCATACTGACGCCATCAAAGAAAATCTCATTCCTCATGAACTAAATCAACAACAGATATCAGCTATTTATGCAGAGGAAGCCGATGTGCTGAATGTAGCGTTGTTTGGAATGACGGCTAAACAATGGCGAGTCGCCTATCCTGACTTAAAAGGGAATATTCGCGATTATGCTACCATAAACCAACTCATCTGCTTATCGAACCTTGAAAATCTGAATTCGGTGTTTATTTCGGAGGGCATTTCACAGTCCGAACGCCTTGTCAAACTCAATCTTATCGCTATACACCAAATGCAAATTCTGGAGATGAATTCTGAGAGAAAGATGCTAAAATAATGTTCCGCCGCAAATTCCACCAAGCCCGCAGACCTACGGCCTGCGAAACATATAATGCCATGGGCAAAGTTCTACCAAGCCCTGCAGTCCTGACGAACTGCATACCCACAAGGCAGACTCTTGCCATGACGATGCGTGCATTGACAAAGCCGATGAACGATAAATGAGACGGGGCGCGCCCCGTCTCTACAATATATATAACATCAAAAATTTCCGGATGGAAATTTTTACCTTAATACCGCTTTTGCGAATAGCTTGCGTGGAAAAACGAGGAGTATGGAGAGCTAAAAAGCCGACTGTTTGAGCTTGCGTTAGCAAGCGAGTTTCGGCTTTTTAGGCTACAGACGACCGTTTTTCAGCGAGCATATTCGCATGCGGCAAAGCCACTTTTCTTTGCCTCTTTCTTTTGTGGCTGCAAAAGAAAGAGGATAAAAAAACTTTTATAAAGAAAAAAGGGCAGGTCTTACGACCCGCCCTTTTTCTTTTGATTCATACAGGCAATTAAGCGTTGGCTGATTACTATATCACCGTCAGTTTTCCTTTGTATAGGCATGGTCTTCCGCCACTGACGATCCATAGCATATATACATAGGTACCTCTGATCACTCTACCTTTGACCTTCCCATCCCACAACACCATGCGGCCATCCATTTCAGCAGGCAGGTTGGTAAAGGGAGTGGATGGGACAAACTCGCCAGCAGTATTTTTCTTCCCTTCGTAATAGAACACTTCCTCGCCATTACGCGAAAACACCACAAACTTCACCTCAGATATAAACCTAAGCACAAACTGGTCGAGATAGAAATAGTCATTCTGCACCGGACCTTCGTTCGGACTACGGGTCGGCGTGATGCAGTTCGGCAGGAACACATTCGGCACACAAGGTTCAATCCTGTACGTGGCCTTCGCCTCACATTGTGTCGTACGATCCACAATACTTACCGAATAGCTTCCGTCGCTCAATGCCAACAGTTCATCGGTGGTACTCATCACCGAATCCATATAGACCCAAGTATAATCCACCTCATTCTGCTGTACATTGCTCACATTGGCCACCAGTGTAGTCTGGGCACTGTCACAAAAATCGCCCAACTGCTGAATGGTTACCGTCGGATTCTGCACATCAAAGCGCACCTTTACGATGCTGTCGCAGCCATTCCAAGCTCTAATATTATACTGGGGTAATGCGTTAGTGTAATTCACCTGATGGTCGCCCACAGCATTCAGGTCCCAACGAGTAGTCCCATTATCGTGACCAAAAAGTTCGGGTTTGTAATAATACGGCAACCTACCCTCGCAGATACTCACCGTATCTGCCGCATATTGTTTCTCCATGTATTCTGGCAAAATAGTGATGGTGGTGTCTATTATGACTGATTTGCACTCTCTTTCGTAATCCTCAATATACAGCGACACTGTATAAGTACCCGGCTGTGCGTATATATGTTCCGGTTCAAAACCATGCACTAAAGGACTGCCATCTCCAAAATCCCATGTACACTGATCGGGATGCATCTCCAGATCCTGCCAAATGGTATCCACCCCACCGTTGCCATTCGGTTGAATAACACCTATACTGCTGGTATTATGCAGCACCACGCCATAGTCGCAGTTTTTTTCATTGGTCAGCGCTTTAGGTTCAATAGAGAAAGAAGGCTTCAAATCATAATATTTGACCGTAGCCTGATAGACAAAAGGGACACCTGTATAAGACTGAACCACACAACGGTAGTAGGGCTTGGCGGGATTCGGACGCAATAGAGGATTATATTTTGTACTTCCCTGAAGCACAATAGAGCTGCTGGGGTCATCCGGATCAAACCAATCGGATGTGGTGGTAGAAGCCGAATCCGGTCCATTATACCAAGCATAAGTATCCTCGTCAAAGCCCCAAGGAACACTAAGTCTCAGCGAATCCCCGCCACAATATCTCGCTTTCAGCCGTGCAGGAACCATCTTGGCCGTAAAATAACAATAAGACCAATGAAAATAACCATAACAACCCCATACATCAAGACGAAAATCCACAGCTTGGCCGGCACGTGCCTGATCCGACAAGTCGAAAGCTACAATAGTATAAGGATAGGTGAAAATACTATCAACATTACCTTGGCAAGGGCATCCTGAATCAACAGGACAACTTTGCGTGGGTCGCAACACCGGCGTATTGTCGGGATCCTCATCTCCTGCTTCACCTGGTGTTCTATACCAGAAACGGGAATATGGATGAGTAGCATCATAATTTCCCAAAGACAGATATTCATCAGTACCATGTTGCAATACTGCCAACTCAAAACCAGGATCACCCGCATAGAAGTGTCTGGCATCTTCTGTCACAAAAGCAAAGTTCACCAACAGCACTGGGTTATTGGTATCGGGCACAAAAGAATACAAGATCTGTTGCCTTTTTTTCCCCGAAGCAGAACTGCTAGTTCCTGGTGTACCTAATTGAATCACAGTATCCACGAAAGTTCCCGGGTATAGGTCCGAATCCCACGCCTCCGCCAAAACGGGTCTATTAAAAGCCTCCCCATCACAACTTCGGAAGCAAGTATCGTTGTTAAGGGATTGAGGATTTTGCGGATCATACACCCTGAATTGATGACTTGGATAAGCACCTGTATCTATACCTGTGTGTGATTGAGTAAATACAATACAAATTGGTTTTACCCATGAGTCGTCCCAATTGACAGATGAGCTACCCGTCTGGGGAGTCAAATACATAAAACTGGAGGGTGAGCCTATATGGACACCGTTGACCACCTGCTGTCCCATAGCTAAGCTCGTGACACACAAACTCACCAGTAGTACTAATAATCTTTTCGCAACTTGCATTTTAACCCCAAATTATGCTGAAGAATTACTTTTTTAGACTGCAAAAATAATAATTTTCCATATTACTTCTGTTTCTTATTGAAAAAAAAATTATTCCGCCCGTTGATAATATTAAGAATATATATAAGATTAGGCGTTAGCGGCTTCCAAATCTTTGTATTCTTTTACAATGTTCTTCACATCGGCAGGAGCCAAACGACCATACACCTTGTCGCCAACCATGGCAACAGGAGCCAGACCGCAAGCACCTACGCAACGCAGGCAAGTGAGAGAGAACAAACCGTCGGGAGTGGTTTGACCCACTTCGAGGTTCAGCTCTTTCTTGAAAGCGTCGAGGATCTTCTCTGCGCCACGAACGTAGCAGGCAGTACCCAAGCATACGGAAATAGGATATTTTCCTTTCGGGGTCATGGTGAAGAATGCATAGAAAGAAACTACACCGTAAACCTTGGCTGTGGGGATGTGCAGACATTCGGCAATCAGTTCCTGAGCTTCAGCGGGCAGATAGCCTAAGAAGTCTTGCGTTGCATGCAAAACATTGATCAATTCGCCGGGATTGTTATTGAAGCGGTTGCAAATTTCAATAATTTTCTCCCGAACTTCTTTTTTCATTTTAATGATTATCTTATCCATTGTTCTGATTTTTTCTTGATTACTAATTACTTTTTATCCACATCCACTTCCACTGTGGTCTGTCTGTCGAAGTAATGCGTGTGAAGCAGTTCGTGAGACTTGTGACCGCAAGGTTCGCCAAGATATTCTTTGTAAATAGCCTGGATTGATGGGTTTTCATGAGATTTACGGATAGGCATTTCTCTATCGGCACGGTAGATAGCTTCCCAACGAGCCTTGATAATATCGCTATTACCATGGTGCTGAGGCTGACCGGCACCGTCGATACAACCACCAGGGCATGCCATGATTTCGATAGCGTGGAACTGGCTTCTGCCAGCCTTGATGTCTTCCAACAACTTACGGGCGTTGCCCAGACCGTGAGCGATACCGATGTTCAGTTTCAGGCCGTCAACATCAACGGTAGCGGAACGAACACCTTCCAGACCACGGAGTTCTTCGAAGTCGATTTTAGGAAGAGGTTTCTTAGTAATCACTTCGTATGCAGTACGAACAGCGGCTTCAATTACACCACCGGTGGTACCGAAGATAACAGCAGCACCAGTTGATTCGCCAAGAGGACTGTCGAATTTCTCTTCGGGGAGAGCGGTGAAGTCGATGTTAGCCAGCTTAATCAAACGAGCCAGCTCACGGGTAGAGATGGAGTAATCCACATCAGGATTACCGTTCACCTTCAACTCATCACGGCTGCATTCGTATTTCTTAGCCAAGCAGGGCATCACAGACACGCTGATCATATCCTCTCGCTTGCAACCAATCTTCTCTGCGAAGTATGATTTGGCGATAGCACCAAACATCTGCTGCGGAGATTTAGCGGTTGAAGGAAGATCTCTCATTTCGGGGAACTGGTGTTCGAAGAAGTTCACCCAAGCGGGGCAGCATGAAGTCAGGATGGGAAGCGGAACGCTCTTGTCACCGGCCAAGAATTTGGTCAGACGGCCAATCAGCTCGGTACCCTCTTCCATGATGGTCAAGTCAGCGCTCCAGTCAGTATCGAATACATAGTCGAAACCGAGAGCCTTCAGAGCGGCGGTCAGCTTGCCAGTAACGATAGTACCGGGTTCCATACCGAATTCTTCACCGAGGGCCACACGTACGGCGGGAGCCACCTGAACAACGGTCTTCTTGGTAGGATCAGCGATAGCGCGGATGATCTTGGAGGTATGGTCAACCTCTGTCAAAGCGCCAACGGGGCATACTGCCACGCACTGACCGCAGAAAGTACAGGGTGAATGATCCAGATGCTGGTTGAAAGCAGTGGAAACCACTGCCGGGAAACCACGTTCGATGGCTGACAGGGCACCCACGGTCTGCATTTCGTTACACATCGTTTCGCAACGACGGCACATAACGCATTTGTTCATATCGCGGATGATAGAGGGAGAAACTTCCACCTGATAGCTTGACATTTCGTGATTGCCGCCGATATAGGGATTTTCGCGAACACCGAAACGGATGGCGAGGTCTTGCAACTCGCATCTTCCGCTCTTGGCGCATTGCAAACAATCTGACGGGTGGTCGCTGAGGATCAGCTCCAACACGGTTTTGCGGGCATTGATAACGCGGATGGAATTGGTTTTCACCACCATGCCTTCCATACATTCGGTAACGCAGGCGGGAGCGAGGTTTCTACGTTTTTCCACCTCAACCACGCAAATACGGCATCCGCCGGGTCTGTTGTGAACACCCAGACCTTCCAGCTCAAAATGACACAAGGTAGGGATATCGATACCTAATTTCTGAGCGGCTTTCAGAATAGTTGTACCTTTCGGCACTTCAACTTCTCTATTATCTATTGTTAATTTTACTGTATCCATTGATTATGTGCTTTTTATATTATACTAATTGCGTTAAACTTACATTTTTCATAGCAAGTGCCGCATTTGATACAAGCCTTCTGGTCGATTTCGTGCGGATTCTTCACTGTGCCGGAGATGGCGTTCACCGGGCAATTTCTTGCGCAAGCGGTACATCCCTTACACTTGTCAGGATCGATAACATACTGTTTCAGAGCCTTGCACTGACCGGCGGGACATTTCTTGTCCACAACGTGGGCAACATACTCATCCCAGAAGTTGTCGATGGTTGACAATACGGGGTTGGGTGAAGTCTGGCCTAAGCCGCAGAGAGCTGTGTCTTTGATAACGTGGGCGAGGTTACGCAGTTCGTCCAGGTCTTCCATGGTACCGTTACCCTTGGTAATCTTGTAGAGAATTTCGTTCATTCTCTTGTTACCGATACGGCAGGGTGAGCACTTACCGCAGGATTCTTCAACGGTGAAGTCCAGATAGAACTTAGCCACTGAAACCATACAGGAAGTCTCGTCCATTACGATCATACCACCAGAACCCATCATTGAGCCTGCTGCCACGAGGTTTTCATAATCAATAGGAGTATCGAGGAACTTCTCGGTCAAGCAACCGCCGGAAGGACCACCGGTTTGAACGGCTTTGAATTTCTTGCCGCCCTTGATACCGCCACCGATTTCAAAAATGATTTCACGAAGGGTGATACCCATAGGAACTTCGATCAAACCAACGTTGTTGATCTGGCCGGCCAATGCGAACACCTTCGTACCTTTTGATTTTTCTGTTCCGATAGAGCTGAACCATTCCCAACCCTTGTTGATGATAACGGGGATGTTGGCGAAGGTTTCAACATTATTCACGTTAGAGGGTTTCTTCAAGTAACCCTGAACAGCAGGGAATGGCGGTTTGAAAGTAGGTTCGCCACGGAGACCTTCCATTGAGTGAATCAAAGCGGTTTCCTCACCGCAAACGAATGCGCCTGCACCGTATCTCAGTTCGATGTCGAAATCGAAGCCTGAACCGAGGATATCGGGACCGAGCAAACCGATTTCACGAGCCTGGGCGATAGCCACCTGCAAACGGTGGATAGCCAGCGGGTATTCAGCACGGATGTAAATCAAACCCTTGGTAGCACCGATACAGAAACCACCGATAGCCATAGCTTCGATAACAGTATGCGGGTCACCTTCCAAGATGGAACGGTCCATAAATGCACCCGGGTCACCTTCGTCGGCGTTGCAGATCATGTATTTCTGATCAGCGCTGTTCTGACGGCAGAGGCTCCATTTCATACCAGTGGGGAAGCCGGCGCCACCACGACCACGAAGACCTGATTTCTTGATATCTTCAATAGTGCCTTCAGGATCGTTTCTTTCCAAAACGCTAGCCAAAGCTTTGTAACCGTCACGGGCGATGTACTCATCAATGTTTTCAGGATTGATGAAACCGCAGTTACGCAAAGCGATACGCATCTGTTTCTTGTAGAAACCCATGTGCTTGGAGTCTTCCTTGTGCTGCTGGGTCTTGGGATCAACATAGAGCAAACGCTCCACTTTTCTACCCTTGATGATGTGTTCGTTGATGATTTCCTCTACGTTTTCGGGTTTCACCTGAACATAGAAAGTGTTGTCGGGCAAAATCTTAACGATAGGGCCTTTTTCGCAGAAACCGAAGCAACCAGTACCAATCACTTGAACATCGTTTGCCAGGTTCTTTTCTGCTAAAATACTTTCAACTTTCAGACGCATGACATCCTGTACCGCCACAAATCAATATGTGATACTTGTAATTTGACATTGAAAAACCTCCTTATTGTTTATTTATCTATTTTTTCGTAATTAACAGGAATGATACCTTCCAGCAACTCATTGTTGATGAGGTATTTATCTACCAAGTCAACGGCTTTGGCCTGATTGACGTAGCCGAATACGATAGGTTCTGCACCGGGTTTCTTCACTTCCACGGTAGGTTCGGCATAGCAATAGCCCATACATCCTGTTTGGGTAATCACAGCCTGAATGTTTTTCTTGTTGCATTCATCGATGAGAGTTTCCATCACTTGTTTTGCTCCGGAAGCGATACCGCAGGTAGCCATAGCCACCTTAATCTGGATCATGTTCTCCACATTGTCACCGCTTTCGCGCAACTGCATGTTGGACTGAAGTTGTTCTCTCTTCTTCTTTAAATCCGCTAACGACTTAATTTTATCCATGTTAATTGGTTTGGTGTTATTAGGGGACTCCTTTTTTTGCCTGTATTTTCAAGGAGACACGAAGTCCCATAATGCCTCCTTAAATCAGGGTGCAAAGTTACGAAAATTTTTCCGAATAATACAAATAATAATAAGGAATTTCTTGACTTATCTAAGTTACTCTAAATCAAGATGTTTGATACTGTGCTTTTCGATTTTTTTCTCGCCCCAAACCTTGCGCATCAGCTTCAGTGCCTCGGGAGTGGTGAGCTTGTCGGTTTGCTCCAGAATACGCTGAACGAAAATACATTGGCGCACATCGGCCTCGTTGTTGACGATGGCCTCCGAGAAAGCTTTGCAAGTTTGGTAACCACAGATACGGCAATCGACTTGCGGCAGGTCCTCATTGATTTCGAACGACCTTTTCATCTTTCGCATGGCCACGGCAATATTGTCATCCAATTTGTCCATGGAACGCGGCGAAACTTTACCAACTTTCAGATTCTCACGCAGATAGGGAAAATAATTCAGCAGTTTATTCTCTTCGGGAGTGACCGTCTTGGGCTTGCCCTGGGCACGTTTCAACTGACGATCCTCTATCAGGAAACGGTTGCCAGCACAAAGAATACCACCGGCACAGCTTTCGTCGCAGGCTCGCAACTCCAGATAATCGATGTTGTCAATATCTTCATCCTCCAGTTTTTCCAAGAATTCAGACACATTGTGAATCTCGTCAATAGCCAAATTCCTACCAACATCAATATCTTTTATCTCACCACCCGTCAGCGTGAAATACAAGCTGTTTTGTGAAATGGGGTGGAAGTCAAATTCATCTTCCCGCAACTTGTAAACGCCTTCCTTAATCACACGGAACACCTTGTTATACAAGTAGTTCATATTAATTACACCTTCCACAGGCATTTTCTCCTCGCCCACAGGACTCTTCACGGCGGCGATGGAAGCGGCACAAGGAGTAACATAGAAAATACCGATGTCTTCTGCAGGAATTCCCTGGTCGGTCAGTCGCTTACGGATATACAGCGTGGTCAAATCCAAGGGGGTACGCATCGGCAGAATATTGGGCACCAACGAAGGATATTTTACCTGTATCAGTCGTACAATGGCCGGACAAAATGAAGAAATTATCGGTTTCTCGCGTTCGCTATTGAGAATCTGCTCCTTGATGACCTCTTTCATCAAGTCGACACTTTTCTCCACCTCATAAACATACTTGAATCCCAAGTGATAAATGGCGGAGAGGACAGCACCCTGGCTGATTTTCTCGGGGAACTGGGCACTGAAAATAGACGGAATCAACACCACGGGGCACTTGTAATTGTAGATGGTCTGGAAGTCGTCCTGCTCGATATAAATGGCGTTCACAGGGCAGGCCAGATAGCAGCGGCCGCAGTCCACACAACGGTTGGAGTCCAGCATTGGAGAGCCGTTCTCGATATGGATAGCCCCTGTGGGACAGACACTTGTGCAATGCGAGCAGCCGATACAGAGATCGTACTTGAAATTCAGTGCGTGGTGAAAAGATTCCATAATTTGCTATTTATTGAAGTAATTGGTGATTTCGACCGTAGTGCCTTTGCCTACCACTGAGCTGATTTTCAGCTCATCGGTATTGGACTTGATATTGGGCAGACCCATACCGGCACCGAAGCCCATCTCGCGTACTTCGGGCGAGGCGGTGGAATAACCCTTCTGCATGGCTTGGTCGATGTCGGGAATACCCTTGCCCTCGTCTTCCAACTTGATATGAACTTTGTTTTCGTCCAAATCCACATAAATCACACCACGATTCGCATGGGCCACGATATTCACCTCAGCCTCGTACAAGGCCACCACTGTGCGCTTCACAATGTCGGGGTGAACACCCAACTGCTTCATCATTTTTTTCACGATACTGGAGGTAGAACCCGCATTGGTGAAGTCACCTCCCTCAACTTTGTATTCAAAATTCATCTTTCTTTCATTTTTTTCTGAGACATGGCATGCCACGTCTCCACGAAACAACAATACAGTGCCGCACCGTTAGTATACGGGGGGCAGCTCATTCATGTACAGAATACCTGCGGTACGGTACATGGAATACTCAGTCTGAATCAGCACCATCTCGTTATCGCGGGCAATCTCCAGCATTTCCTCGGTGATACGTTTGCCTCGTACGAACACAACATTCTTGATATCAGACATTTCGCAAGTGCGCATCGACTGGTTGTTGGCCAGACCCGTCAGCAACATCAGTTTCTCATCGGTGTCGATGGTCAACACATCGCTCATCAAATCGGAAGCGAAAATCCTGTCGATTTCGCGGTCTAAGTATTGTTCTCCTTCTATAACTTGTCCATCAATCAGATGGACAATATCGCCTACTTTCATAGTGGTTTTTTATTTTGATTAATGATAGATTCCCAATTCAGTTTGCAAAGATAGTAATTTCTTTTGTTGTTTGGTGGATGTGGATAAATTTTTTCTGACATATCGATAAATTCCGAAATTTTTTTGTTTCTTTGTGTTTTTTTGAACGACAATGAAACGAATACTGATACTTCTGATTTCCCTTTGTACAGTGGTGAGTGCGGTGGCACAACACAGGCCTTTCAATGACTATTTAACCCCGATTCCGAAGGAACTGACGCGGCTGCGGGAGAAAAGCAATCTGTCGGACGAGCAACTGAGGCACTGCCAGCATGTTCTCCGTACACTATATCAACACAATTTGCTGACCGCTCACGAGCTCAAGCATCTTTCCTATTTGCAAATGCATGTGGACCCCTCAATGAAACCCCAAGAATATGGTCTGCGCATCAACATCGACAAAATTGAAATTGTTGGTGGTGACCCCGCCGCAGTATATTACGGCACCCGCACCCTGCTGCAATTGATTGACTACGCCCTTACGGAAGGCACTACCCTGCCCTGTCTCATCATCCATGACGTTCCTGATTTCGAGCGTCGCGGCTACATGCTGGATATCAGCCGTAACAAGGTGCCCAAAATGGAAACACTGTACCAGATTGTGGACCTACTGGCTGACTGGAAAATCAACGAGTTCCAATTATATATTGAACACACTTTCGCTTACCAGAACCACCGGGATGCCTGGGAAGATTGCTCACCCATGACCGCGGACGAGATTCGCGAGCTGGACAACTACTGCCGCGAGCGTTTCATCGACCTGGTGCCCAACCAGAACTCCTTCGGACACATGGAAAACTGGCTGCGGCACGACCGTTACAAAGAGCTGGCAGAGTGCCCCACCGACTGCGCCACCAAATGGGGCAAGCGCAGTCTCACCAGCCTCGACCCCACCAATCCCAAGTCTTTCCAGCTGATGCAAGAGCTCTATGCTGAATTGCTGCCCAACTTCAGCAGCCAGTATTTCAATATCGGCTGCGACGAAACCGTGGAGCTCGGCTTGGGCAATTCCAAAGCTATTTGCGATGCAAAAGGGCTGGGCAATGTGTATCTCGAATACCTGTGTAAACTGAACAATGAGGTCAACGAACTGGGCCATACCACCATGTTCTGGGGCGATATTGTCATCAATCATCCGGAGCTGATTCCCCAATTGCCCAAAAACATGATTGCCCTCGTTTGGGGTTACGACCGAGACTACGACTTCAACAAGGTATTGCCTGACTTCCAAAATGCCGGATTGGAGTTTTATGTCTGCCCCGGCACCTCCACCTGGCGCTCACTCATTGGCCGCAACAGCATCGCCTTCGCCAACATATACAATGCCGCTTACTATGGAAAACAATATGGTGCCAAAGGCCTGCTGAATACCAACTGGGGCGACTACGGCCACTGGCAGCCCCTGTCGGTGTGCCATGCCGGCATGCTCATCGGCTGCAGCTACGCATGGAACTTGGACACCACTGCTCTGGAGTCTCTTGAATTTCAGTTAAATCACTATATCTTCAAAGATAAAACCGGATTGACAGGCAAAGCAGTATTGAAATTGGGTACCGCCTGCGACGTAACCAATATTCCCGAAGGGGTGGCCAATGCTTTCCATCTGATGCTGCACCGCTACAAATGGACCATGAAAGGCAATTACCAGACCCGCGAGATGAAAATCACCCCCTTGCGTAATGCCGAGAAAATCATCGATTCGGCTTTAGTAATGCTGCATCATGCCAAGCCGCAGTGCCACGATGCCAAGATTGTCATCGAAGAGTTGGAACAAGCCTCCCACTTGGCTAAACACGGTATCCATCTGGGCATCGCCCGCCTCAACGTCAAAGGGAACGATACGAAAAGTATTCCCTTGGCTAAACGACAAGAACTGGCCAAAGAACTGAAACCACTCATCGAACGCCATAAGCAACTCTGGATTGTCCGCAACCGCAAAGGCGGTTTGGAGGAATCCGTCAGTAGATTGCAGGAGATTTATGATTACTATTTGAAATAAATATCTGTAACTGTTCTGATTATTAACATTCCCAATACTTTTCTGAAAGCAAAAAATATTATCCAGTATTTTTTTCAAAAAAGTGGGTTGAGTTATGATTTTTTTTCGTATTTTTGCAGCCTCAAAAAACGGGACGTTAGCCCAGTTGGTTTAGAGCGCTGCCTCCACACGGCAGAGGTCATAGGTTCAAATCCTATACGTCCCACCAACGACAGAGCCGCCACAATGTGACGGCTCTATTTTTTTTGCTATGACCTCAATCCTCTCACCTCTTCACCACAAACTTCCTCTCAGTGTTGCCCATGCGGGTGTTGATGTGCGCGATGTAGGTGCCGGGGGCGAGGTTGCGGACGTAAACGGAAATTGCACCCTAACGAACAAAATCTTCCAAAATTCCAGACGGTTAATCTGAGGCATCACCAAGTACTGTTTTGTGCATTTTTTGCACTTTGCAACTTTCTTTCCGAAAACAACCTCTTTTCAAACGAAAAATGTCACTTTTATCATTTTGATATTTAGCGAGTTAAATATAATTGACACTTGATTTGTTTGCTCTTATTTTGTAAATTTGCAGGCTACAATTTAAAAATTTAGAGATGAAAAAGAATGAGGCTGAATTTGTAAAAATTGAATCTATAGACACGCTTTATCAAGACACCTGTCAGATAATAGAAAATGCTCGCAGTAATGCTGTGCGTAGCGTTGATTTCTGTCGCGTGCAGATGTATTGGAACATAGGGAAGCGTATCTTTGAAGAAGAGCAGCAAGGGAAAGAGCGCGCAGACTATGGCAAGTACATCATCAGGAATCTTTCGAAGCGTTTGACACCTGAATATGGCAGCGGATTTGGACCAAGACAATTAGAGCGGGCGAGGGCCTTTTATCGGCTATACCCAATTGCGTCCACACTGCGGACGCAATTGAATTGGAGCCAATATAAGCTACTCATTGCCATTGCAGATCCCGACAAGCGGGAGTATTATGAGTTGGAATCCCGCATTGAGAAACTGCCCGATGAGAATCCCACCATAGGCATTTTGCTCTGCACCCAAAAGAATGACACGCTGGTAAGAATAACAAAACCATACTCGCCAGTGAGTACAAATTGTATCTTCCTACTACGGAACAGCTTGTCAAAGAGGTTGACACCGTGAAAAAGTTGGCTAAACAAAAGAGGAAAGAGTAAGATTAGCAACAACCGGGAGCCTCCGACCTGCCATCGCCCCAACTACCAACTGCTACCTCTTCACCACAAACTTCCTATCAGTGTTGCCCATGCGGGTGTTGATGTGCGCGATGTAGGTGCCGGGGGCGAGGTTGCGGACGTTGACCTCGATACGGACATTGCCGACGGGCTGGATAAAGAGCAGCTGACCGGCGAGGTTGGTGACGGCCACTGCGTTGATGGGCAAGTCTTCCGGACTTTCGATGGTGATGTGGTCGGCGGCGGGGTTTGGATAGAGCCGGACACGGTCCAACCGCTCGTCATACTGCGCCACCCCGGTTGAATCCTCAGGGTAAGGCTCTAAAATGGACGGGTCGGAACGAAGAGCGATGACAGCGTGACTGTGCTGCTGGTCGTCGAAATTGAGGGAGAGGTCGTGGCCGAACGACAAATCTTGGGTGGCAATTCTATCGCATAATATACCTCCATAGTTGTTTACAATAGTTTTTAATGGTCTTACACTCGGAATAATATCTTTGTATTAATGAAATTCGGATTTATGGCGAGTCATTTAAAATGACTACTTTTATTTCGGGAAATTCATGTACCTTTGCAACCTAA
>CAJOFJ010000037.1 GCA_905233625.1 uncultured Bacteroidales bacterium | reverse complement strand
AACAACGGACTTTCATGGGCTACGGCCAAAGCCACCATCAACGGAGCTATGGCTCTGATTACCTCACCGAACAATGACTCTGTATTTGTGGCGGTGGGCACCTATCCTGCTTGCACCATCAAGAGCAGCACGCATGTATATGGTGGTTTTGCCGGAACAGAAAGCCACCTTTATGAGCGGCAGACCCTCACTTACGGCATTGCTTCCGACAGCTCGTGCTCTGTTATCGACGCACAGCACAACAGCAATTATGCGGTTTCCATCAATGGCTACATGTATTACAACAACTCCTATAATTGTAGGCCTGTCGATTTTGACGGTTTTTATGTGAAAGGTGGCAATCAATATGGTGTTTACAGCGAAGCTAACAACACCTACACCATTTCCAATTGTACCATGACCGACAATGCATGCGGTTTGTATCTGGGGATGTCTTATAGCAATTCATTCTATCAAGCCACATTCAAAGTATCTGATTGCAAGATTTCCGGCAACACCACCAATGGCGGTGTAAGCATGTATAGCGGTGGACAAACCTACGGTGCCACATACGAATTCACAAATTGTGTAATCACAGAGAACACTGGCTCTGTGTTCGGTGGTATGAGATTCAACGCGGCTTATACAGTACCCTACAGCACCATCATCGTCAACAACTGCGATATCACAAAGAACACCGCTTCCGGGCTGAACGCCAAGGTAGGAGGCATCCTTACACAGAGCAACAATTTCTCATACAACCAAACGAGGAATGAATGGAGAATCATCAATTCGCGGATCATCGACAACATCGTTTACACCACAGCCTCCACAGCCAGCAGTGAAGACTATCGACCTTACATTGCCGGCGGTATCAGCATTTACACCCATAGCACCCACATCATTGGCAGTGTGATTGCCAACAACAGTGCAATTTCCACTGAAGGAATTGATGTGACAGGCGGAGTGGTAACGTATGCCAACGGATCGACGTCAAGTTCCTACGCTGGCTATCCTGTAGGACGATTAAATATGACCAACTGCGTGGTGACCAACAATTTGGCACAGACCACTAACACCAGCGGAACCGGTGGTATCCGTACCACCAAAGCGGCGACCGTCAAGAATACGGTGGCAGTGAACAACAAACGCGGCGGTGAAAACTCCAATTTATCATGGTCCAACAATTATACTCTCCCCTACACTTATTGCGCATGTCCAACGAACCCAGACAATATTTTCGCCGCTGACAGCACCAACATTGTGTTGGACTCATTGACACAACCAATGTTCGTTGCACCATCGTCTATGGTAGGTGCCAACACCATTGCCACAGATTACTCGAATCTCAATGCCGACTGGCACGTGCAGCCTAATTCTCCCTTAGTGGATGCCGGCGACCCCAATACCGCCTTCATCACCTACCTGCCCGACACCGACATGGATGGCAACCCCCGTATTTTCAATAATATTGCTGACATAGGAGCCTACGAGTGTACGCAAACCACCATGAGCCAGGCAATTATCTGGAACCAAACGTTATCCGCCACTTTAGGAGATGCCCCCATCAAACTGACCGCCACCGCTACATCTGGTTTGCCTGTGAGTTATAGCAGCAGCGATGAAACCATTGCCTATCTCAGTAATGACACGCTGTTTGTCGTTGGTGTGGGTGCAGCCCTAATAACGGCCTCACAAGCTGGCAGCACCTTGTATCAACCCGCCGCGGATGTGAGCCTCATCCTGAATGTGTCCGCCCCTGTCCTTGACCAAAGCATCAGCTGGAACCAAACTCTGACCGCCAATATCAATGATGGCACGTTGGAATTGACGGCTACTGCTTCGTCAGGTTTGCCTGTAAGCTATACCTGCAGTGATGAGAATATCGCTATCGTCAACGGCAATGTCCTCACCTTGTTAGGAGTTGGGCAGGCCGTCATCACCGCCTCACAGGCTGGCAATGCCTATTATCATCCTGCTCCTTCAGTGGTTAAAATACTGACCGTGAATGAAGCTGGAGGTGAAGAACCTCAACCGCAAACAATTTCTTGGGAGCAAAATCTTTCCGTGAACTTATCAGATGGAATGCTAACCCTATCAGCCACCGCTTCGTCGGGCTTGCCAGTTAGCTACAGCTGTAGTGATGAAAATGTGGCCATAGTTAATGGCAATATCCTTGTTCTCACAGGTGTGGGCCAAGCTATTATCACGGCAAGCCAAGCTGGCAACGACAACTATCTGCCAGCACAAAATGTGATGAAAGTGCTGAATGTTACTGAAAGTACTCCTATCATGCAAGAGCAATCCATTTCATGGAATCAGGAATTAAATGTCATTTTGAGCGACGCTTATCTTGTGCTTACTGCCACCGCCACATCGGGACTACCAGTAAGTTACACTTGCAGCGACGAGAATGTAGCCACCGTCAATGGCAGCGTACTATTGCTCATGAATGCGGGACAAGCCATCATCACGGCCAGCCAGTCAGGCAACGACAATTACTATCCAGCTCAGAATGTCATGAAGATTTTGAATGTTTCCCAAAACAGCATAGGCGAAACCCAGTTAATTGACGCTACCATAGGGCCAAATCCCACATCAGGGGTGATCAATGTGCAATTAACAATGAATAATGAACAATTGACAGGAACGAAAATCC
This sequence comes from uncultured Bacteroidales bacterium, assembly GCA_905233625.1. GTDB lineage: Bacteria > Bacteroidota > Bacteroidia > Bacteroidales > WCHB1-69 > RUG11690. Next base: position 7,020 of record CAJOFJ010000037.1, on the reverse strand, counting down.
AAGTATTTGATATCTATGGCAAAGTATTGATAGAAAACAAAATAGAAGACTCAAACTTTACTATTGATCTGACGGAATATCCCAATGGCATGTATTTTATCCGCTTGTATTTAGACAATGGGCAAAGCTCTACATTAAAAGTGATAAAGTCTGAGTAATCTTTTCGGCGGCGTGGCCGTCGCCGTATAAGGAAGATGGAAAAATCATCTGTTGTGACAAACTTTGCTGGACACAATGGATGATTTTCTCTTTTGCTGTGCCCGCCAGAACATTCACCCCTTGCTGCACCAGCTCCACCCATTCGGTTTCGTTGCGCAAAGTGACACACTGTTTACCAAAGAAATACGCCTCTTTCTGCAAACCGCCACTGTCAGTCAGCACAAGCTGGCAGTGCTGCAACAGATACAGCATTTCAAAATAGCCCACTGGTGCAATAAAAGTGATGCTGGAATGATCGAAATCATAATTCAACTCTGCCAACTTCGCCCGGGTACGGGGATGCAAGGGCAACACCAGCTGCCTGTCTTGGGCCAAGATTTCCAGCGCCGCGAAGATTGAAAGCAACGCTTCCGGGTGATTGGTGTTTTCGGCCCGATGCACACTGGCCAACAGAAAATCCCCAGCTAAATCAAGCTGGGGTTTCCGTGCTGATGCCGCATAAAACAAGGCTGCGTCATACATCACATCGCCCGATAACACTATCTTATTTCTTTGATTATCAATATTTTCTTTCTGAAGATTCTCCACAGCGGTTTGGGTCGGACAGAAAAGCACATCACTCAGACGGTCAGTCTCCATGCGGTTGTGTTCCTCAGGCATTTCCATATTGTAGGAACGCAGTCCCGATTCAACATGTGCCAATTTTATGCACAAGTTCTTGGCTGCCTTAGCCCCTGCCAAGGTAGAATTGGTATCCCCGAAAACCACCACAAAATCAGGTTTTTCTTGCTGAAGCACTGGCTCCAAACGCTCCATCATCAGGGCCGTCATATCGGCATTCTCCAGATTGTTAACCCCTAAATTGTACTTAGGTTGAGGGATGGACATCTCCCGAAAGAACAGCTCCGACATATTATCGTCGAAATGCTGTCCTGTGTGTACCAGCACCTCTTGCACATCGGGCATAGAGGCCCACTGCCTGCTTACCACCGCCGCCTTCACAAACTGGGGACGCGCCCCCACAATCGACACTATCTTTTTCATTCTCAGCTATTTTGAATTTGTGAAGCCAACCAAAGCAAATCGTCCTGGTAGGTAATTTTTCTATTCTTAGACTCACCCTCCACTATCACAATCGGCTCTTCCGGTAAATAACGAAGCACCACTCCGCTATCATCGGTTGGGCTAAAAGACGAATCGTTCATTCCCAGATCAAAAGCACGCTTCAAGGTGCCGAGTCTGAAAGTCTGAGGAGTTTGGGCATAATACAAGTTTTTACGAGGAGGGATGTCCGCGATGTGTTGATTGTCGAACGACTGCAGCACCGTATCGCTGGCTGGGATGGCCACTACCGCCGCATTGCTCTGTTTCATGGTCTCCAGTACTTTGGAGATCACCGCTGCGGAAATCAAGGGCCGGGCCGCATCATGAATCAGCAGAATTACATCTGGATTATCCTCGTATGCCTGAATAGCGGCCAAAGAGGACTGATAGCGTTCCGCTCCTCCCTGCAACACATTTTTCCACTTGGAGTACACGCCGCTGTCTCTCAATTCATTCATCAGCGGCAAATACGCCTCGGAGGTCACCACGGCAATTTCGTCTATATCGGGATGAGCCTGAAAAGTGGCCAAAGAATACTCAATGACCAATTTTCCATTGACCTCCACAAACTGCTTCGGGGTTTCCAAGCCCATCCGCGTGCCGCTTCCCGCCGCCAAAATCACCGCAATATTCATATTATCAATCTTATGTCACCTTTCCCCACAAACACAAGAATTTCTGTTTGCTCACTTTTGATTTACAAACGCAAAAATAGTCAAAAAAATGACACGAAAAAAAATGTTGTGACATACAAAAAAACAAAAGTAGAAATTGATGTCAAACTAAATCAACGGAGCCGTTTTTTTCGATAACAACCTGCACACTGGCCGTATATTCAATCCAATCTCGCAAAAATCAAAGTTGACAATATTTTTTATCAATTTTTTTCAATAAATTAGTTTTATAATAAAAATTTTATTATCTTTGCAGCATGAAATAAATCAGAAACAGAAGGCAGCGATACCGTCTTAATAAACATGACTCTATATCAATAAAATTATGAACGATAGCACATTACAACCACTAACTCCCTCATGGTCTGAACTACATGCCATGATTCTTGCCACTTCAGAACAGATGAAGGAAACCGACCGCAGAATGCAAGAGACCGATCGCAAGATGCAAGAGACCGATCGCAGGATAAAAGAAATGCATGAAGAAACTGAGAGGTACCTGAAAGAGACATACGAAAAAACGGAACAGCAGATAAAAGAAATCAATAAGAATTACGGAGGTTTCACAAATGAATTCGGCAAGATGATAGAGGACCTATGCAAGCCTGCGGCATTGGAAATATTCAAGAAGGAAGGCATCGGCATAGATCATATCTATGAAGGCCCCCGTCATGGGAGGAAAGAAGAGGAAGAAATTGAGGTAGATGTGCTATTGTGCAACAAAACAGTGGCTGTGGCTGTGGAAGTAAAAACCACCTGCTTCAAAAAGGACGTGGATTACTTTCTCAAACAGATGAAGCGTTTCAAGGAAATATTCCACGAGTTCGAAGGAAAGACGATTTATTTGGCTATTGCCGCTATGCGCTTTGCCAACGGCTCCGACAAATATGCGTTACGCAGTGGTTTATATGTGCTCTCACCTCTCAGCGACGGGATATTCACCCTTGGAAAGCCCAATAACAGGAAGGAATTCTAATTTGCTCATTTACCAATTATTTTCGTAATTATCCCTTTTAGTCTTGTTGAAATATAAATCTATTGAGAGAACTATGTGGCATCAGCTATAGTTTCTCCATTTCGCGGCAGTCAAGTGTTGTGCTTCGGTGCATACCACACTCGCGCCGCGACCATAATGGAATAAATGTATTGTATGCGGAAAAGATAAGATTATTTGATAAAATGAAAGACCCAAAGGGATAATTCCGTAAAATAACAACCTTACCCTAAAAACAAAAAAGGGATCAAAAATTTCCACAAAATAACAAATATAATATTTTTATTTACTACTATGTATAATAAAATACAAAGCAGGCCAATACATTTCGGAACCTCGGGCCAAAGAAATCGAGACTGCGGCACATACTTTAGGAAAGGAACTACTTGCCGCGAAAATCACCGTATAATTAAAGATTGCACTCCAGTACTTTCAAACTGCGACACGCAGTTTGCACCATAACATACTGACACAATACATCTTCCCTTGAGCGCAGCGAAACTCCCCAACCTCATTGGCACATAAATCACTACCCCGCCCTTCGGGCACCTCTTCTCAAAGAAGGGGAATTTATACTTCCTTAAAATTTCTCATTTGCTAACTGAATCATTAGCACATTAGCACATTGTTAATTAGCACATTCAAAAAAATTCCGTACCTTTGCAGGCATGAAAAAACTATTTATTGAAACCTACGGATGCCAGATGAATGTTGCTGACAGTGAAGTTGTTGCAGCAATATTGTCTTCCGAATACCAGATTTGCGACGACATCAAAGAAGCCGACCTGATACTGATTAACACCTGCTCGGTGCGCGACCATGCCGAACAGCGTATCCGCAAACGCCTTAACGAGCTAGGCTTCCTGAAAAAGAAAAAGCCCGGTCTGCAAATCGGACTGTTGGGCTGCATGGCCGAACGTGTCAAAGAAAAACTGCTGCACGAGGAGAGCGCCTTGGACTTCATCGCTGGTCCCGACGCCTACCGCAGTCTGCCCACCCTGATCCAAGAGGCTACATTTGGCAAGACTGCTTTCAACGTGATGCTCTCTACCGAGGAGACCTACGACGATATTGATCCAATTCGCTACGATACCAACGGTATTTCGGCTTTCATCTCCATCATGCGAGGCTGCAACAATTTCTGCACCTACTGCGTGGTACCCTATACCCGTGGACGTGAGCGCAGCCGCAGCTCCCAAACCATCATTCACGAAGCACAGCAACTTATCGACCAAGGATATAAAGAGATTACCCTGTTGGGACAGAATGTCAACTCCTACCATTCGGAAGAGAATGGAGAGGTGGTCAATTTCGCCAAACTGCTGGAAAAAGTGGCCCTGCTCTCCCCACAGGTGAGGGTGCGTTTTGCCACCTCGCATCCCAAGGACATCTCCGACGAGCTGATTGAAACTATTGCCAAATACGATAACTGCTGCAAATACATCCATCTGCCGGTGCAGGCAGGCAGCAACACCATGCTCAAACGCATGAATCGTGTCTATACCCGCGAATACTACCTGGAACGCATCGCCACCATCAAGCGTATCATGCCCGAATGCTCCATCGCTACTGACATTATCGCCGGTTTTTGCGGTGAGACCGAAGAAGACCACCAGGCCACCTTGTCGCTGATGCGTGAGGTGGGTTACAGCTCCGCCTACATGTTCAAGTACTCGGAACGTGAGGGCACCATGGCCGCCAAACGCTTCCCTGATGATATTCCCGACGAAGTGAAAGGCCGCCGTCTGGAGGAAATCATCGCCCTGCAACAAGAACTGTCACTGGAAAGCAACCAGAAAGACATCGGCAAAACCTTTGAAGTGTTGGTAGAAGGCGCTTCCAAACGCTCTGACAATGAATATTTTGGAAGAAACAGCCAGAACAAAGTCATCATCTTCCCGAAGGAAGACTGCCACATCGGCGACTATGTGAATGTACTGGTGCAATCATGCTCCCCCGCCACACTGAAAGGCATCATCGTCAAATCGTAATACCATGCTGCTGATTCTGTCCACACAAAACTCCCCCCGACTTGACTATGTTTGTCATGTCATTTTCAAGCGTGTTTTAGGACTGGAATACAGCATCACCGGTAATGAGGAACAATACAAGGCACACAAGGATTTCAAGTTGCGTTATCTGCCCAAAAACAATATCTTGTTTGAAAATGATATTCGAAAACAAGATGAGGAATTACTGTTGAAGGACAAGCCCGCACTGGCTTTTTATCTGCTCACCAACTATGAAGAATACCTGCCCGACTGCCCGAGAGACCAGCATGGCCGCATTGTGCACGAGCAGTCATTTGTGGTGATACACCAGTTGCACAAACAAGCCACCGTGCAACGTATCGCATTGCATTATAAAAACATACTCTCCACACAGCAACCGGGTTTCAAATGGAAAGAAAACACTTATCGCTTTCTTCCCACTTTTGATATTGACATTGCCTACGCTTACAAAGGCAAGACCTTTCTCCATTTATGCGGAGCGCTGGGCAAAACCTTGCTCAGCTTTCAATGGGGCAAGACAAAACAAATCATCAAAGCACAATCTCAGCAGGATTTTCAGGATCCGTATGATGTCTATGACATTGAGAAACAACTTTGTAAACAACATCAACTCCAAGCCATATATTTCTTTCTCACTTCCGACAGAACCCAATACGACCGCAACATTTCTCCTCTTTCACTCTATTTCTCTGAGCTGGTCCAAAAACTGAAGACTTATTCTACCATCGGTCTTCATCCATCGTATCATTCTAAAAATCAGAATGATATCATCAAAGAAAAAATTACTTTGGAAGAAAAAGGACAGGTAAAAATACATTACTCACGGCAGCATTTTCTGAAAGTTAAATTCCCTGACACCTTCCGCAACCTCATCGCCGCAGGCATTACCGACGACTTTTCCTTAGGCTTTTACGACCGTATCGGTTTCCGCAACGGTATGGCTATTCCTTTTCCTTTCTTTGATGTAAAAGAAAACAAAGCCACTAATTTAATGCTTCATCCCTTACTAATAATGGACTCCGCAGCAGTGCAAGAATTAGGAATGGAAGAAAAATACCAAAAGGAGATTACAGAACTCATCCAGGAGGTCAAAACTGTTGGCGGCGACATGATTGCGCTATGGCACAGCAATTTCATGCCCCACGGTTCAAAGCAACTAGAGCTGTTCAAAGAAACGTTTGAGCAAATGTGCTGAATGCTTACAAACTTTACGCCACAGAAACAGCAGTGCCTGAAGCAATGACCATCAACATGCCATTATCCTGTCCCAGCACTTCATAATCAAGGTCGATGCCGACCACTGCGTTGGCACCTTTATCGGCTGCACGTTGGGCCAATTCCCGCAAAGCCGTCTCGCGGGCTTTCATCATCTCACCCTCGTAAGATTCCGAGCGACCGCCCACAACGTTGCGGACTCCAGCAAAGAAATCTTTTACAAAGTTGATACCTGTGATGACCTCGCCGAACACGACGCCATGGTAATTCACAATCTGTTTTCCTTCTACAGTAGGGGTTGTGGTTAAAATCATAATGATATTATTTATTGAAAATCAATAATTTAATTTTATTTCGAATAAAACATAATAGCCTCTTGCAGGGCTTTAAGACAGACCGGGCAGAAACGGTTGTACATGATTTTATGCATGGTGCAATCCATCATCGGGCGGTAAACGCCTTCGGCCACATAGCCGCCACCCTCATAAACGCCCAGTTTGTTTTCGTTTTCCTTGGTTGCCGGAGTGGGAATCGGAGTATCCTCATCCAACATATTCTTCCATTTTGAGTCAAAATCCACCAGCGTGGTCAAGTTCGGCTCCACCGGCTCAATTCCTTCGGGATAAAAATCACGGACACTCACCTCAGAGGTGTAATACTCATCGGCCAAACCGCCAATCAGATGCCCCATCTCGTGGACAATCACATAGTCGGAATAAGCGCCCACATTATTAACTGTGCAATAGAAATTGTAAATACCGCCACCACCGTATTTATCACTGTTACAAATTAATACAATAAAATCATACGGAGCGTCATCAGCAACAGCATGCATTTTCCACACTTGCAGACACATCAGGTA
>CAJOFJ010000036.1 GCA_905233625.1 uncultured Bacteroidales bacterium | reverse complement strand
AATCACTCCTTTTGTGATTTACTATGTTATCACTGCCAAGAGAGAACACCCGAAAGGTCTGATTGCAGCTGCTCTCAGCAACATGGGTGAACGTTTCGGCTACTACATCATGAACGCTGTTCTGGTGTTGTTCCTCTGTTCCAAGTTCGGTTTGAAAGACACCCAAGCTACCTTGATTTATTCCGTGTTCTACATGGGAATCTACATCCTGAGTTTGGTAGGTGGTATCATTGCCGACAGAAAACAAAACTACAAAGGCACCATCATGGCTGGTTTGTTTGTGATGGCAATGGGTTATGTCATTCTGGCTATTCCCATCATGTCAACCGCCAGCACCATCACCTGGCTGCTGCCCTTAACCTGCTTCGCTCTGTTGCTGATTGCCTTCGGTAACGGTCTGTTCAAAGGCAACTTGCAAGCTTTGGTTGGTCAATTATACGACAATTTCGAAGCCGAGGCTGCCCAGAAAGGCGAGGAAGAACTTCGTATCGCCAAGAGCAAAAGAGACCCCGGTTTCCAGATTTTCTACGTATTCATCAATGTCGGTGGTTTGGTAGCTCCTTTTGTTGCTCCCTTGATCAGACAGTGGTGGTTGAACATCCACAACATGAACTTCAACGCTGGTCTTCCCGCATTATGCCACCAATATCTTGAACAAGGTGAAGCCATGGGTGCTGACGCTTTGGCCAAGATGAACGAAATGATTGCCACAGCATCTACCGTTGGCGTTGAAAACCTTTCCACTTTCTGCAATGATTACCTCAATGTATTTAACTCTGGTGTTCACTTCTCATTCATAGCCTCTGTAATCGCTATGTTGATTTCACTGACTATTTTCTTGGTGAAGAAGAACAAACTGCCGAATCCTGCTAAGAAAGCTGCTGTAACCTCTGTGGAATACACTCAGGAAGAAAAGATGGCCATGGCTACAGAAATCAAACAGAGACTTTACGCTTTGTTTGCTGTATTGGGTATCGCTGTTTTCTTCTGGTTCTCCTTCCATCAGAATGGTACTTCCATGTCACTGTTCGCCCGTGACTTTGTGGATACTTCCGCTATCGCTCCTGAAATCTGGCAGGCTGTCAACCCCTTCTTTGTGATTGTGCTGACGCCTCTCATTCTGATTGTTTTTGGTGCATTGGCTCGTAGAGGCAAAGACATCTCCACTCCTCGCAAAATCGCTATGGGTATGGGTATCGCCGCTACCGCTTATCTGATTATGACTGCCTTCAGCGCATCCTGCGGATATCCTTCAGCAGAAGAATTCAGAGCTACCGGTACCGATGCTGAAAAAGCCGGTTGGTGGATTCTGATTATATACTATTTCTTCATGACTGTAGCTGAATTGTTCATTTCTCCACTGGGATTGTCCTTCGTTTCCAAGGTTGCTCCGAAGCACCTTCTCGGTCTTTGCCAAGGTTTGTGGTTAGGCGCTACCGCCGTAGGTAACGGACTGCTGTGGATTGGACCTCTGATGTACAACAAGTGGCCCATCTGGGAGTGCTGGTTAGTATTCGCAATCGTATGCCTCATCTCCATGGGTGTGATGCTCGGTATGGTGAAATGGCTGGAAAGAGTCGCTAAGTAAACATTCCCCTTTATACTGAAAAAAGGCTGCCGAATGGCAGCCTTTTTTTATTTCAGCAATTGTGCGCTGTGGTTTTTGGTGTCGACTTTGCCGATGGCGTCGATAATCACGCCCTGCTCGTCAATAACGTAAGTGGTGCGCAGCGTGCCTTCGGTCATCTTGCCGTACATTTTCTTCTCTCCCCATGCCTCGTAGGCTTTCAGAATAGTAAGGTCGGTGTCGGCAATGAGATGGAAGGGCAGCTCGTATTTTGCTATGAACTTCTGGTGGGAAGTAGCAGAGTCGCGACTCACCCCCAGCACCTCGTAGCCCATCGACAGAAAACGCTGGTAGTTGTCACGCAGGTCGCAAGCCTCGGCGGTGCATCCTGGCGTACTGTCCTTGGGGTAGAAGTAAAGCACAAGTTTCTTGCCTTGAAAATCCTTTAGGGAAACATTGTTTCCGTTTTCGTCCTTGCCCTCGAAATACGGGGCTTTTGTTCCGATTTGCAGCATAATGGTAATGTTTTTCTTTGGGAAGACAAAGATACTATTATTTCTGTTTTTCGGAAAGAACTTCCAGAAATTTTTCCTGTATGTGTCCTTGTATTATATTATTTTATAATTTTGCAAAAAGAAATTAAAATATAATATTGTATAAAACCATGCAATCACAAATTGTGACCGCATGCTAAAAATCAATGACTTATGGATAGTAATCTTGTACTTACTGGCAATTCAATCCAAAATATAATCTACGACATCAGGGGTGTTAAAGTTATGCTGGACTATGACCTGGCAACAATGTATGAAGTAGATGTGGCTCAATTAAAACGTCAGGTCCGTCGCAATTTGGACCATTTCCCAAAAGACTTCATGTTTGAACTGACAACCGAAGAGTTTACCGCTTTAAGATGCCAAAATGGCATCTTAAAGACAGGACGTGGTCAACATAGCAAATACTTGCCCTTTGCATTCACCGAGGAAGGAGTTGCCATGCTATCAGGACTACTTCGAAGCAAAATTGCCGTTCAGGTTAACATCAACATCATGCGAGCATTTGTCGCAGTGAGACAAGCTGTTGCTGCTATGCAATCCTCAGAACTACGTTATGAGCAACTCTCCCACAAGGTTGACCAACTGAACGCTTACATTGAAGACATCCTCCATGATCAGAATGACATCAACGAGCATCAGGAACAATTTAACAATGAACTTGCCCTGCAAATCGAGGTCATTAATGATGCGCTGGATCAGTTGCGCGAGAAGAAAAACATACCAAGTAATCCGATTGGATTTAAAATATAAAGGAGATGACGCCAGAGATATGATTAATGCTTCTGTTTTTGTATTGGAATATTTTGTACTTTTGTAGGGTTGAAAATACTTATAATGATGAATATTTCTATGGATAAACCGTTGGATTACAAATATTTTCTGCTTGGAATTATCCTTTATTGGATGTTTGATGTCGCTTGGGCGTCATTTGCCCCCACCTTATTCTTCGCTTTGGATGCTGTGCTGCATCCGATAGCCGTGGTTGTGGGGAAATCCGTAGCGTACCTGCTGGTCTTCTACTTCCTGTTCCGAAAGCCGAGGATGTTCAATGTCAAATGGGGACATTTCGCAATCTTTGTGGGGGCGATTGTTCTGATAAATTTCTTGACCTCTTTTATCTTTTATCGTTTCATTGACCTTAGCACTTTCTCAGCCAGTCAGATGAAATGGGATATCCCCAACTACACGATGAAAAACGTACGGATGTGGGTAAATCTGGTCACAACGCTTCTTACCGTCGGTTTCATTTGGTGGCGCTACGATTCGGATAACGCAGCTACTGACCCTGAAATCTCTTCGAGCGAGTCACGAAGCTTTTACGCAGGGATGCTGTTCACCATCACCCTTGGGTACATCCTTTCCGTGGTTAATGTGCTCGGCAGCGAATATTGGAAATTTGCCCACTTTCCCATATTGGTTGAGGTGATTACCTGTCTGCTGTTTGTGCTCATCACTATAGGAGCTGTCTTAATGCTGAATAAAAGACAAACGATGGTGCTCTCCATCACAGCGATTATTATAATCATCACCATACACTTTTTCTTATCGCATTATTTACCGAACATCATGTCCAAGTGTCTCACGCCCAACGACGCCATATACGGACAGGTGAATTATTTTGGCTATGTTTCGGCCTTTTGCGATATTGCGTTCAACTTGGCCACCTTTATTCTTTACCGTAAGGAGTTCCCATCGGATTAACAGAAATAGACTTCTTTTTTGGCGATGCATAAGAAAGGATAGGCCTGTGTTATGGGTGCGCTAAGGCTGCGCAGCCCTCCCGTATATATTTTTGGCTGACACGATTTACGGGATGATGGCAGATATCAGAATATTTTTGTAACTTTGCAGGGTTGAAAAATTGAAAGAACAAGATTATGAATAACAAGGACTTTTGGGAATCGGTAAATGCCATCATTGCGGAGGGCTTCACTCCCGAAGGTCTTCAAAAAATGGATGAATATGCGGAACAGTTTATCACAGGACGGCTTGTATATCAACGATTTTCACCGGCGGAACAGCATGGCTGCGCAACGGGAGGTCCTGCGCATGAAACTGCATCCAACCACACGTGAGGAGAAGATTCGTCAAATTGAGATGATACACAACAAGTCAAAATCGAAAGATGTGCGCGAATCTGTTCTTCGGGAGTGAGAGAGAACTGACGACGGAGGTGAGATTTAGTGAATAGTTGTAATGAAAATTTAGTATTAACGAAAAATAATAACGAACTATAATAGAAATGAAAAAATTATTCTTATCCAGCTTTTTAATCTTATTTGGTTATTTGTCTTTTGCACAAATCACATTGTTGCATACCTTTAATAATAGCGGTTGGAGTCCTATAGGTGGCGCATATTATGGAAGTGCAATGCCATGGTTTGAATTTGTATCAGAACCAATGGATTGCTATCCATTTTTTAATCGTCAAAATCATACTATTAGAATTTACAATGCTAATTTTCAACAAATTAGAGAATGTATATTACCAGCAAGTATATTTGCTAATGGTGGATACGTAGAAGGTGTGGATATGTTTGGAAGACACATTATAAATACTGATGATAAAATTGAGTTTTTGGTTTGGGTTTTTGTAGAACACCCCGCAGTAACACCAGATGAACAACCAATAATAGATGAGTTCTATTATATCATCAATGAGGATGGTGATATTGTTCACGAATGTGGAAGCAATCCTATATATCCACATTCTGTACATAAAGTCGGAAGTCAATTAAGAGCATATGTAGGAGCTGCAGGTATAGTTCAAATTTATTCTCTCGGTGGAAGCTACAATCCCAGCACTATGGTGACATATACTCAACCAAGTAGCTCTTTGAATCCCTATCCCAATCCTTCTCGGAATACTATCACATTACCCTATACATTGCAACCCGGCGAAACCACACAACTTCGAGTATTCAACATGAATGGCCAACTGTTGGAGACATTTAATATAGGTAGTGATTTTGACAAAATTGAGTTGAATGTAAGTGATTATGCGAAGGGAACATACATCTATACTTACAATGGTGTGTCAAAGAAGTTTGTAGTACGGTAATCCTATATAGTTTAGAACATATTCCAATAGTCACGGAAATAATCTTGCTTTAGCCGTGTGGCAAAAAAAATTTTTATCCCAAATCACGGAAATTTTCTTATTTTTGCCGTTATTATTTTTGGATTATGTCTCTGAATACGATAAAGGTAACCGATTATAACTGGCATATCATACTTAATCCCAATGCACAGGACCATAAGGGCTTGGAGCATTGGACGGAAATAGCCGCTAAACTTGATGCGAACCATATCCGCTATGAGTTGCACGAGGCCAATGGCAGCCACTCGGGGATGGAAACCGCACAAAAGTTGTGCCAAGAGGGTCACCGCCATCTGATGGTAATTGGGGGTGATGGTACCATCAACGAGGTGGTCAACGGGATTTTCACCTCCGGTATCGACACGCATGAGGTGTTTCTGGCAGTGATACCGCATGGTCGCGGTAACGACTGGGCACGTACACATCATTATCCTAAAGATTACCTGGATACGGTAGATGGCTTTCTGAAAGGGAACTTTACCGCCCACGATGTGGGGCTGACCAAGGTTTTTCAAGGAGAAAAAGAAATCGAACAGCGTTATTTTATCAATATCAACAGTTTCGGATTCTCGGCCGAGGTGATTTACGAAACCATCTATACCAAACCCAAGTTCCTCGGCATCTCCGTGTATCTGTTGGGGGTGTTCCTTGCCCTGTTCAAGCATAAACCCATTCCTGTCATTATCAATTCCAAAGATTTTCACTATCAAGGAAAGCCTTTCCTTTTTGCGGTCGCCAACTGCAAGTATCATGGTGACGGGATGAAGCAAGCTCCCGATGCCAGTTTCGACGACGGCCTGTTTGACGTGGTAATTCTTCCGCAGGTTGGCATTTTGACGGTGCTGTTCAAGATTAAGCATATTTTCACGGGAGAGCATATCCATAAAATCAAGGGTGTGGAATACTTGCGAACCAACAAACTCAGCATTAGCGCTGAACCCCCTATTTTGGGAGAAATGGAAGGGGAACTGTTATCGCCAGGACGATATGAGATAGAACTGCTGCCTTTGGCTTTTAACACATTGACATTCAACATATAACAAGCGATGCAGAAAGCCATTATCATAGCGGGACCATGTGCTGCCGAAAACAGAGAACAGTTGTTTCTTACCGCCCGAGGATTGAAAGAAAACTTGGCGGTCAAGGGGCTGGCGTTGGATTACTTTCGGGCTGGCGTGTGGAAACCCCGCAGCAATCCAGGAGATTTTGCAGGATTGGGTACCGAGGCACTCCAGTGGTTGCAAGAAATACAACAAGAATTTGGCTTTCGGGTCTGTGTTGAGGTGAGCGCACCCGAGCAGTTGGACTGGTGTGAGCAGCACGACATTAAAGCCTGTTGGATTGGTGCCCGTACCGCGGTAAATCCTTTTGACGTGCAGGCGATAGCTGATGCCGCCAAAAACCGAGATTTTACTTTTATGGTCAAGAATCCCATGATTCCCGACCTCAAACTGTGGGTAGGTAACATTGAAAGGTTTCTCAATGCCGGTATTACCAAACTAATGGCAGTTCATCGGGGCTGTGCCGACAGTAACGAGAGCGTCTATCGCAACAACCCCTCGTGGGAGATTGCCATTGACTTGAAGGTACGTTATCCTCATATCCCTATGCTTTGCGACCCCTCGCATATCGCAGGGCAGCGTCAGTATATTGCCCAACTGTCACAGTTGGCATTGGACTATGGTTTTGACGGTCTGATGGTCGAGTCGCATTGCCAGCCGTCGACAGCCCTTAGCGACAAGGAACAGCAACTGACCCCTGCGGAATTGGCGGGAATGCTGTCCCAACTGCAATTCAAAGATACCATATCCTCGCCGGTTGAACATGAATTACGCAAGCAAAGAACCCTGATACATAATATCGATACCCAATTGAGCGTTTTGTTGAGTAAACGCATGGAAATCGTGGACTCTATTGCCAAAATCAAAGCCGAACACAACCTGCCAGTGGTGCAGCCCGAACAATGGAACAAGGTGGTACGGATGTATCAGGATAATTCATTGCAAGATAATGATTATCAAGAATTTATAACTGAATTTTTAGAATTGCTACATCAATCCTCCATCAAACGACAAAGAAAATAATCATGGAAAACAATTATACTGACAACAATAGTTCAGCCAACAACCGTATCAAGAATTTCTTTACCATTGCCATTTCTTTCTTGGTGGGTATGACGGTGGCGCTGTATTTCGTTCCCGGTCGGCAAAGCGGACTGAGCAAGATGCAAAGCAACAAATTGGATGAGGTGGTGAAATACATCAACAGTTATTACGTGGATACCGTGAATACCGACCAGCTGTTTGAGACCGCCATCAATTCGATGTTGCAGGAGTTGGATCCGCACTCCACCTACGCCAATGCTACTGAAAACAAGGCCATGATGGAGAGCTTGGAAGGGGCTTTTGAGGGCGTGGGAATCCAATTCAGCATTATGAACGACACCATTATGGTCATCTCAACGGTGAGTGGTGGACCTTCAGAAAAACAGGGCATACGTGCCGGCGACCGCATTGTGACAGTGGATGGAAAGAATGTGGCGGGTATCGGTATTCAGAATGACGAGGTGATGAAGATGCTCCGTGGCAAGAAGAAAACAAACGTCACCATCGGCATTATGCGTCAGGGATATCCTCAGATTACTGATTATACGGTGACCCGGGATGTGATACCTACTTATACGTTGGATATTGCTTATATGGTGGATCCACAGACAGGTTACATCAAAATCAATCAGTTCGGAGCCACGACTGCCCGCGAATTCAGCGATGCGATTGAGCAGCTGAAAAAGAAGGGCATGAGCAAAATGATATTGGATTTGCGAAGCAATTCAGGAGGTTTTCTGGATGCCGCCATCCAGATTTGCGACGAGTTCTTGGCCAAGGGGGAGATGATAGTTTATACTGAAGGTTTGCATGTGCCAACCGATAAGATTTACGCTACCCGTTACGGCAACTTTGAAAAGGGCGATGTGATTGTGCTGATAGACGACTTCAGTGCATCTGCCAGCGAGATTGTGGCGGGGGCCATCCAGGACAACGACCGAGGTATTGTGGTGGGCCGTCGCTCCTTTGGCAAGGGACTGGTACAAAGACAAATAGACCTCACCGATAAATCCAGTATCCGCTTGACGGTGGCACGCTATCATACCCCCAGCGGACGTTGTATCCAGCGTGAATATGGTAAAGGCACCGAAGCCTATTACGAGGATTTTATCGACCGCTATTATAGGGGCGAAATGAGCCATTCGGACAGTATCAAATTCGATGAAAATCAGAAATTCAAAACCAAGAATGGTAGGACGGTTTATGGTGGCGGTGGCATTATGCCCGATTACTTTATCCCCTTGGATGATGACAGCACGCTGAACGCCTACTACCAAGTATTAAATTCATCGGCAATTATCCAGTTTGCCTTCAACTATGCTACGGATAACAAGGAGAAGGTGCTGAAGCAATATCCCACCGCCGCAAGTTATGTGAAAGGAATGTCTGTCAGCAACGACTTGCTGAAGCAACTGCTGAACTTCTACACGCAAAAGACAGGACTGAAGGTAAAAGACCTCAACAACGATTCCATCAAGGAACTGAAAGTCTGGCTCAAAGCATTGATAGGAAGGGATATATACAAAGAAGAGGCTTTCTATCCCGTCATCAACAGCAGCGACAAAACTTTCTTAAAAGCGATGGAACTGACAAAAGAACGGTAATAAACCATAGAAAAAAGCATGATGAAAAAGTTTCTTTTTGTGGTATTTTTATGGGTTACAGCAGTTTCATACGCTAATGCACAAAAAATAGAGATTTTTTGGGATGATCCTACAAATTATGTTGTGGATTCGCCTACCTATATTGCTCAAAGAATAATGCCCTCTAAGAACAAGATTAGTATCACTGATTCTGTCTTTTTCAGTTATGTGGCAAACATGGTTGGTGGTTTCTCAAAATGTGAATCATCTTGTTGTAAATCTAAAGTTTGGTTTGGAATGATCCAGGTGGTTATAGTTTATGATGACTATAACTATGATGTTATCAATATGACTCATTCCATGTTAGATAAAACTTTGGATGTCGGCTGTTTGGAGTTGAATGGTAAAATTATGAAGTATTCGAAAGATTTTCAGGAAATAATGGATGAGATTGTCAATTATCACATAGTATATCCATCAGCACCTATTGGCAATCGTTTCTTAATGGAATTGATAAAAGGAAAACGTTATCATTTAATGCCATATATACCGGAAACACCGTCAAGGTAATTAGTTAATTTAACGTGAGTTCGATATAAGTAATCATAGTTACTGTAAGTTTTTGTCATCTATTAATGGTGTGCCAATTCCGCGGTGTTTAGGTTTAGTGCCTCGAAGCAAGTGTATAACGCACCGCGGCAAGCATATATGTCTGTCACCTACCCCATACTGCGGCCTTGTATTGCACCCCAAAAGTTGGACACTAAATTTTGTTTATATTGTGTTCACTGATAAAATTTATCCGGTATTGGACAGGATTCATTCCTAATCTGAGT
>CAJOFJ010000035.1 GCA_905233625.1 uncultured Bacteroidales bacterium | reverse complement strand
CTCTTTTCCTCGCGCCCCGTTCCGTTCGTTTTGGGATTGCAAAAGTACTACCTTTTTTTTATCTGGCAATACCTTTGCTAACTTTTTTTGCATTTTTTTGCTATCTCACTGATTATCAGTGAGAAAAAATTATACTTTTCAAGATTTTTATGTTCACAAAAAGTATTTTTGTGACATTTTTTGGCATATTGAGGGCATTTTTTTAGGACAGATTTCGAAGATTTCGGAGAAAAATGGATTCTAATACGCAAAACACGAAGTTCATCACCCTAAAAAACAACCGAAATGTATGCCCAAAAAGTATGCGAAATTTTTCGTACCTTTGCACCCTCAAAAAACAAGACGTTGCGAAAAGCTTTTACATATATATTATTGTCTATGTTGGTTCTGCCTCTGTGGGCAACGCATCAACGCTCCGGTGAAATCACTTTCGAGCACCTGTCTGGACTTTCGTATCGCTTCACCATTGTCACTTACACCTATACGCCAAGTCCCGCAGACCGTCCCGAAATTGAGGTATATTGGGGAGACGGAAGTGTTTCGGTCATTCCTCGCCAAGCAAAAAACAATTTGGGAAACGATATCAGCCAAAATATTTATGTGGGCGATCATACCTATTCTGGCAACGGTATCTTCACTGTTTCCTTTGAAGATCCCAATCGAAATGCTGGTATTGTCAATATTCCAAATTCCGTTTCCATTCCATTTTATATAGAAACCACCCTCATCATCAATCCGTTTTTAGGCAGCAACAGTTCGCCACAACTCTTGAACGCCCCCATCGACAACGGTTGCATCAACACTCCTTATTACCATAATCCGGGAGCATACGATCCCGATGGCGACAGTTTATCGTTCAGTTTGATTACCTGCCGAGGATTTGAGGGCGAAAACATTCCAGGCTACACCCTACCCTCTGCCACCAGCTACATCAGCATTGACGCACAAACTGGAGATCTGACTTGGGATAGTCCTACTATGGTAGGCGAATACAACATTGCCATCCTCATCCAGGAATGGCGGCAAGGTGTACTAATAGGCAGTGTGGTCCGGGATATGCAAATAACCATCATCGCATGCGATAACCAGCCGCCCGAAATTCTTGCCATCGACACCTGTATCACCGCTGGTGAACAGCTAAAGATGCCCATCACGGCCACAGACCCTAATGGTGGAATTGTGACATTGAAGGCCACTGGCTCCTGCTTTCTGCTACCCCACTCTCCTGCCGTATTTCACGACACCAGCGGTATTCCACCTATCACCTCCCAACTATATTGGCAAACAGAATGTAGTCATATCAGCAAATCCCCCTACAATATTTTTCTTAAAGCCACGGATAACGGTCCACAAATTCCTTTAAGCAGCTATAAAACCCTCAACATTACTATTGTCGCCCCAAAACCCGAAAATTTGGAAGCACTAGCCTTAGGCAACAATATTCGGCTTTCTTGGGATCAATACAGCTGTTTGAATGGCATAGGTTTCAGAGTCTATCGACGTGAGGGAAGTAACCCCTTTGAACCGAATCCATGTGAGGTGGGTATGCCGGCAAACCAAGGCTATCAACTTGTAGGCAATTGCAACAGTATTACCGACACCACCTTCACAGATGACGGATCAACACTACCTTTATATCACGGCCACGAATATTGCTACCGCATTGTGGCAGTGTTTGCCGATGGAGCAGAAAGCTATGTATCCGACGAAGCCTGTGCCCGCTTGGCCAATGATGCTCCGCTGATTACCCATATCGATGTGCAAGAGACACAGGCAGAAAGCGGGATCATATACATTTCGTGGCATAAACCGACAGAATTTGACAGTTTGCAATTCCCTGGACCTGAATACCAATATCGTATTTTCCGTAAGCCACGATACAGCACCCTGGATTTTTCAGCCATTGATACTACTTTTTCTATCAACGACACCTCTTTCTACGACAATGGTTTGAACACTATTGGGCAAGATTATCTGTACAAAGTTGAATTCTGGGGGATGGCCAACGATTCTATACAATTCATTGAAAGTTCCGATATCAGTTCATCGCTGTTTCTCAACATCGAATCCATGGACAGGAAGCTGAAGTTGCACTGGAATGAGCAAGTGGCATGGACAAACGAAAAATATACCATATACAAGCTGAATGAAGACCTGCACAGCTGGGATTCCATCGCCGAAACCAGCGAACAATTCTATATTGATGAAAATCTAGACAACGAGCACGAATATTGCTATTATATCCGCTCTACCGGAGCCTATTACACCCCCGACAGCATACTACCCCTGTATAATCGTTCGCAGAAAAATTGTGGAACACCTATTGACAATACTCCGCCTGATATTCCCGAATTCTCAGCCACAACAGACTGCCAATCCGTATTTTTAGAATGGCAGTTCGACGATGCGGAAGCCGCTGAAGATGTCCAGACTTTTTATGTCTATTACAAGGAAACACTTAATGATAATTTCATCCTGATCGACACCTTGGACAACTCTTATTGCGATGGTGCGCAATGCAGCTATACACTTTCCGATTTGCCTTTTGTAACAGGTTGCTTTGCCCTCAATGCCAGAGATGACAACTATAACTATTCATCACTCAGCAATGAGGTTTGCTTTGATGTGGACGACTGCATGGACTATCGGCTCCCGAATGTGTTCACACCCAATGAAGATGGCGTTAATGATCTGTTCCAACCCTATCAACCTTATACCAATGTAGAGAAAATCGACATGACCATTTACAACCGATGGGGGCGGAAGGTTTTCCATACGGAAGAACCGAACATCGACTGGGATGGAAAGGATTATTTGTCGAAACAACGATGCTCCGACGGCACTTACTTTTACAGCTGTGATGTCTATCTGCACTCGCTTTCAGGAATCGTTGTCAGACCTTTGCATGGCAGTATCACTCTGATTACAAGCAGATAAAATTAATTGGCGCAAGCCAGCGTAGCCACACTGACACGCACACCTTCTATTTTCCGTAATTGTGTAATCGCCGCCTCCATGGTGGCACCTGTAGTCAGCACATCATCGCAGAGCAGCACATGTTTGTCTTTTATCTTTTCGTCATCGGTAGTGACAAACACATTTTTCACATTCTCCCATCGGTTAAAACGACTCTTTTTCGTCTGCGTTTCGGTAAATTCACTTCGTAACAGCACTTCCGTCAAATACGGAATATTCATACTGCGACTCAAGCCCATAGCAATCCATTCGCTCTGATTATAGCCGCGTATCCGCAATTTTTGGGGATGCAGCGGAATCGGAATAATGCAATCTACAGACTGATAATATGGACTTTTCAGCAACTGTCGACCGTACATCTCGCCCAAGAAACGCCCCACCTCCTTATTTCCCTTATATTTCAGTGCATGCAAAATATGCTGCACCTGATTTCCCTTCTTATAAAAAAGCATAGAAGCCACCTTTTCAACCCGTACCCTACCTGAAAAAATATAATCCAACGGAGAATTTTCCATCAAATGGTAATTGGTTTCTGGCAAATGCATCAGACAAGACAAACAAAAATGGGATTCATTCTGCATCAAAGCGTTACCGCAAGCCACACAAGAGCGTGGATAAAATATGGAAATAAAATTTTTCAGAAGTTGTTTAAATTTGCTCATAGCGTGCAATAAATTATTATTTTTGCGTTTTATAATTGAGAGTTCAAAAATAATAAAAAATGGAAAATAATAATCAAGAAAAAGAAAAAAATCCCTTAAAAAAATGGGTAATCATTTTAGGGGCCTTGTGTGCAGTGCTTTTATTCACCACTTTATATTTCGGATTCTTCGCCAAACCCGTGTATAATACCGAATACATTCAGGTTTCGCAAGAAAAAGAAAACCTTCAGGCAGAACTGGACGCATTGATAGCCGAGCATGAGCAAATCAAGAGCGAATATGGTGAACTTTCAGAACTTTTGAGCGAAAAAGACAGCACCATCATGGCCAATGCCGCAGAAATCCAGAAACTGATTGCCTCTCAGGCTGACTACAACAAAATCAAGAGACAACTCCAAAGATTGCAAAACATAGCCCAAGAGTACGTCACCGAAATTGACCAGTTATACACTGAAAACAAGGCTTTAAAAGAGGAGAACACGCAAGTGAAAGAGACTTTGGCGCAGACCCGTGAAGAAAAAGCCGCTTTGGAGAGACATAAAGACAGCCTTAGCACTAAAATATCAGGTGCGGCAGTTTTCAAAGCATACAATATCAAGAGCAGAGCTGTATTTTACAAAGCCAAAGGCGATGAAGTAGAGACCGAGAAAGCATCGCGTGCCGAAGCCTTGAAGACCACACTGACATTGGCTGAAAACTCACTGTTGCCAAGCGGTCCCGTGAATTTATACTGCCGTATCGCCCTGCCTGAAACAGGACGAGTACTGACCCCTGGTGCAGGCGACGCCTATACTTTTGTCAATGACGGACAACGGTTGCAATACACAGCCAAAACTACCGTCAACTATGACAACAAAGCGCAGAATGTCACTTTAAAATGGGACATCCGCAACAACGACAAAGCCGTCAAAGGAAAATATATCGTTCAAATATTCACTGACAATGCCTATTTGGGTGAGAGCTACATCACCTTAAAATAAAACCCTAAGACTTAAGGGTTTAATTTCCACCAATAAATCTTTATCCATCATCATAGGTTCGCCGTCGATATTCACGACGGCGTTTTTTTTGCGCTGCACAAAAATCTTCTTGGCCTGTAAAGACTGGAAATACGGGGAAAAATGAATATGTCCCGCCATCAACTGGGTGGCCACAAAAGGAGCCGCAGGGAGAATAGGTTTCTTCAGGATGCAAACATCCAACAAACCATCATCCAGTACAGCTTTGGGAGCAATTTTCGCCTCATAGCCAAACTGATTGGAATTGGCAAAAGTAACCATCAGCGGGCGGCTGTCGAAAGTAACATTATCATTCAAAGTGATGGTACAACTATCAATCTGTGTATGAAAATACTTCTCCACCGCAATTTTAGAATACGTAAGGAAACCACGATGTCCATCTTTGGCAAAAGCGTCGGCAGTCTCTGCATCCAGTCCAAATCCGGCTATACTCACAAAAGGCACCCCATTGACAAGAGCGGTATCGATATATTTAGAGCGACATTTATTAAGCACATTTTTGATAGCTCTCGGCGGCTGCAACGGCAAATGCAACATGCGAGCCAAACCATTTCCCGAACCGAAGGGAATGATGGCCATCATGCAATCCTTCCCTATTAACGCTTGCGAAACCTCATTCACCGTGCCATCACCACCTACCGCGGCCACCACATCGAAACCATCAGCCACCGCTTGTTCCGCCAACTGCCTAGCATGGCCTTTGCACTTGGTGTACCATATTTCATAATCGTAAAGAGAATGATCCAACAACTCCTTTACCCATGAAGGGAATTGCTCCTTCTTTCCCTTTCCCGCAATCGGATTAACAACAAAAACAATTCTTTTCTTTTCCATATCTATACCAACTTGCAAAGTTACAAAAAAATCGCCAGTCCAAAAACATGGCAAATTATTTTCTTCAAAATTCTATCCAATATGAGAAAAAAAACTATCTTTGCATGAATATAACTTGCTATTGATTAATAACTGGGAAAAGATGAAAAAAATTCTCCAAAACGATATTATAGTACTGATTTTCAGATTATTAATACTATACTTCATTCTATTAATTACCCAAGTTATATTTTATTTATACAACCAAAGTATTGTCGGAAATATCCAACTGTCGGCACTCCCCATGATGTTTAAAGGGGCAATGAAGTTCAACACCATTTCCATTCTCTATCTCAACACGGTTTTCCTTGTCCTATCCTTGATTCCCTTCAGGTTCAGAGAGAAAAAATGGTATCAGAAAATGTTGTTTTGGATATACACCATTTCCAACTCCATCGGCATCGTGGTGATGAATCTTGCTGACGCAGTGTACTATCGCTACACCTTCAAGCGCATCACCTCTGAAGAAATGCACTTTTTCCGCGAAAATGACAACACGGGCAACATCATCTTAAAATCCATGGGAGAGAACTGGTATCTCTTCCTTATTGGCATAGCACTCATCGCCTTGATGGTATTTCTCTACAAAAAAATACCATACTCAGGATCCAGCATTAAAAAGAAAGGTATTTACTATCCATTACATTTTATCTTTCTAGTTTTCGGTGTACTCTTTTATGTAATTGGCATACGAAGTTCCTTTGATTTGAAAGCAAGGCCTGTAACCCTTAGTTCTGCGGCATTCTATACGCAATCTGCCCCTCAAACATCAGTTATCCTTAGTAATCCATTCTGCACTTTGCGAACATTACGCATGAAAGACTTCCATGTTTTGAAATACTTTGACGAGGAGACAGCGGAAAAAATATTCACGCCTTATCATTATCCCGATGGTAATTTCAAGTATCAAATCGGGAAGAAAAACATTGTACTTTTTGTATTGGAAAGTTTCAATAGGGAGCATTCCAAATTCATGATGCCCCATCTCAACAAAGGTGAGGGCTTCACCCCGTTCTTAGATTCGCTGATGCAAAAAGGATATGCGTTTACCAACACCTTCAGCAACGGCAGAAAATCCATTGAATCGCTGCCATCAATACTGGTTTCCATACCCTCCTACAAGAAGCCGTTCCCCTTACTGCCCGAATCCGTAGGCGAGATGAAGGCTTTGCCTTCCATTCTTGAAGATTATGGCTATAGCACGCATTTTTTCTGTGGAACCACCGAGAACCAGATGGGTTTTGAGGCCATCGGAAAAATGGCGGGCATCCGTAACTTTTACAACCGCACGCATTTCGAGGAACTCCATCCTGGAGAAAACCGTTCCAACCAATGGGGTATCTGGGATATGGATTTCCTGCAGTTTTTTGAGCAGGAACTCAACCGGATTGACACTCCGTTTTTTGCCGCTTTCTATACGCTCACTTCCCATCACCCCTTCAATCTTCCTGAGGAATACCAAGGCAAAATGCCCAGTGGCGTGAATCCCTTGCAACCCTGTGTGGCCTACACCGACCTCTCCTTCCGGAAGTTCTTTGAGGCCGCCCGTACCGAACCATGGTTTGACAACACCCTGTTCATTTTCGTGGCCGACCACGCCAGCGGCTACAACGCCTACGAGGAATCGCAGACCGCAAAGGGAAGCACCGCCATTATTTATTTCCTTTACACACCCGACCACTCGCTGCAAGGTCGCAATCACGAAGTGGTGCAGCAACTGGACATTATGCCCACGGTATTAGGTTTGATGGGTTACGAGAAGCCCTATTTCGCCTTCGGACGGGATGTATTCAACGAACCCGAACGCAGAGCTGTAGCTACCAACTGTGTCAATCAAATCTACCAATGCATTACCGATTCGCTGAGTATCTACATGAACGACGAACAAACGCTGTATGCTTACTCGGCCACCGACACCCTGCAACAACACGACATTCTGGACCTGAACAAAGTGGAACAGCGAAACCTCAACGACTACTTCAAAGCTATTTTGCAAGCATACACCACACAAATCCATAACAAATCGTATGTGGTTCCTAATCATAAATAACCTCCCATATTAAACTTTTCAACATATTTTTTTGATGAAAACCATAGATCCCAAGAACATCCAAATTGCGAAAAATATACTGTCGCCCAAGGTGGACAGCAAATTGGTCACACACTTGAACTCATGCGTCCACTGCGGTTTGTGTGGTACCAGCTGTCTTTTTTACAAGAGTTATGACGACCCAAAATTCATTCCTGGAAATAAGGTGGATTTGGTAGCTTCCATTTATCGTCGCTATTGCACTTTTGTCGGCAAAGTCGCCCCAAAATTGGTTCACGCCAGAGACCTGGACGATGAGACTATCGCCGAAATGGTGGATTCACTATACGGTGCCTGCACCATGTGCGGACGCTGCGTGAAGCACTGCTCTATCGGCGTTGACATACCCTTCGTGGTACGCACCGGGCGCCGCATGTTAGCCGCTATGGGCTATGTACCCAAATCGCTGCAGGCCACCGTGGATGCCGCCATCAACACGGGCAACAACATGGGTATTCCCGAAGAGGAATATGTTGACACCATCCAATGGATGGAAGAGGATTTGCAGGACGAGTTAGAAGACGAAAACGCTCGTATTCCGTTGAACGAGCCAGGCAAGGAAATGCTCTACACGCTCAATCCCCGCGAGCCCAAGTTTTTCCCGCTATCCATTGCCGCTGCCGCCAAAATTTTCTATGCTGCAAAAGCCGATTGGACCTTGTCATCGAAAATGTATGATGTGACCAATTATGGCTATTTCTCGGGCAATGACCAAGAAGCTACCCAAATCGCCAAGAACATGTTTGACGAGATGGAGAAATTAGGGTGCAAGACTTTGGTATTAGGCGAATGTGGCCACGGCTCCAGAGCTTTGCGCTGGGAAGCCCCAAACTACCTGAAAAACAAACCAGACTTCAAAATGATTACCTTGGTGGAACTCATTGAGGAATATATCAAAAGCGGTAAAATCAAACTGGACAAAACGCTGAACACCAAGAAATACACCATCCACGACCCCTGCAACATTACCAGAAACGGAGGTTTGTTCAACAGTCTGCGTTTCGTAACAAAACAGGCGGTTCCCGAACTCATTGAAATGGATCCCTACGGCAACGACAACTTCTGCTGCGGTGGCGGTGGCGGTATGCTGGCCATGAGCGAATACAACGAACGCCGCCTCAAGGTGGGTGAAATCAAAGCCAATCAAATCAAGGCCACTGGCGCCAATGTTGTGATTACACCTTGTCACAACTGTGTGGACCAGCTGATGCAGATCAACCATCATTACAAGCTCAATGTGGAGATTAAATCCATTGCGGAAGTGGTGGCGGATGCCCTTGTTATAAGTTGAAAGTTGAAAGTTGAAAGTTGAAAACTGAAAGTTGAATTAATACTAATGAGACAATGGGCAAATTGAATTATGGGGAGTTTCGCTATGCTCAAGGGGAGATTATCAATGTGTAAATCAGCAAATTCATATAAATAATTACTAAAACATAAAATTATGAAATCAATTGACCAGACCAATTTCAACGGCAAGAAAGTGTTAATCCGTGTAGATTACAATGTGCCATTAAACGAACAATTCGAAGTGACCGATACCACCCGTATCGAGCGCACCAAAGAAACCATCAGCAACATCACTGAAGAAGGCGGTATCGCCATTCTGATGTCTCACCTCGGCCGTCCGAAAGGAGAAGTGAACGACAAGTATTCTCTGAAACACATTGTGAAGACTGCCTCTGCCATTTTGGGCAAGGAAGTACATTTCTTGGGCGATGTATTGGATCCAGAGACTCCCAATAAAATCGCCGCTTTGAAGCCTGGTGACATCGGCTTGCTGGAAAACCTGCGTTTCCACGCTGAAGAGGAAAAAGGCGACCTGGAATTCGCCAAAGCTATTGCCAAATTAGGCGACTGCTATGTGAATGACGCCTTCGGAACCGCTCACCGTGAGCACGCTTCCACCGCCACCATCGTGAAATGCTTCCCTGGCAAAAGTTACGCCGGCTACCTGCTGTACAACGAAGCCGCTAACCTCGACCACGTGCTGCAGAACCCTGTCACTCCCTTCACCGCTATCATCGGTGGCTCTAAGGTTTCCAGCAAATTGAACATTCTCAACAACCTGTTGGATAAAGTTGACAACCTTATCATCGGCGGCGGCATGGCCTACACCTTCCTGAATGCCCTTGGCGTTAAAATTGGCAACTCATTATTCGAAGAAGACATGGTACCCGTTGCAAAGGAAATTGTCAAGAAAGCTCACCTGAGAGGCATCAATTTGTATTTGCCTGTCGACAATATTTGCGCTGACAAATATGCTGAAGACGCCAACACTTACACCACCACACAGAACCACATTCCCGACGGTTGGGAAGGTATGGATATCGGTCCGAAAACCATCCGCATGTTCACCGACATCATCAAGAACTCACGCACCATCTTGTGGAATGGTCCTCTGGGCGTATTCGAGATGAAGAAATTCTCCAATGGTACCCATGCCATCGCTTTGACCGTGGCCACCACCACCATTTCGGGAGCTTATTCACTCATCGGCGGTGGTGACTCCATCGCAGCCATCACCAAATTCGACCTGAGCGATTATATTTCCTACATCAGCACCGGTGGCGGCGCCATGTTGGAATACCTCGAAGGCAAAGCACTTCCTGGCATCAAAGCCCTGAATGAAGACGAATAAAAAACAGAACCTTATAAAAACAAAAAGGGGATGTTCTTGCGAGCATCCCCTTTTTTCATTTCAAAAAAATGAAAACTATTTCTTGAAATAGCGGTTGAAGAGGCCTTCGAAACCTTTGCCGTGGCGGGCTTCGTCTTTGGCCATCTCATGAACGGTATCGTGAATAGCGTCCAGATTCAGTTCTTTGGCGCGGCGAGCGATACGCATCTTGTCTTCGCAGGCACCGCATTCAGCCACCATACGTTTCTCCAGGTTGGTCTTGGTATCCCATACCACCTCACCTAACAATTCGGCGAAACGGGCGCAGTGGTCAGCTTCCTCGAAAGCGTAGCGACGGAAAGCTTCGGCGATTTCGGGATAGCCTTCACGGTCGGCCTGACGGCTCATGGCTAGGTACATACCTACTTCCGTAGCCTCGCCCATGAAATGAGCGTTCAAATCCTTCTTCATCTCATCGTCAGTATCTTTGGCAATACCGATAACGTGTTCGGTCACAAAGTTCAAGCCGGCAGCTTCGTCCAACACAATCTGTTTGCACTGGGGGCATCTTTCGGGAGCTTCGGTACCTTCGTGAACATAGCCGCAAATGGGGCATACAAATTTTTTCTTCATAAAATCAGTTTTTTTTTAAGGGTTAATGTTATTAGGTTTTTTGTTGAATTACATATCCTGCAAAGATACAGAATTTTTTTGAAAGAAAGCATACGGAGGAAAAATTATTTTTGGCCTTTGGGGATTTTCCGACAGATACAAAAAATTATTATTTTTGCCGATTATTAATCCGTTATTATGCGAAAGATTTTTTTACCAATAATCTTATTGATGATGATGACCGTCTCCGCACAACATGATTATACCCAGTATGTTAACCCCATAATTGGCACCAATGGAATGGGTCACACTTTCCCAGGGGCGTGCTACCCCTTTGGCGGCGTGCAGGTAAGTCCCGACACGGACACCATCCCCCACAATATCAACGGAAAATACCAGCCCGGTGTTTATGACTACTGCGCTGGTTACCAGTACCGCGACAAAACCATCGTGGGCTTCAGCCACACCCACTTCAGCGGCACCGGACACTCCGACATGGGCGACATCCTGCTGATGCCCTTTACCGGCGAGATGCAGCTCCACCCCGGCACCGCCGACAACCCCGACGGCGGCTACCGCTCGCGCTTCAGCCACACCACCGAGAAGGCCTCGCCCGGCTACTACGAGGTGCGCCTCAGCGATGACGATATCCTCGTGCAGCTCACCGCCACCCCGCACTGCGGCATCCACAAATATACATACCCCAAGGGCGAAACCCAGAAGCTCATCGTGGATCTCAACCACGCCATCTACAACTATGACGGCAAAGTGCTCTGGGCCTCCCTGCGCATGGAAGACCCTTACACGCTGACGGGCTACCGCATCACAAACGGCTGGGCACGTGAGAATTATGTCTATTTTACTATCCAGTTCAGCAAAGAGGTGAAAAATTACGGTTATCAGGATTTCGGAAAACAGGACTATAACGGCTTCTGGCGCCGCTTCGACCTCAACCACAATTTTCCCGAAATGGCTGGACGCAAGGTGGTGGCATGGATAGAGTTTGAAGAGGATAATGACCCTGTGCTGGAGGTGCAGGTGGCACTTTCAGCAGTCAGTATGGACGGAGCAAAACTGAACTTGTTTGCCGAAACTGAGTTTGAAAAAGAGCGATACGTTTTCCAAAAGTATTCTTTCGACGAAATCTACCAACAGACACAAAAAGCTTGGAATGACAAATTGGGTATATACGAAGCAAAAGGAACGCCCGACCAGCTCGCAATGTTCTACACCTCGCTTTATCACACAATGATCAATCCCTCTATCTATCAGGATGTTGACGGACAATATCGCGGGGTGGACCACAATATCCACCAGAACTTGGAAGGATACACCAATTACACGATTTTCTCCTTGTGGGACACCTACCGTGCCGAGCATCCGCTGCTGAACATCATCGAGCCAAAGGCTGCCTGCGACATGGTCTCTTCTATGATTGATCATGCCGAACAGAGCGTCCATCACATTTTGCCCATCTGGAGTCATGCCGGCAACGAGAACTGGTGTATGATTGGATATCACGGCGTGTCGGTGGTGGCGGATAACTATCTTTGCCATCATCCGAATTTTTACGGGGAGAATGTGAAGATGAATACTGCCCTCATCAACACGATGGAGTATCTGATTAACAGTGCAAATCTGAAGTATTACGACCATACGGACACCTACAAGAAGTTGGGTTATGTACCTTATAATCAATCCGCTGTAGGTACATCCATCACATTGGAAAATGCTTACGAGGACTGGGTGATATACCATCTAATTGACACTGGCGAAATCTGTTCTATGTATGAAGAGATGAAGGAAAGTTATCGTCAGCGCGCGCTGAACTTCAAGAACGTCTTCAATCCGGAGACGGGCTTCGCGCA
>CAJOFJ010000034.1 GCA_905233625.1 uncultured Bacteroidales bacterium | reverse complement strand
CGATGAAAATGCCCGCAAACGCGATGATTTTATAGGTTTGACCTTCGCCCATACGTGCCGCCAGCACATCGGAATAATGCACCGTGGCCCAGACACCCAAAATCAATGCGATAATGGACGCCAACTCGCATATCAAGCCGTTTTTCAAACCTTTATACGCATACCAGGCGGCGGGAATTATAATGATGATGTCAAGCCAGTTCATTATTAGGTTACAGGTTTCAGGTTAAAGGGGAGTTTCGGGCTACGCCCTCAAGGGGAGTCTCGCACTTTGTGCTCGAGGGGAGTCTTCGAGGGGAGTTATGCTTCGCATAAGAGGAGTGATTATGATTAATTGATTACAAGATGATGAATTTTGAATTTTATATTCTTAACTCTTAGTTCTTAATTCTTAGTTTTTAGAGGCCTGTCTTATTCTCTGTGTCAGGGGTTGGGCGTAGATAAACTCATTCAGCAGTTTGTTATCAGAGGTCAGCACATTATTCATGGTGCCTACCCAGGCCAGGTTGCCCTCGTATATGTAAGAGATGGTCTCTCCTATCGTAATCACCGAGTTCAGGTCGTGGGTATTCACCACCGTGGTGATGCCGAACTCATGGGTAATATCAAAAATCAGGTCATCAATAATTAATGAAGTCTTCGGATCCAAACCTGAGTTGGGCTCATCGCAGAACAAGTACTTGGGATTGCAAGCAATGGCACGGGCAATAGCGGCACGTTTCTTCATACCGCCACTCAACTCATCAGGATACAGCTTGTTGGTATTCTCCAAATCCACACGTTTCAGGCAGAAATTCACCCGCTCCATTTTCTCCCCGTATTCCATGTCTTTCAGCATATCCAGCGGAAAACGCACATTCTCCTCAATGGTCATGGAGTCGAACAAAGCAGAGCCCTGGAACACCATACCCATATCGGCACGCAATTCCCGTTTCTCTTTTTCAGACAATTTTCTGAAAACACGGTCATTATACACAATCTCTCCTTCATCGGGCGTATGCAAACCCACCAGGCATTTCATCATCACGGTTTTGCCAGAGCCGGAGCGACCGATAATCAGGTTGACTTTGCCTTCCTCAAACTGAGTGGTGATATTTTTCAGCACCTGCTTCTCACCAAAATATTTCGAAACATTCTTAACTTCTATCATCTTCTTTCAGTTTGAATATTAAAGCATAATCTGTGTAACCACCATATTGAGAATCAGAATCACAAAACTGGCCACCACAATTCCTTTTGTACTGGCTTCGCCCAATTCCAAGGCACCGCCATCGATTCTGTATCCATAAAATGATGATACAGAAGATATTACAAAAGCAAAAATAAAGGTTTTGGTCAGCGCGTAAAAGATGTCGTACATACGGAAGAAGGAGGTCATACCGTCCACAAAGTCGTAGGTGGTCACAGAGCCCGTCAGGAGAACGGTGACATAGCCACCTGCCAAAGCAAAGAAAATACTGACAATCATCAGCAAAGGAATCATAATGACGGCAGCCACAATCTTGGGCAACACCAGATAAGAGGCTGGATTGATACCCATCACTTCCAAAGCGTCAATCTGTTCCGTAACCCGCATACTACCAATCTCAGCCGTTATTCGTGAGCCCAAATTACCGACCAGCAGCAAGCTGATGATAGTGGGACAGAGTTCCATGACTGCGGTGGTTTTCACAATGTAACCCACGCACCACTTCGGAATCCAGTTGCTTTCAATCTGCATGGCGGTCTGCATGGTAATAACGCTACCCAAGGTGATGGACACGATGCTGACGATCAGCAGGGAGCCGATGCCCATGGCATCCATCTCATAGATAAGCTTTCTGGAAAACACCTTCCATTTTCCAGGCTTGGTGAACACCTTGCCCAGAAACATGAAATATTCTCCGAAAGTTTCGATAAATTTTCTAATCATAACAGTCCAATAAAGTTATGCTTCGCGGATGATAGCCGCACCCAGCGCGTTCAGTCGTTCCACAATATGCTGATAACCACGGTCAATCTGCTCCACATTCTGGATGATGCTGGTGCCTTCGGCCGACAGAGCCGCAATCAGCAGAGCCACACCCGCACGGATATCCGGCGAAGCCATGGTAGTGGCACGCAAACGGTACTTATGATTCAAGCCGATAACCGTGGCGCGGTGCGGGTCGCACAAGATAATCTGCGCCCCCATTTCCTGCAGTTTGTCCACAAAAAACAAACGGCTTTCGAACATTTTCTGATGGATGAGCACGCTACCCTTGGCCTGAATGGCCGTCACCAACGCGATACTGATCAAGTCGGGGGTAAAGCCGGGCCACGGGGCATCCGCAATGGTCAAGATAGAGCCATCCATATTGGTTTCTATCTCATATTCCTGATGTTCAGGAATCACAATATCATCCCCTTTGATGTCATATTTCACACCCAGTTTGGAGAAAGTATACGGGATGATGCCGAGGTGTTTGACCGCGCAATCCTTGATGGTGATTTCAGAGCCTGTGATGGCGGCCATGCCCATAAAGCTGCCCACTTCAATCATGTCGGGCAAGATACGGTGCTCGCAACCATGCAGTTCCTCAACACCTTCAATGGTCAGCAAATTGGAGCCGATACCGCTGATTTTCGCTCCCATCTTGTTCAGCATGGTGCACAGCTGGTACAGATACGGCTCGCAGGCCGCATTGAAAATAGTAGTGGTTCCTTCGGCTCTGACCGCTGCCATCACGATATTGGCGGTACCGGTTACAGAAGCCTCATTCAGCAACATATAAGTCCCCTTCAAAGGACTGGCGCTCAGCTCATAAATATTTTCATCGGTCAAGGTCACCGTGGCCCCCAGGTTCGCAAACCCCTCGAAGTGGGTGGTCAACGGACGACGACCAATCTTGTCGCCTCCTGGCTTGGCGGAATAGGCTTTGCCAAAGCGTCCCAAGAGCGGTCCCAGAATCATGATGGAAGCGCGGATAGCCCCTGACAAGCGGATAAATTCCGGAGATTTCAAGAAGTCGAGATTGATATTCTCCGCCTGAAACCTGAACGTATCGGAAGACAATGGAGAGATTTCCACCCCTATAGCGGAAAGAATCTCCATCAGGCGGTGTACATCACGAATAGCGGGAACATTGGAAATCACCACCGGCTCGTTAGTCAGCAGCACAGCGCACAGCACCTGCAATGCTTCGTTTTTTGCGCCCTGGGGAACAATCTCCCCTTTCAGCTTCCGACCTCCTTGAATGACAAATTTGCCCATAATCTGATTTTTATAACGAGTTAATTTTCAACCACTTTTCTTCCTGAAATCACTTCTTTCACCTCATCTAAATAAGAAGGATAAATATTGATAACCATACGTTCCAGATGATTCCAGTTATAGGTATGTTTGGAAAGTTTTATCACCAAATCATCCAGCGAATACCAGCCATTAGCCTCCCCATCGTAGCCCCAGTTGAAATGGAACATCCCGGTGTTTTCGTTATAGCCATCGCACACGTAGGCATGGCCACATTCGGCAAAGTCATTGACTGCCAATGAAGCGCTGGCATAGAGCACTGGAAAGCCCCGCACGATATTGTCAATCAGCATCGCTTTCCAGCCTTTCGTACTGAAACTCGATCTGAGTTTTCGGTCAGCAGTGCCGCTATAATTAAATTTTTCCACAAAACCATCGCGAGCTTTTGCAGGCCATGCAAATGACTGGCAACCATAGCGTTTAGGAGCATAACAATATTGCGTCTCCGCTGACTCTCCACAATCACGCAACAAGCGGGCTATGGCTTTCCTCTCCTTTACAAAATTCGGAGATTTGGCTTTCAGCGTATCTGTCATGTTGGACCAATCGTAATGTTCACCTGTATAAGGGGATATAGCAGGATACTGCCAATAGCGTATAATCTGTCCCATAGCCGTAGCCACGCAACCCGTAGGGCATTTTTTGATACTTGCACAGGCACATTGCTCAACCGTCTCCTTCACATAGAAATTATAGCCATTGCATTCCTTCTGGAAAGCCCTTGTCTGTCCCCATGCACTAGTGAGCAGGGGGCCATAAATTCCTCCCTGCTTACTATTTTGAGCAGAATCTGACACCGGTTTCAGCAACTCTTTCCATTCTTCACTTTCCCAGTTCTTATTATCAGATTCCTCAATAGCATAACGAATCTGTACACAGCATTTTTCCAGGAAAATATTCATTCCGGGGGACACCACATCGCGGCTTTGGTTCAGCACAGAGACGCCACCAGTTTGAAAACGGTACCCCACTACAGCCTTACAACTCTTTACACCGGTAAGCAATATCGAAGTGTTGTTTTTGAATAGCACCTCGTATAACATGGTATGGCCATTCTCTTTCTGTTCATGAACCACCAGAATGTTCTCGGGATTATATTGGTTACCCCAACGGGAGAACATATAATGCACTGCTGCCGTCTTGGCCTCTGACATTGAGACATAACGTTGAGCTGACAAAGCCAGACTCAAAAACAACAAAAGCAGCAGTGGCAATATTTTCCTCATAATTAAACTAAGAATTAAGAACTAAAAACTAAGAAGCATATTATAAATGCATTCTTAACTCTTAGTTCTTAGTTTTATGTTTTTACTGTGGAATGACAATTGGAAATTCGTGGGTGAACTCCATACGATACGGTGCACCGATAATGTTGGTCAAGAAATCAACATACTGGTCGGTGAACTGGAACTCGTTGGGGTTGTAGTAGTTGGCAGGCAGCGGGAAATTACCGATATTGCCCATATCGATGGCATCGGTGTGGAACTCTTCCAGTTCGCTGTAAGGCACAATGTCACGCATCACCGGCATTTTGCCATAGTCCTCGCGCAGCAGCAGGTCCACCACCTTGTCGGCCAAAGTGGAAGTCAAGCGGCGGTCGTACTCATAGCACTTGCCCGAACGCGGAATATAACCCGAAATCTGTCCACGGGCCTCAATACCCAGTTTTTTGGAAATTTCGGAAGCGATAACGCCACTGATACCTCCGAAACGAGGATGACCATACTCATCCAAATCGGGGCTGGCGTATACCATCTCCAGGCTCTGTTTCTCTTCGTTCCACCATCTAACACCCTCTGACACAGCAATGATCAAGCTATGTTTCGGAGAACGCATATACTGTTCTTTCACATGTTCGAAGAAGAAGTCCTTGCGTTCTTTGGTCATTTCCACTTCGGGAACCAAAGCAATCTGGGCACCACCGAAAACAGCCGTACCTGTTAACCAGCCGGCATCACGACCCATCACCTCCAACACCATAATACGCTGATGGGATTCATTGGTGGTATGCAGCTTGCTCGTCAATTTCTTGATAGCCATTGCTCCTGAGGGGAAACCCGGACACAGAACCGTCTCAAACTGTTGTCCTTGATAATGGTGGATTGTTCTGGTTCTCAAGTCATTATCAATAGTTTTGGGAAAACCGATCACGGGGATGCCATATTTCTCGTACATCTTTTTGGCAGCACCATTGGTATCGTCACCACCGATAGTCACCAGCACATCGATTTTATATCTCTCGATATTTTTCAGAATCTGCTGGGAGCGATCTTCCGGATTTTTCTTGCTGGGGAAGGGGTTGGTACGACTTGACAGCAGACCAGTTCCGCCATAGATGCCATTATAAGCGATGTTGGTCAAATCCACCACATCACCATCACCGAGGAGACCCTTCCAGCCACGAAGGATGCCATATACCTTGAAACCCAGCATGGAAGCACGGTTTCTAACGGCTTCAATACTTGAATTGATAGCGGGCGTATCGCCACCGCCAGACAGGATTGCCAGCGTTTTACCAGCAAAAATTTTCTCGTTTCTCATAGTTATATTTTTTGATTATTAATTTTTCTGATTAATTTCCAAAAACAAGTTGCAGATTATCGGTAACCCGCCATGTGGGATCCGTACGAATCAGTTCTTCCATTTTGCCCATCTCCGTGAATACACCCTCCATCATCTTATCCACAATATGAGCATATATATCAATAGACACCGGTTGGGGATTGTAAGTATAATATTCCATCAGAATATTATTCCATTCATCCTGCACACCTTTTTCGCTCAGTTTCATCTGAACGGGGGTCAGCAATGACTGATGTATCTGACTGTAGCACTGTGTTTTGAAATAACTTGTCAGTGCAGTAGTATTAGAAGTGGAGACCAATGTTTGATGACTGGTATAGGTCAAGCTGCTGCGGGCTGCAGAAAAAGCGCTGCCGATAGCACTTCCTGAAGCCTCGGCGGCACGGTTGATATGAAGCACCATGGTATCAATAAGCGCTCCCTTCCCGTGAGCGGTGAGACTGTCAACGATAGCACGAGCCGTATTGGGCATGGTAATACGATAAACCTGATTTTCGTATTCATAAAAACCATAACCCAAGACATAGTCGAGTTCATCTTCGGGGCACAAACACTCAACAGCCATGGTAGTTGAAACCGACAAACAGTCACTGAAAGCATTTTCCATTTGCGTATAAGTCAATTGTTTAGCAGCAAATTTTCCAGAAGAATCTTCACAAGAGACCATCACAAAGGCCAAGAAACCGAGTAGTAAGAATTGCAATTTTTTCATCTTCTAATATTTAAATACATAAACTGCAAAGATACGAAAATTTGTTGAATTGTTTAATCGTTTATTTGTTTATTTGTTTAACTATAGATTCTGCCCTGTTAATTATACCATTTTAACTCCATTTTTATTGTTTTTAAAACATCAATTCAACAACATCATCAATTCGACAATTCGACAAAAAATAGTATTTTTGCAAACTTAAAAGAAGACTATGAACAACGCAGAGGATTTACTTTCGCAATTGAACGAAGCCCAGCGGAAAGCCGCCAAACAGATAGAGGGTCCAGTGATGGTAATTGCCGGCGCAGGCTCCGGGAAAACCCGTGTGCTCACCTACCGCATCGCCTATATGCTCACCCAGGGCATCAGCCCGTTCCAGATTCTGGCCTTGACCTTCACCAACAAGGCTGCCGGAGAGATGAAGGAGCGTATTTTCAAGCTGGTGGGTGACAGCAATGCAAAGGCGGTGTCCATGGGTACCTTCCACTCTATTTTTTACCGCATTATCCGTGCCGAAGGCTACCGTTTAGGCTATGACCACAACGTCACAGTCTATGATACCGACGACTGCAAAAGCATGATCAAATCCATCGTCAAGGAGATGCAGTTAGACCCGAAAATCTATGTGGCCAACTATATCCTCAACCGCATTTCCGCCGCCAAATCCAGTCTGATTTCCGACCAGGAATATGCCGAGAATCCCGAAATCAGGGAGGCGGATACCCGCAGCGGGAAACCACTTATTGCCGACATTTACAAGCGCTACAACCAGCGACTCAAGAGCGCTAATGCCATGGACTTCGACGACCTGCTGTACTACATGAACGTACTGCTGCGCGACTATCCCGAAGTGCTGTACAAATATCAGCAAC
Organism: uncultured Bacteroidales bacterium; assembly: GCA_905233625.1. Taxonomy (GTDB): domain Bacteria; phylum Bacteroidota; class Bacteroidia; order Bacteroidales; family WCHB1-69; genus RUG11690. The sequence goes on along the minus strand of CAJOFJ010000034.1, from coordinate 20,604 downwards.
GCTTCCGCTATATACTGGTGGATGAGTACCAAGACACTAATTTTGCCCAATATCTGATTATCAAGAAATTAGCGGCTGCATACCAGAACATCTGCGTGGTGGGCGACGATGCACAGAGCATCTATTCCTTCCGTGGGGCCGACATCCAGAATATTCTCAACTTCAAACACGACTACCCCACCTGCAACATCATCAAGCTGGAACAGAATTACCGCTCCACCCAGAACATTGTCAATGCCGCCAATGCCATCATCAAGAATAACAAAGACCAGCTATACAAGGAGATTTGGACGGAAAACGGCGAGGGTACCAAAATTGACATTCTCAAAACCGGCAGCGACACGGACGAAGCCTTTGCTATCGCCGACAAACTGTTCGAAATCAAGGTGAACACCCAGGCCAACCACAGCCAGTTTGCCGTGCTGTACCGCACCAACTCGCAGTCACGTGCCATTGAAGAGGTTTTCATCAAAAGGCATATCCCCTATAAGATTTATGCCGGTCTTTCTTTCTATAAACGAAAGGAGATCAAGGATTTGATGGCTTATTTCCGCTTGGCGATCAACCACTATGATGAAGAGTCCCTACGTCGCGTCATCAACTATCCGCAGCGAGGTATCGGTGCCACCACCGTCGATAAGATCCTGAACTGTGCCTCCGAGCACCATGAACGGATGTGGAACATCATTGTGAAGCCCGATAAGTTTGAGTTAGATGTAAACGCCCCTACCAAGGCACGACTGAAGGACTTTGCCGCACGCATACAAAGCTACACCTCGCTGCTACCTACCACCGACGCCTTTGATTTGGGCAAGCACATCGCCGAATCATCCGGCATTGTCAGCGCCTTGAAGGAAGACCCCTCCGACAAAGACCGCATTGAAAACATTGAAGAGCTGCTCGACTCCATCAAGGCCTTCACCGAACGCGAACCCGAAAGCGCTATCAACGAGGCCACTGGCGAACTGATCAGCGAATATTTTCCTACGCTTGACCACTATCTGGAGACGGTATCACTCCTCAGCGATGAAGACGAAAAGGACGAGGACACGGACAAGGTGAAACTCATGACCATTCATGCCGCCAAAGGCTTGGAGTTCGACTATGTTTTTGTCACAGGCATGGAGGAGAACCTCTTCCCCTCCTCGCTTTCCATCAACACCCGCAAGGAGCTGGAAGAGGAGCGCCGGCTGTTTTACGTAGCCCTCACCCGCGCCCGCAAAAGAGTGATGCTGAGCTATGCGGAAACACGCTATAAGTTTGGCTCCCTGCAATATGCGGAACCCAGCCGTTTTTTGGACGAGATTCCCGAACGTTTTATCAATACCACCCGCAGGGCATCGGCTGGCAAGGGTTCCTTCGCCCACCCCGAGACCTCATCTTTTGGAGGATTCAAAAGTTTCAGCAAGGCCAGTGACACTTACTCCACTTCTTCCAAACCTTCTTACAGTACTTCCAAGCCAAGTTTCAGTGCTCCTAAACCCACCGTACAAACCAAGACCGAGGTTGAATTGTCACAAATTGGCGAACTTGCCAGCCCTGAGCAGATTGTGGTCAACAAGCGGGTTTATCACAAGAAATTCGGTTACGGCGTAGTGATTTCCACAGATGGTTTCGGAGAGGAAAAGAAAGCCTTAGTGGCCTTCGACACCGTTGGCAACAAGACCCTGCTGCTGAAGTTTGCCAAACTGATAATTCCCAAATAAACTAAGAATTCAGAACATTTCAACAAAAACACTACCCCGCCCTTCGGGCACCCCTTCTTGAAGAAGGGGAATTAATATTTCTACAAATCAATACTCTTAATTCTTAACTCTTAGTTCTTAATTAAAACCTGCCTATGAAATTCCGAACAGAAATACCGACCCCGAAATACCCCTTCAACATCAGTTACCAGGATAAATTGATGCTGGTAGGTTCGTGTTTTTCAGACCATATCGGCAATTTCTTCCAGGAAATGCGCTTCGACACGCTATCCAACCCCTTTGGCACGCTTTTCAACCCCGTTTCCATTGCCAATGCGTTGAAAATGTGCATGAATACGGAACTTTTCGACGAACAATATATCGATTTCTTCAATGAAAAATGGATCAGCTATGCCCATCACGGCAAGTTCTCCCATCCCGACAAAGAAACCTTTCGGCAAAACATCAGTCAATGTTTAAATAGGGCTCACGATTTTCTGGCCTCTGCCAACTGTCTTTTTCTCACTTTTGGAACGGCATACTGTTACCGCCTGATTGAGCGGAACCTCATCGTAGCCAACTGTCACAAGATTCCCGCCAACCAGTTTGAAAAGCAGCTGCTGACCATTGAGCCAATAGTCGGCCTATACCAAGAGCTGCTGGAGCAGTTGCGGCAATTCAACCCCCAGCTTAAAATCATTTTCACCGTCAGTCCCGTGCGGCACTTAGCTGACGGATTCCACGAAAACCAGATTAGCAAATCTATACTACTTCTATCTGTTAACCAATTGGTTGACAACACCAACACCTTTTATTTTCCCTCTTACGAAATGGTACAAGACGACCTGCGCGACTACCGTTTTTATGCGGCCGACCTCTGCCACCCCTCGGATGCCGCAGTCACCTATATCCGCGAAAAGCTGACCGACGCCCTCTTCACCCCGGAAACCCAGGAGCGGATGAAGGAAGTGGTGAAGGAGAACAAGGCGCAGGGGCACCGAAATAATGTGCCAATTAGTTAATGTGCTAATGTGCCAATGAATTAGCAAATTAGCTAATTAGTAAATTGGTTAATGTGCAAATGATTTTTATGGAGGTGACTGCGTCCTATGGATAAGATTTACACATCTTAGGCCTGCAGGCTTTGGGATATGTAGTATTCCTTTGGGGAAGTTTTTACAGGAACGGCGTCATATAAACAGGGAGTAGAATTGTTTCTTCATCCTTCCTGAAATCCTTGGTGTAAACTAAATAACGCTTTCCAATAATATGGGAGAATTTTTTACAAAAAGAGTCCAGCGACGTATGGGTATTGTACCCCGACGATTTCACTTCAATAGGATGCAACTTGGAACCATGTGAAAGCAGGAAGTCAATTTCATAGTTGTGGGTGGCATCCTTAGGCCATGTATAATAAAAAAGCTTGTTCCCCGAAGCGGAAAGCATCTGTGCTATCACATTCTCATACACATAGCCGAGATTGGTGCTAAGTTTGTCGTTCAGTAATTTCTGATAAATAACATTCTCTGTGTGATCTTTGTCCCCAAAAGCAAGCGTCACGAACAAACCGGTGTCCGAACAAAAAATCTTGTACTTGGAAATATTTTTTGTCAGCGACATACCCACATTTGGATCATTGGAATGGTATGAGAATAGTACCGTTTTGCTATCCTCTAAATCCTTCATCAATTCCAACAGTTTGTCATCTTCCACATCTCCAAGCACGGAATACGGTTTGTAACGGTTATTTACCTGGCTCAACTGGGCGGGAATGTTCATGTAAAGTTCCTCCAGACGTCCAGTGGAATCAAGTTTTTGAAAATCATCCCGATATATGTTGATTATGTTGCGTTTTGCAAGATCCACCATACTGAAGTTATTTGTTTCAAGATAGGTGTTGACAGCCTGCGGCATACCACCAATAAGCATATATAGCCTGAAGTCACGCATCATATCACGATGTGCCTTGTCCAACGGGAGACCATTTTCATAGTATTTACGTAGTAGCGGGATGGTAGCCTCGTCTCCTAATGCCCAGCGGAATTCTTCGTAGTCCATGGGAAAGAGTGTTACACGCTCCTCCTCACTCGGAATAGTGATGTCTTTTGTGTTTTTTTTGATACTGATGAGCGAACCCGTCTCAATATAGTCATAACGTCCGTCTTTGACAAGATACTTTATGGCTTGGCGAGCAAGAGGACATTTTTGGACCTCATCAAAAATGATGACTGACTTGCGTTCTTTCAGCATGACCTTGTATAAAGACTGGAGTTGAAGAAACAGGAAATTCTTGTCCATCAAGTTATTGAACAGGGACTTTACCTCATCAGAGGCTTCATTGAAGTCAATCAATATATACGACTCATACTCATTTCTGGCAAATATCTCGACAAGTGTTGATTTGCCTACTCGCCGTGCACCTTCCACAAGAATGGCACTTTTTCCGTTCTGGACCCGCTTCCATTCAAGAAGCCGGTCATATAGTTTCCGCTTGAATATTCGCTCCACCATTGGATATATGTTTGATTACGAGTGCAAAAATACTTGTTTTTTTTGGATTACGCAAATTTTTTTCTATAAAATATCCGAAAATACGAGAATTTTATCACTTCGTTTATCCGAAAATACCATATTTTTTTCATCGGTAGAAAGCAGCATCCTCTGCAATGATTTTTTGCACTTTGCACATTCCGACAAGCCAGTGAAATTTTATAGTCTCGACGTTATTATTTCTGTCGGGTATCGTGTCAAATCACTTCGTGGCACACTATTCCGAAGATGGGCGAATGGTGTTATTAAAGACTATCTGTTGCGAGGATATGCCTTCCAACTATCACGACCGCTTCCTGGTTATCGACGACACGGTTTATCACCTCGGAGCCTCGCTGAAAGACTTGGGCAAAAAGCTCTTCGTCCTCTCGAAGCTGAATGTGCCGGTGGAGAAGCTAATGTGCTAATTAACAGATATTTCCATTGATTTTATGGAGGCGACTGCAGCCTCTATATAAGATTTGCACGCCAGAGGTATGCAGACTTTGTGGAGAAACCATATAGAATCCATTTTCATATTATTTTGAATTATTTTTGATAAGCCGTTGCGATATGTGAGTATTTTTTTAATTTTGCAGGAGATACAAATATAAATATTCTTCAGTTCGGTAGACGAGGATGCGTTCACCGTGGACGTGCACAAAAGCTATCGTTGCGACGGTTTCGCCGTTTGTCTCGTCCAAGATTTATGACCATGCACGTTTTTCGTTTGAATTTCATCCACGTCTTTTCATAATCGCTTCAATCGTTGTTACAGATGTCATATTTTCCGCCTCCTCTGCAATGTACCCCCTTCCGCGGTGGCCTCGTTTTATGCTTCGGGGCACACAACACCCGCACCGCGGGGATATAACGGGATAACACCAATATCTATTGATATTAAACCCTCTACGAGGGTAGTATGTGGGTGGGGCACGTGCCTATGCAGGGGTTGCGGCTCCACCGCAAATATAGGGGACAGGTTACAGGGGTCAGGTTGCAGGTTGCAGTGATTAGAGATTGGGAAAAGGAAGTTGCTATTGATGGGCAAATGCAACTGCGAGACGTAGTTGCTTCCATACTTCCTCCGTGCGTGGGCAAGGCCGACGGTTGGGGGGTACGGGCTTGTGCGGTTGCACTTACCGTCGGCCTTTTCCATCAAGTTTTCATTGAAATATTCAAACGGACATGTGAAATAACAGAACAAAAAATGTTCTTGTTATATAGAAGGGAAAAGGAACAGGAAAAAAATTATGCATCCACATTGACAACAATACGGATAGCCTTGAACTTGATGTTACCTTGAAAATCGTGTAAGATTTGCTGTAATAGTAATTTATTCTGAATCAAGTCTTTATCCTTATTCAGCTTAATCCAGAAATCTTTCATATAGTAATTCTGGATGCGGGAGACCAACACCCGATGCGGGAAAGCCTCTCGCAGCAATGGTGCCAAAGCCAGCGACGCCTCATTGACTAGCTCGTCATTGGCATGTTTCAGGGTGATTTTCACCATACGGCATAGCGGCGGGAAATTGAACTGCCTGCGTTCGGCAATCTGCTGGCGATACATGCTCTGATAGTCGTTGGTGACCACATACTGCAAGGCCGGATGGCTGGGCTGATAGGTTTGGATAACCACCTTGCCCGGTACTTCCTTGCGACCAGCGCGGCCACTCACCTGCGACATGATCTGGAACGCCTTTTCAAAAGAGCGGAAATCCGGATAAGACATCAGGTTGTCGGCATTCAGGATGCCTACCACACTCACACGGTCGAAATCCAAGCCCTTGGTCACCATCTGCGTGCCCACCAGTATATCGGTTTTATGCTGTTCGAAGTCTGAAATGATTTTCTGGTATGCATTCTTGTTGCGCGTAGTATCCATGTCCATGCGCGCCACCGTTGCCTCTGGGAACAGCTCCGCCAAAGCATCTTCCACCTTTTCGGTACCGAAGCCCCGCATCTCGATATCGGTGCTATGGCATTGCGGACATTCCTTAGGCACCTCCACCGCATAGCCGCAATAGTGGCATTTCAGCAAATTGCTTCGTTTGTGGTAAGTCAATGTCACATCGCAGTGCTTGCAAACCGGCATATTCTGGCAGGTGTTGCAATACAAGCGGAGCGAATAGCCACGGCGGTTTTGGAAAAGGATGATTTGCTCGTGTTTCGACAGGGCCTCGGCCATGCAATCAATCAGGAACTGCGAGAAATGGCCGTTCATTTTCTTCTGCCGCAGATTCTTCACGATATCCACCACCCAAATGTCGGGCAAAGTACTGTCGGCATAACGATGCATCAAGTTGACCAGTCCGAATTTCTGCTGCTGGGCATTATAATAGCTCTCTAACGAAGGCGTGGCCGTGCCCAACAGCACCTTGCATTCGTGAATCTTTGCCAACACAACCGCCCCGTCCCTGGCATGATAGCGCGGTGCAGGGTCAATTTGCTTGTACGAGCCATCGTGCTCTTCATCCACAATAATCAGACCCAGATTCTGATACGGCAGCAGCAAAGCCGAGCGGGCGCCCAAAATCAGCTGGTATTTCGTGTTCAAATCCCCCTCTTTATGCTGATTCAGTACCCGGTTCCAGATTTCCACACGCTCATACTCATTAAAACGGGAATGGTACACCCCTACCCTGTCGCCGAAAAATTTCCGCAAGCGGTTGACAATCTGTGAGGTAAGTGCAATTTCAGGCAAGAGGTAAAGCACCTGTTTACCCTGTTTCAACACCTTATCTATCAGTTTAATATAAATCTCTGTCTTGCCGCTTCCAGTCACCCCATGCAACAGCACCGTATCGTGCTCCTGAAACTGCGTTTCAATCTCATCCATGGCCTGCTGCTGATAATCCGACAACTGGATATCCTCTGCCGAAGACGAAGAGTCAAAAGCCTCCAAACGGCTGGTGACAACAGTTTGCTGTTCGAAAATGCCCTTGTCTATCAAGGTTTGCAGACGAGCTTGCGAGATATCCGCTTTTTTCAGCAAATCCGCTTTCCTGATCACCGCTTTCAGATTGAAACCGTTGGGTTTGGCAGTATCCTTGGTCAGCATCAGGAACGAAAGCAAGAGGTCTTGCTGCTTGGCGGTTTTCTTGGATGCTCCCAGGGAATCTATCAAATTCATCAGCGTGGTCTCATCATCACAATAGGGAACTGCCAAAGCGATAAAGGTTTCCGTTTTAGGCTTATAAGGATCACGGATTTCCTCGTCTGTGATTACCACATCCTTATCCACCAAAGATTTGATAATCGGAATAACCTTCTGGATATCTATTGTCTTGGCAATTTCATCCACCGTCATGGTCGGATGATAGGCCAAGGCCTCCACCAACTTAGTCTCCTTCTCGTTCAGCACTGTCATGTCACCGTCGAAGGCCGGATTCAGCTGGATTTTGGTCTCGCTGGCCAGCTTGAGAGCGGAAGGCAGCGCGGCGGCCATCACCTCGCCCAAGGAGCACATATAATAGCGGGCAATCCACTGCCACAGCTGGATTTGACGTTCCGACACCAGGGAATGCTCGTCAATCACATCCAGCACATATTTCACATTGACTTGCTGCGGCACATTTTCGTGCACTTTCAGCACCAAACCCGAATACAACTTACTTTTGCCGAAAGGCACCACCACCCGCATTCCAAAACCGACACTATCGTTCAGCTCCTGGGGAATGCGATAGGTAAAAAGCCCTTGCAAAGGCAAGGGCAATAGTACATCCGCAAAGTAAGTATGCATCATGTTTTTAATTCAAAAAAGTAAGCGTAAAGGCTTATTCACCGGCGATATAAACAGCCAAGTCAACAGCCTTGTTCGCATAACCCACTTCGTTATCGTACCAAGCAATCAGCTTCACGAAATTAGGGTTCAGCATGATACCACCATTGGCGTCGAAGATGGAAGTGTGGGTATCGCCCAGCAAGTCGGTGGAAACCACCATATCTTCGGTGTAGCCCAGAATGCCTTTCAACTCGCCTTCGGAAGCACGCTTCATGGCAGCCTTGATTTCATCATAAGTGGTGGCACGTTCCAGACGGCAAGTCAAGTCGACCACAGACACATCGGCAGTCGGCACGCGGAAAGACATACCTGTCAGTTTGCCTTTCAGTGAAGGAATAACTTTGGTCACAGCCTTAGCAGCACCGGTAGATGAAGGGATAATGTTACCGAATACGGAACGGCCGCCGCGCCAGTCTTTCATGGAAGGACCGTCAACGGTTTTCTGAGTAGCGGTAGCGGCGTGAACGGTGGTCATCAAACCTTCCACCATACCGAAATTGTCGTGGATCACCTTGGTCAGCGGAGCCAAACAGTTGGTCGTACAAGAAGCGTTGGAAACGATAGGCTGACCGGCATATTCCTTATGGTTGACACCCATCACGAACATGGGGATATCGTCTTTTGGAGGAGCGGACAACACCACTTTCTTGGCACCAGCCTGAATATGCTGCTCTGCCAGTTCCTGGGTCAGGAAGCGGCCTGTGCATTCCACCACAACATCAACACCCACTTCGTCCCATTTCAGATTGGCGGGTTCTTTTTCTGCGGTCACACGGATAGTGTTTCCATTGATGATCAAGTTATTATCTTTTACTTCAATCGTGCCTTTGAACGGACCGTGTACGGAATCATATTTCAACATATAAGCGATATAATTCACTTCCAACAAGTCGTTGATGGCGACCACCTGCACATTGTCTCTTTCCAAAGAGGCGCTCAGCACCAAACTACCGATACGGCCGAAACCGTTGATTCCTAATCTAATTTTTTCCATAGTTATTATAATTTGTATGTTTTATGTTGTATAAAAAAGTGTGCAAAGATAACATAAATTTTTCGGATTTGCCCCAATTGGGAGAAAAAAGTTAGTCCATTTGTTAGTCCATCAAAAAAAAAGCACTCACAAATTTCTTTGTAAGTGCTGGATTTTCTTGGCGCTCCCTCTAGGACTTGAACCTAGGACCCTCTGATTAACAGTCAGATGCTCTAACCGACTGAGCTAAGGAAGCAACTGGTCTCTACGTTTCCGTTTTGACGCTGCAAAAATACAATTTTTTTTCTTTGCTTCGTCAATTTTTTTCTTTTTTCTTTTTTTTGTAATTTTGCAGCGGTTTTTTAGGCTTGAATCAAAATCAAATATCTAATAATCAGAAAGATAAAATTTTCAGAAAAATCATCAAAAACAAACATACCATGTCACTTAGCGGAAAAGAAGTTTTAAAAGAAGTCAGAAATTTCGTATTTATCACCCTCGGATTAGCAATTTTCGCATTCGGATGGACCGCTTTTATGATTCCCCACGAACTCACCGGCGGCGGAGTCAGCGGTATCGGTGCCATCCTTTACTTCGCCCTGAAAATCCCGGTCGGTATCTCCACCTTGGTGCTGAATCTTATCCTGGTGGCCTTTGCCTGGAAAGTGTTAGGCAGAAAATTCTGTGTCAACACTATCATCTGCTCCGTGATTCTTTCCACTTTCATGTCTATTGGCCAGGCCGTCTTCACGCAACCCTTGGTCGATGACAAGTTCATGTGTACCTTGATTGGCGCCTCGCTGGCGGCTTTCGGCGTGGGCATGGCCATCAACTGGGGCGGCAACACCGGTGGCACTGACATTGTGGCCCTGATGATTAACAAATACCGCAATATCTCCTACGGACGCATCACCTTGTACACCAATCTGGTCATTGTAGGCTCCTCCTATTTCATTGTGCAGGACCTCGAAAAACTGGTTTATAGTATGGTGGTGATGTTCGTTTATACCGTGGTGTCGGATGTGGTGATTGACGGCTACAAGCAAAGCTACCAGATTATGGTATTCTCGAAGAAAAACAAAGAGATTGCCGAGCGCATCAACAAAGAACTCCAGCGAGGAGCCACCTTTATCAAGGCCACAGGCTCTTACACCATGGAGGAAAGCGAGATTCTGCTTATTATCGCCCACAGAACCGACAAGGTACTCATTACCCGCATCATCAAAGAAATTGACGATACTTCATTTATCAGTATATCAAAAACATACGGTGTTTTCGGCAAAAACTTTGACCGACTGACGATATAGTCCGAAACTTATTGAAAAACAAAAATCCTCGTCCCATGAAAAACAAACGGGTATTGATGGCCATGAGCGGCGGCATCGACAGCAGCGTGTCGGCACTGCTGCTGCGCGAGCAAGGCTATGAACTGGTGGGCGCCACCTTCCGCACTTTCGACTATATCAAGGAGTCGTGTCTGGCCCGCGAGAAAGGCTGCTGCTCGGTGGAGAGTATCATGGAAGCCAAACATTTTGCCGAATCGTTGGGCATTGAGCACCATATTCTGGATTTTCGGCAGATTTTCCGTGACCATGTGATTGCCAATTTCGTAGAGGAATACCAGCGGGGGCGCACGCCCAACCCATGCGTGCTGTGCAATTCGCACATCAAATGGGGTGAGCTGCTGGCCGCGGCTGACCAGTACGGCTGTGACTTCATCGCCACAGGACATTATGCCCAAATCGCCCAATTCAACGGGCATTATTACCTGAAAAACGCTATAGACACTCATAAAGACCAGACCTATTTCTTATGGATGCTTACCGAAGAGAATCTGAAACGCACCATTTTCCCTCTGGGCGGCTATACCAAAGACGAAGTACGGCAACTGGCAATGCAGCATCATTTTGAAAAGCTGGCGAAGAAAAGCGAATCGCAGGAAATCTGCTTTATTCCCGACAATGACTACCGTCATTTCCTGGCAGAGCAAGGATGCCGGATTGAAGAAGGCAATTTTGTCAATAACGAAGGAAAAGTGGTGGGACGCCACAAAGGATATTGCAACTATACCATTGGCCAACGCAAAGGCCTAGGTGTGGCTTTCGGCGACCCGAAATATGTGACGCATATTGATGCCGAGCGAAACGAAGTGACCATCGGTGACCGTGACGAATTATATTGCACAGAAGTTCATGCCACCGATGTGCGCCTGCGCGATGTGGAATGGCTACGCTCCTCTCCAGAAGTGCTGGCACGCATCCGCTACAAGTCACCTGCCGCCCCAGCAACACTGATGATAGACGACGATTTTGAGGCCACCAAACGCATCCGTTTGCACTTTGCCGAACCCGTATGGGGTGTCACGCCGGGACAGTCGGTGGTGCTGTATAAGGATGGCTTAGTGATTGGGGGAGGACTGATTGAGAGTTGACAGTTGACAATTGACAGTTGACAGTTAACAGTTATATTACTCCCCTCGAACGAAGTGAGACTCCCCTTGAGCACGAAGTGCGAAACTCCCCTCGAGGGCGCAGTCCGAGACTCCCCCTAATAAATTTACTAATTTGCTAATTTACTAATTTTCTTTGTAAACGCTACGGAGTCGCCCCATGCATTGTACAAGATTTGATGGCCGATGGCTTTCATGCGGATGTCGAGGCAGGAGTAGCATTCCTCCGGTTTATCGCTCACACAGGCCTTATCGGGATAAATCAGATAATCTTCGCGATATTCATTTGGGGTCATGTTCGGCATGATGACATTGGCACCCGCCATGATGGCTTTTTCCCGTCCCATAGGGTCAACAGTTTGGTTGGCCGTAGCCGCCACCATATTGATTTCGGGCATCATCAGGCGCAACACGGCAATCATCTTCAGGGTGAGGTTCATACGATCCTCCGCTGAAGGAATCTGGTCAGCATACTGGTACAAAGGCGTATCGGGATGCGGAATAAAGGGTCCCATACCCACCATCGCCACATCCTTGCTTCTGAAAAAGAGCAAATCATCGGCCAGAATATCCACAGTTTGGAAAGGCAGTCCCACCATCACGCCTGTTCCGGTCTGATAACCGATTTTCAGCAAAGAGTCGATGCACGCCAGGCGTTTGGCAAAATCGTGACGTTCGTCATGCGGATGAATTTTGTAATACAGCTCCTCATTCGACGATTCTATACGAAGCAGATAGCGATGCGCTCCCGCCTCGAACCACTCACGATACACCTCCTCGCTTTGCTCTCCCAGCGACAGCGTGATACCCAACGAGCCATTGTCAATCTCCTTGATACGCTTCACCATGCGGGTAATTTTATCCACAAAGGCCTTGTCGCTGCGCTCGCCGCTCTGGATAGCCACAGAGCCATAGCCCAGTTTATGGGCTAATTGGGCGCATTCCAGCACCTCATCCTCAGTCAACTCATAGCGCTCCACCTTGGTGTTGCCGCTGCGCACACCGCAATACAAGCATGATTTGCGGCAGATATTGCTCAATTCTATCAGGCCTCTGAGATGCACATAATTGTCCAGGCGGGCGAACTTCACCTCCCGAGCTTTTTGGAAAAGCTGTTGCATTTCTTCCCCTTCGGTGGAGAGCAAGTATTTAATATCTTCTTTTTCAAGATATTGTTTTTCAAGAAGATGCTGTAAATTCATACGTTCATTTTAATAGTGCAAAGGTACAAAAAAAGAAGAGACGCACAATCGTGCGTCTCTTCTTTTCAGTTAGGCGTTAGGACGATATTTATTGTATTATATCTGCGTCACTACCCCGCCCTTCGGGCACCCCTTCTAATAGAAGGGGAGTTAAACGTTTCCACGTCTTAACGAGCGAACGAAGTGAGCGTCTTCACGCCTTAACGTCTCCACGTCTTAACGTTTGATAAATTTCTTCGTAGGTTCACGCGTACGAAATACATACCGGCAGCCATGTCGCTCAAGTCGATACGAGCGTGGTTGTCGTTCAGTTCAACCTTCTGGATCATCTGGCCGAAGGCGTTGTAAACCACAGCTTCCTTCACTTCAACATTGCTGTTGATGGTCAGATCGATGTAGTTGTCAGCGGGGTTCGGCATCAGGTTGATACTGTTGGCCAGGGTAATGTTGTCGATACCCACCGTTTGGGTGGTGAAGGTAGTGCTCACAAATTCACTCTGGTTGTCAGCGGAGCAGATGGCTTTCACACGTACATCGTAAGTACTAGCAGCGGTCAGACCTGTCATATCGTAGCTGGGGGTCTGAACGTTAGCCTCTTGCCACTGGCTTGCGCTTTGCAGTTTGTACTGAATGTTCCAAGCGGTTTCGTTTCCGCCAGGTGTCCAGCTTGCGGTTGCGGAATTGTGAGTGATGTTGCTCACCTGCAAGTTGGTAGGAGCGTCGCAAGGATCAACAGGAACAGCGGGAGTGGTGAAACTTGTGGTTGCCCAGTCGCTTGCAATACCATCGTAACAATTGGCCTGTACACGTACCTGATATTCGGTTTCTGCGGTCAGCAACGTGAGCTGGTAGTTTGTGACAGTGACAGTGACATTGTTCCAGTCTGTTGCTGAAGCGGCTTTGTACTGCAGGGTCCAAGCACCTTCGTTGCCACCAGCGTTCCAAGTCACGTCTGCGGCGTTGTATGCCGTGGCGGTGGCGGTGAGGTTGGTAGGAGTATTGCAAGTCGGCTGACCTTCTTCCTGTGTGGTGAAAGGCATGTCGGTGCCATAAACGGTGTTACCGTTGAAAGTGATGAATGCCTTGTAGGTGTATGCCGTGTTGGAAATCAGTCCCGTAAGGTTATGGGTCAAAGTGTTGGAAGTGCCAGTTAGAGTGACAACAGTATAGTTGGCGTCACTGACTGCCTTCCATTCGAAGCCACGGGTGGTAATGGCTACGTTATCGGGATTGGTAATCATACCGTTCAGAGTAGCAGTAGTCGTACCGATAGCGGAAGCCTGGTTAGTAACTACAGTAGGATCAACAACAGGAACAGCGTTCGTAGTTACATTAATGTCGTCAATACAGCAGGAATAATAAGAGGATCCATAGTACCAATGGAATGCGATATAACCCGTTGCTGGAATGTTAGAAAGAGCAGAGAAATCGACGGAATCAACACCACCTCCTCCTGTACCGGAATGCACAATAGAAGTGATTGTGGCTACTGAAGTAAATGTAGCGGCAATATTGCTTCTATCAGTAACATAGCCTACAGTCAATGTACCATTGCTTGCATTCTCCATAGCTCTCCAGAAATTCAGTTTCAGAGTATTCAGCGGAGAGGTAAATTCAGGAAGCACAGCGTATGCATCACTACCAGCCGACCCTGTAGTAAATACCAAGGAGTTCGAAGCACTATTATAATAATAGTAAGATGTACCACTACCAACAATATGCGGGGCGGGATAGGTTGTGTTGTTGGTAATTGTTGTCCAGCATAACGGTGCATCACCTGCAGTGTTGTAAGTTGTAGCATTATAGGAAGCGTCGTCAAAGTTCTCGGTATAAGGCAATGACAATGGAGTGCAGTCGGTTGAGAATGAGACTCTGTCGCTCCAGGGGCTTGCATCGTCGCCACTGCATATTTGTCTTACATACACGTCGTACAAGGTACCATTTGTCAAGTTGGGCAGTACCAAAAAAGTATCCTGAACTGTCAGTGTGGTTCCTGCAGTGGAGCCTTGCTCAAAACCAGCGGGACCATATTCAACATCCCAAGAAATACCTTCGGAGATTGGAGTCCATGAAATGGTAGCCTGATCGACGGTAATACCACTAACCACTACGTTCGATACTTCATGACATGAGGGAGCAAAATCCAGAACCACATCATCCAAATACATGGTATTAGTTGAAGTCGTATCGGATGCAAAGGCAATAAAATGTCCGGATCCTGTATAATTGAAGAATTCAACCTCAAAGTCTTCCCAAGTGGAAGTTGCGGAGGGAGATACTCTGGCCACCTCAACAAAGGTATTTTTGTTATTCGGATCGGTCATCACACCCACTTTCAAATGATAGGCTGCGGAAGTTTTTCTCAGCTTGAAAGAAAGCCTCAAAAGACTAAGATCCAAAGATTCGTCTATTTCAGGCAAAGTAACATAGTTGTAAGTGGTGGAGGTGGAATAGAAATACAATGCACCAGGTTCAGTATTATACGTCGTATTAATGTATGGATATTGCGTAGTGGTGCTATAAGTGGTATTTCTGTTCCAGCAATTCGGGAAAGCGATGATACCAGTGCCGTAGGTGTCAAAGGATTCAGTATAGGGCAAGGTGTCGATAAACAGACAGTCGGTTCTGAAAGAACCTTTCATAGACCACTCGCTAGTTTCATCGGCATCACATACTGCCTTTACATAGAAATCGTAGAAAGTACCCGGTTCGAGGCCGCTAATGGTAAACGGATATGCCATGGTATTTTGAGAAACACCTGTCACATTCGGGTTGAAATTTTTAGGACCATAGGCCACAATCCATGCACTTTCATCTCTACCTGGGCGCCATGTCAAATCAGCAGAGGTAGTAGTCAGGTTCTCAGCTTCCAAATGCATAGGAGCCACACAGCCAGGAGCATAATCCACTACCAAGTTATCGATATAACAGGTATTTGTCGCATCTTCTCTTTGTGAGCGGATGGCTATATATTTGCCTGTTCCCTCGTAATTCGTGAATGACACAGTAAAGCTGTTCCATACTGCTGTTCGTGGTTCAATAGTCTGTATCAGTACAAAAGTAGAGGTATCGGCAAAATCTTCCATTACACCAATATCCAAATGATATCCATTTCCCATGGCGGCTTTGAAGGCGAAAGACATTTGCAGGGTGTTCATCTCAGCATCAAACTCAGGCAAAATAGCGTATGCGTATTTGGTAGTGGAAGTGGTGTACATATACAACGCACCTGGCAGGGTCAGACCTGTTGAGGTACTCATTGCGTAAATATAGGGTAGTGAGGTATTATTGTTAATTTTCTTCCAGCAATTCGGATAAGCCCCGGTACCTGTACCATAGCTGTCAAAGTTCTCACTATATGGCAGGTTTTCTGGCGCACAACCTGTGGTGAAAGTGCAAACCGTGGAATATGCGGAAATCTCCCCATTGTTACATAAGGTTCTCACATACACGTCATACGTTGTATTCGGTTCCAAATCAGTAAGCTCATAAGGATTCGTTGTTATGGTAACAGGATCTGTCTCGTCTATGGAGAAACCAGACGGACCAAATACTATCTGCCATTCGCTTTCTTCAGGAGCGGCTCCCCAACTTACAATTGTGGAGGAAGAAGTAATATGGCTAGCATGAACCTGATTTGGCGCTATACATTCGGGAGCGTAATCCACTTCGATGTCATCCACATAAAAGGTAGTGGCGGCATCGGAAGGGGTCTTAAGTACTATGAATCTGCCCTCTCCCTGATAAGAATTCAGATAGATCGTAAAAGGTTCCCATGTGCTGGTGGCGGCTGGAGAAATGGTTTGTATAACGGTATAAGTACTCATGTCGTACGGGTCAGACATCATGCCTAATTCCAGTTTATACGTTGCGGTAGTTCCTTTACGAGCCATCAGACTCACTTGCAGCTCACGAACATCAACATCCTCAGGCAGTTCGGGTAGTGCGGCATAGCAATATGTGGTGGTGCTTGCATAAAAATACAAGCCGAGACCCGGGGAAACAAAGTATGAACTTGAGATATACGGATAATTGGTGGTTGAGTTGGTCTGACGAATCCAGCAATTCGGGAAGTTTCCAGCACCCGAAGCATAGCTATCGAAATTCTCTGTGAATGGCAATTCTTCCATGGGTTCACACAGTGTAGTGAAACTCTTCTCGACACTGAATTCGCTTTCCTGTCCATCAACACACAAAGCCCTCACTTTAACCTGATAACTGGTGTTTGCTGTCAAATTGGTAAGAGTATAAGTATTCTCTGTCAACGAAGGAACTTCTGTCCACTCTTCATCCCCATCAGCCTTGTAGTTAAGCAGCCATGTGCTTTCATTACCATTTGCATCCCATGACACTGCGGCTTCTTCCTGGGAAATATGTGTAATGGTCACATTGGTTGGACGGAAACATGTAGGAATGTAATCCACTGTCACATTGTCAATGTAGAATCCATTGGTAGCTGTACCTGAACCGCAGCGGAAGGTGATGTAACGTCCTGTTCCTTCGTAATTGCTAAGAGGAATCTCAAACAATTCCCATGTGCTGGTTGCTTCTGGACTGACTGTATCCAAGGGCTCGAAAGTAGAAGGAACACTGGGATCGTTCATCACACCCACCACCACATTGTATGCAGCAGAAGTCTTACGTCCCATAAATGAAATCAACAATTGATTCACTTCCACACCACTCAGACTATCAATAGGTGGCAGCATAGCCATGGTGTAGTAGTTGGTTCCGGAATACATGTACAAAGCTGCAGGTGCAGTAACATTATAAGAAGTGTTGAGGTACGGATAACTGAGCGTTGAGGTTGCGGTAGCGGTAGTATTGTTGAATTTAGACCAGCAAGTGGGATAAGGCACATTGGGATATCCTGTATAACCAGTACCATACACATCAAAGGTTTCATGATAGGGGAAGGATGAAATAGCTCCGCATTCTGTTACGAAATGGCCAGTAGTTACAGACCAGACACTTTCATCCATAGCTGAGCAATGCGCTTTCACCTGCCACTCATACACACTGCTGGCAGCCAGTGAACTCAAGGTAAGCATAGTGTCATATACTATTTCCTCAGTCCATTCTTCAGAACCCGCCATTCTGTATCTTACCGTGAATGAAGATGCTGGGCTCTCATTATTATCGCTCCAATGCAAAGTAACACTGTTCTGTGTCTCATCAGAAGAGCTTAAATTGCCGGGATATAAACAGGTGGGAATATAATGTACATCCACATCATCCAACCAATAAAACCAATTGGTATAGGTGGTATTTGCCTGTCTGAAAGCAATTACATTTCCTGTACCTGTCAATTGTGTGTTGTTGAAACTCACCTCATAATACAACCAAACATCCTCTAATGCGCCGGGATGGATAGTTTCTACTAATTCAAAAGTGCTGGTGTCAACAGGATTACTCATCACACCAACCTGGAAAACTCCCGAGTTTGTTGGGCTTTCCTCTCTTAACCAGAAAGAAACCTGCAAATTATGGATATCCTCCTCTATTTGAGGTGTGGCAGCCCAGGCTTTTCCCTGGAATCTCAAACTGGCATTGCCAGTGTTCTTTTGTGATGAATTGCAGAATGGAGCTGTGGTCGTTGATGAATTAAAGGCCACTGGACGACTCCAGCAGGTGGGATACTCACTGCCTGCAGTACTATATCCGTAATCTTCAAAACCTTCAAAATACGGCAATTCTACCACAGGTGAACACATCGTTTGGAAGTTGAAGACCTCACTCCAATAGCTCATGGCATCTGTACAGATAGTACGTATCTGAAGCTCATAACGACTGGAAGCACTTAAATTCTCCAATAAATAGACAGTGTCGCCGATACTCGAAACCGTTGTCCAATCATCCTCACCCTCCATACGATAACGCAAATCGTAGGAAGCCATTTCATCTGTTGAATTCCATACCACTGTAGCCGAACTGGTGGCAGCTTCTTCCAAACCGATTGTTGTCGGAGCGAAACAAGTCTGGACTTCACCGATCACAAGATCATCCATATACATGCCATTGGTAGCACCAAAGTTGGAAACAAAGGCAATATAATGACCTGATCCCGCATAGGAATCAAAAGTAACACTAAAATTCTCCCAAGAACTTGTAGTAGAAGGAGTTAATGTATCTATTCCTACAAAAGTATTGATATCGTCAGGATTACTCATTACACCCACTGCCAATTGGTAGTTTGCACTTGCCTTTCTCAATTTGAAATCAGCCTGCAGCATACTGATATTTGCATCAAAATAGGGTGTCACCGCCCATACTCCGTATGCCGTAGTGGAATAAAAATACATGGCGCCAGGTGCCGAGTGATAAGTAGTATTGATATAAGGATATGACACCGAAGTGGTTGTTTGCGTATGGGATTTGCTCCAGCAGTTAGGATATGCGGAGGTTCCTGTTCCGTATGTATCAAAACTTTCGGTATAGGGGAATTCTGTCACAGACTCGCAGCTTGTGCTTACCGTGAATGATTCGCTCAACCATGCGCTTTCATCACCTGGGGCACAAATTGCCTTTACTTTGAAAGTGAAGGAATAGTTCGTACTGGGTTCTAAATTGTCAATGGTAAAAGATGTGGTGGAGATATCACTCACCTGAGTCCAATCCTCATCGTCCTCCATCTTATATTCAATATCCCACGAAGCCGCAGGAGTAGTTGGCGTCCACGATAATGTAATACTATTGGAGGAAGTGCCGGAAACCGTTAAGTCTGACGGAACATCGCAAGAGGGGATATAGTCCAGCACAAAATCATCTAAATACACATAGTTGGTAGCAGAACCACTGCCTGAACGCAGTGCAATATAATGGGCATTGCCAGCATATTGGTCAAAGTCGACCTTATATAGTTCGAAATTAGTATTGGCTGGCACATCCAATGTATCGTATGGTTCAAAGGTATTCGGATCTGACGGATCAACAATAGTACCCACTATCAGTCTATAAATCGTTGTTGTTGTCGTAGCCGAATTTTTCAATCTCATGGTAGCCCTCAATGTATTTATGTCAAAAATGTTAGAATCTATTAATGGCGTAATGGCCATTGTGTAGTAATTAGTACCAGCATACATATATAAAGAACCTGGTTCCGAATAATTCGTCGTGGTGATATAGGGGTAACTCAACGTACTTGTGGAAGTTGCCGTGGTGGTATTGATTTTAGTCCAGCAGGTGGGATAGGCCACATTGGGATATGCACTATAGCCTGTTCCGTAGGTATCGAAACTTTCACTGTAGGGCAAGTTTACAATACGGCAAGGATTGTAAGGAGTTGTGGCACATACGGTTTCTGACATGGCGTTTCCAGTGGTATAAACAGCCTCAACCGCGTAGCAATATTCGGTTTCCTCTTCCAAGTTTTCATCGATATATGAAAATCCCTCAACCAGAGTGGTGTTTAGCTGGTTGTTATCTTTATATACATTGAAACCCCTCAGGTTGTCGGACACAAATTCGCCACGGACGATAAAAGGCATACCCAATTGTTCAAGAGAGGTGCCATCGCGCCAAGGACCCCATGCGCCTTCGCTAGGCAGATATTGTATGGCATTACCAGTACTCACTTCATCAAGCACGGCTCGTGGCGTACCCCAGGGACCAGATGCGATACTGCCTGTGAAACCGACAGACACCCAATAGTTTCCAGCAGGAAGGGTGGTGTTGATACCCGCTACTATACGCATAATCGGACGTGTTGTATCTGTAAAAGCAGTTGAAGAGGTACGATAAATTCCTGTCCACGAAGTGGAGGTCATACAGTTAATCGTATCACTGGACCATACTGGCACAACAGTGGAGTCAATAGGTTCAGTATCATAGATACTCACATAACATCCCGTAAATGTTGATGTGGTGGAACTACCTGTCTGATAAGCATAAAATTCCATCTCACGCACTAAGGCAGCACCTGTCAGTGTGAAATCATCAGCCAACAAAAATTTAGAATGTGCGTTGGCATTGGAACCCCAT
>CAJOFJ010000033.1 GCA_905233625.1 uncultured Bacteroidales bacterium | reverse complement strand
CGAAAGCACCAACACCCCGACCTTCACCATTGAGGGCGGAGCTGCCAATGGTTGCGATTCAATAGTGACGCTGCACCTGACCATTCATGAGTCGGTGACAATTGAGGCATACCTTACGATTCATGAGAGCGATCTTCCCTACACGTATGGAGATACTACATTTGAGCCGGGAACTGTTCAAACGGGTGATTATACTTTCAATTTCACCACCGTTGAGGGATGCGACTCCATCATAGTGTTGCATCTGACTATTGAGACAGGTATTGCCGACAAGCTTATGACATCTGCCATGAAGGTGTATCCGAACCCGACCCCAGGCCGTTTGTTTGTTGAGTTAGAAAGCATCTCCGGAGAGGCTCAGCTTCAGATTTACGATATCTATGGCAAGCTGATCATGGAGACCACCGTCAATGACCGCCTCACTGAACTGAATATTGAGCATTTCGCCGATGGCGTATACATGCTCCGCGTTATTCAGGGCAACGAAAGCAGCAAGATGGTGAAAGTGGTGAAACAATAGAACTGTTAAGTTCTACAAAAAAAGAGGGTGACTGTTTTTTAGTCACCCTCTTTTTTTTGTTTCTTTCCTATTACTGATCCATTCGTATTAACATGTTTGATTTTGCGGACATGCGGTGCATCACTACGATGTCTGCTCTGTACACTATCTCAATCCTGTCTTGCTTTGCTGTCTTAACGTATCAAAAATCATTTCTCATACGCTTATTTCCATGCCGTTGCTGGAAAATTGTGTATATTTGCAATTTAAACCATAATAAAAATTCGCATCATGAAACAGTTGTCAATTCTTTTATTATCAGTGATTTTCTCTTTTATCGGGATTTGTAATCTGAATGCCGAAACCATCAAAGGTAACGGCAATCTTGTGACAAAAGAGTTCGATGTCCGGGATTTTGATGAGATTACCCTATCGATGCCGGCTACCGTCCATTTTACCCAAAGCGATCAGTACAGTTGCAGTATTACTATTGATGAGAATTTGGTGCAGTTTGTTGGGATAAAAGTTATTGGTGATGATTTGTCTATCATACAGGTGCCTGAAAAGGACGGGAAACCTTTGCTGTCTGTTTCATTCGGTGAGAAAGAGGTATCGGTGCCGAAGTATCAGTATCCGACACTGCAATTCACCAAGTTTGAGATTAAAATCAGCGCTCCGAGATTGGAGGATGTGAGAGTGAATGGTTCTGGATCTTTTAATTTTGCGGATGAGTTTTCAGCTTATAAACTGAATGCTGATGTCAATGGTAGTGGCCAGATAAGAAGTGAAAAAGTTTTGAAAATCGGAGGTCTGGACGTGGAAATTGCCGGCTCAGGTTCGGTCGTTTTTTCGCAAGTGTCAGCCGATGAGGCGGAGGTGTCCATCTCCGGCTCGGGAAGTGCCACAATTGATGGTTCGTTTGTTGAAGCGGATTTGAAAATGTTGGGCTCGGGGAATATTACACTGAATGGTGATATGCAAACTGCTAAAACCAAGATTGCGGGCTCTGGAAATATTCATCTCGGAAACGTTTCAAAATTAGTGAAGTACGATGTTGCCGGTTCGGGAAATGTCTATTATTCCGGAGATGCGGAAGTCCGTGGTTATATCGCTGGCTCTGGCACTATCCAAAAAAAGTAACACCTCGGAGCCGCGAAGAGGCGCAATATCGGTAATCCCAGACAAGACTCTGGAGTGAAGGTGACCAGCCATAGCATGATAGCCTCGAAGAGGCTTAATTTCAATAACCCCAGACGTGAGTCTGGGGGTGAAAGACGACAACCACGGTATATGAGCCTCGTAGAGGCGACACTTTAGGAAAGAAAGATAACTGACAATGAATAATATAGAAGAACAGATAAAGCATTTGACCGAAGAGATTAACCAGCATAATTACAATTACTACATGCTGGACAATCCCACCATCAGCGACTACGACTTCGACCAGCTGCTGAACAAGCTGATCCTGTTGGAAAAGCAATACCCGGAATATGCTTTGCCCGACAGCCCGACCCAGAGAGTGGGGGGCAGCGTCACCAAGCAGTTCCGTACGGTGAAGCATGTTTTCCCGATGCTGTCGTTGGGAAATACGTATTCGGAGGAGGATTTGCTGGACTTTGACCGCCGTATTCATGAGTTGGTCAACGGCAAGGTGGAATATGTGTGCGAGCTGAAATATGATGGTCTGGCCATCAGTTTGGTCTATGAGAAGGGCTTGCTAATCAGGGCGGTGACCCGTGGCGACGGGGTGCAGGGCGATGATGTGACCGCCAATGTGAAGACTATCGGCACCATCCCTTTGAGACTGAAAGGGGATTATCCTGATTTGATTGAGGTGCGTGGCGAAATCATCATGAACCATCAGAATTTTGAGCGTCTGAATCGTGAACGGGAGGAAATAGGGGAGGCGCCTTTCGCCAATCCCAGAAACGCCGCATCGGGCACGCTGAAATTGCAGGATTCCGCCGAGGTTGCCCGTCGAGGGCTGGATTTCAAATTATATTTTGTGGTGGGGCATCAGCATTATGCCTCCACTCATTTCGATAGCTTGAATAAATTGCATGATTGGGGTTTCCGTCAACCCGATGTGATGGAAAAACGTACCGATATTAACGGGGTGATCGATTTTATGCACGAGTGGGATGTGAAACGAAAATCCCTGCCTTTCGACACTGATGGTATCGTTATCAAGGTCAACGATTTCGATATGCAGCAACAGATTGGCAGCACCGCCAAGAGTCCGCGCTGGGCGATTGCCTATAAGTTCAAAGCGGAGCGTGTGCCATCAAAGCTGTTGAGTGTGGATTTCCAGGTGGGGCGTACAGGCATTGTCACTCCTGTGGCCAATCTGACTCCTGTTCCGCTGGGAGGAACCATCGTAAAAAGGGCTTCTCTACACAATAAAGATATCATCGAAGCTTACGATATTCATGAGAATGACGTGCTATATGTGGAAAAAGGTGGCGAGATTATCCCCAAAATTGTCGGTGTTGATGTGTCGCAGCGCGAATTGGACGCTCCCAAGGTGAAATTTATCACCCGTTGTCCCGAATGTGGTGCCGAATTGGTGCAAAACGAGGGCGAAAGCGGTACATTCTGTCCCAATGAACTGCATTGTCCACCCCAAATCAAGGGTAAGTTGGAGCATTTTATCTCTCGTAAGGCCATGAATATCGATTCGCTCGGTGAAGGAAAGGTGGAGGTGCTGTTTGATAATGGGTTGGTGAGGACTCCTGCCGATTTTTACCATCTTTCGTATGATCAGCTGCTGGGCCTGGAGAAACGTATTCCTGCAACCGAGGGCAAAGCCGAGCGCATAGTCAGTTTCAGGGAGAAGACTGTCGAAAATATATTGAATGGTATCCAGAAGTCGAAGGAAGTGGGTTTTGAACGAGTGCTTTTTGCCATAGGTATCCGATATGTGGGGGAAACCACGGCCAAGAAATTGGCCCGATATTTCAAAAATGTGGACGCTTTGTCCAATGCCACCAAAGAAGAACTGATGCAGGTGGATGATGTAGGCGAGCGTGTGGCGAGCTCCATCGTTGACTATTTTATGCAGGCGGAAAACTTGGAAATGGTAATAGCCCTGCGCAATGCCGGAGTGCAATTTGAACTCTCCACCACAGAAACTGCCCAGGTATCAGATAAATTGGCGGGCAAGGCCATTGTGGTAAGTGGTGTTTTCTCTATCCCTCGAGATGAAATTAAGCAATTAATTGAGAAACATGGAGGTAAGAATGTTTCTTCTATCTCCAAAAATACAGATTTTGTATTGGCGGGAGAGAAAATGGGTCCCGAAAAACGCAACAAAGCACAGAAACTCAATATTCCGATAATCTCGGAAGAGGAGTTTTATCATTTTCTCTGATCTCTTTTCTGTTTATTCGCCTCAATCTTCTCGTATTGTTCAATGAATGAGGGAATCATGTCGATGGGGATTCGCTTGTTGCAGATGATGTCTCTCTTTTTGTTGAGGATGAACATCGTAGGGTTGCCGGTCTCGTAGGTGTTATAGGCCTCCAGATAGTCGATATTGCCCTTGTTGCCGCCCACCACCAGCCACGGGTGTCCTTCCTCTTTCACATAGCGTTTCCAACGTTCAGGGGTGCAGTCGTTGGCAATGGCGAACACATCGAAGTTGCGGGTGCCGGCACTTTCCAATGAGTCGTACAAGGCTCTCAGTTTCTTGGTTTCCTTGCGACATTCGGGACAGTCGGGGTCAAAAAACCAAAGAATAACGTATGATTTGGGCAGTGCGTGTGACGAGTGCCAGTTGTCGTTGGTATCGGGAATCAGCAGTTCTTTGCCATGCTGGCCAATCAACAGCGGTTCCAGTCTTTCCACACGTTTGCGATATTTTTCTATCAGCTCTTCATCCATCCAGAAGCACTTGCCTTTCAGCTGGTTGTTTTTGGCAATGTGAATGAAAACACCGTCATGACCTAGGTTTTTGCTGGATTCGTAATGGTGCGACAGATAGTTGACCATATATTGATATACGAGTGTGTCGGTGCATTTTTCCAGCACCATGTCCACATACTTGTTGATAGTGTCAACTTCTTGATACTGAAGTGCTCTTTCAAAATATTCCTTTACCTTCCCTTGCATAACGGGCATAAAGACCATACGTCCGTCTCCTAAATCGAAATTATCCCAATAATGGGCTCTGTAATAGGCGGCTCTGGCTTCATTGTCCATGTTCCCATCCGCATCCTTGAATTCAGGCACGTCAAATTGCATATATGCTTTCTGCATCTTTACAAAGACATAATCAGAATGATTTTCAATCAGATAATTGATGTAATCCTTCATTTCTTTGTCAACAGCCTCAATCTTTTTGGTGTAGAACTCTACACTGTCTTTGTTTTCATGGGTCTCGGCATATTTTTTTGCCTTGTTGAGATCAGCGATTTCTTTTTGAGCCTTGATGGTATGTCTCTGAAAATCAATCAATATTTCGTTTTCAGGAGAGTCTTTTACGGTGATTTTTGAAGGATCTCCGGTGGTGTCAAGATTCATCGTCATGTAAAAGGGCTGCTGGTCCATGATAAAGCTGGCATACTGAATTCGTTTTTGCGCTACCAAAGTGTAAAAGCCGTTTTCAGTTTTTTTTGTGCTTTTGAAATGATAAACACCTGGCGAAGAAGGCTTTACCGAATCTCGTAACATTAATTTTCCTTCATAATTCAATGTCAGATATACAATGGTATCCGTTGCACCTTTGATGTTGAAAGTGATATCGTAGGTGTACTTTCCTTTTCCCTTTTTGCTGCCTGTATTTTTCGCCTTTTGAGCATGAATCGTAGGACAGACAATAATTAATGACAATGCCAAAAGAATAAATCTGAACTTTTTCATATAAGTTGTTTTCAATTCTTAATTCTTAATTCTAAACTTCTCATGTATCTCCTCTAACGGGAAATTCCGGGCAATTATTGTATGTTTTTTATCTAAAAGGTAGATGACGGGAGTGGTAATCAGATCGAAATATTCAATAAAGTCGTAATTAGGATCATTCATGTAATAGTTTACATTAATCCATGAAAGTTCGTTGTCTTTGCAGAATTTATCCCATTTTTCCAGGTCATCGGTAATGGCCACAGCGTACACGTCGAGGTTATAGTAATTGGCGAAATCCTTGTAAAATTCATGGAGTTTCGGAGTTTCCACCATGCATTCGTCGCAGTCGGCATCCCAAAACCATATAATGATGTAGTCTTTGTCGATGTCGCTGGAGGCATGTTTGCCATTGTTGATGTCGTAGCTCACCAGTGCGGGAACGGTCTCTCCCGGCAAGATCTTGCGCTTGCGCTCAGCGGAGCGTTGGAAGTAACGGGCAAGGTCTTCGGAGATATTGACCTTGTTAGGACCTTTGCAGAATTGGTCGAATAAGGCCACGAAGGCTTGGTCGTATACCATGCTGTAGACGGTGTGGTCGAAGAGGTTGAAAAGCAGCGGTAAATAATAGCTTTGGGCATCCGGACTCTTGAATTTGCCGATGAATTCGATGGCTTTGTTCGTGACCAGCTGGGCATCAGCGGGCAAAATGTCAAGAAAGTAGTTGTGAAGGTCCAAATAAACAGGGCAGCGCAACAGACGGTGGTCTTCAAATGTGTAGCTGTCAAAATAATGGTCAATCAGTAGCTGGTATTGCAAAGAGGCGTCCGAAGTGTCACTTTCGTCAAATTGTGGCAGCATCGGATTGATAAAATATTTTGCTTTGATAAAATGTCCTAAAAATGATTCGGGCATCGACTCGTAAAAAAGGGTAGGGATGTTGTTCATCGCCTGTGTTGCCATTTCCTGAAGCGGATCTATAGAGGACATTTGTTTTTGAAACTCCACAAATTGTGCGTTTTCTTCAGAACCATCCACCACGGCTGTGGCACTAAGTTGGTCCAGACTGTTGCCCGTGATAGTAAAATGACGGTTTTTGTCGATGATCAGGTCCAGGTATTCATTGCCGAAACGGTCGGTGAGCGTGTATACACCGGAGGGCATCACTTTTTTCTTGTTTTTGAATACAATGCTCTTGTGCCCGTTCACCTTGGCGGAGTCAAAAATGAAGGCATCCTGACCATAATAGCCCTGTAAATACATATAATTATTGTCAACACCAGAAGTTAGAATTCTGATTTCATATCCTTGGTTTTCAGCTTTTTGTGCATAAATACAGCTGCTGAAAAGCAGGAAGAAGAGTATCATGGAAACACAAAAACGCAAGGTCTTCATTTTTTTTGAGTATTAACTTGCAAAGATACAAAAAAATTCAATTACCGAATTGGCAAATGTGAAAATAAGACAATCATCAGAAACTGTAGCCGATGCCGAGGCCGATGACAGACTTGAACTGTACGCGGTCTTTCACAACGCCATTTTTATCCTCTATCAATGTGCCGTTGTAGTACTTCAGACGGGTGGAAAGTGTCACGTTCAGTACTTTGAGGAACTGATAGGAGATGAGAAAGTCCCAGTCCACGTCGAAATAACCGAATTGGCGGTTCAGGTTCGAATAGCGGTAATATTGATTCCAGGTTTCGCCGGGATGTGTGCTCTCGTAAGCCTCTTTCATGTCATAACCCTTGCCTCGGTAGGGGGTGAAGAGTAAGAGCGTGGAGCTCAACGTCAGATTCTTGTATTTGTATGCAATTGTGCCTTTGAGAGAGAGACCGAATTCTATACGGTAATTGCGCCAATCTATGTCCGGAACCCCGTTTTGATCTCTGATGATTTTGTAAGTGCCGTATTTTATCTGCATTTCTCTGCGAAAGTCCTTGTAGTCAGGTTTGACGGGCTCTCCGGCCTCAGCCATTGCATCCAAATACTCTTTGGTGTACTTTTCGTTCGTGGCGTTGTTGACATACGTTGTGGCAAGATATAACGCAAGAGGCGAGACGTACACGGAGAAGTTACATCCGTTGACCGTCGTTTTCCAGTCGATACCCAAAGACAATTCGGTGTAGGACGGACAGAGCCACTTGGAAATCACGGGGTCGTATTGGCCTTTTTTGTATTTGCGGCCGATATCGTATTGGCTCTGGAAACTGCCGAGTACCGTCAAATACAGGCTCTTCTTGAATTCCCAGCCGAACTTGGTGGTCAACTTGATATTGTCGGATGTCTTTTTCAACTGGTCGTCATCCTGGTCAATCCATGTCATGCCGTAATCGGAGTCGAAGTTCGTCTCCCAGGCCAGGTAATTTTTGTCATAAAGCAAGTGTAGTTTGACGAAAGCCAATGCGTTTGCATTGTTCTGGCCACCCGCTGTCCAAGAAACGAGACCCGTTGCGCCTGCGTCCAGACTAATCAAGCCGTCAAACTTCCATGTTTTGAGTGAATCGGGTATTTTATGTGATGATTTGGCGGTTTTGGTGGTGTCCTTTTTTCTGTCCACAAAGCTTTCATTGGCTTGCGCATACATTGTGGAGAAAATCAGCATGAATAGAATTGTCAGAATGTTCAGTTGTTTCATAAGTTCAATATTTAGGATTGCAAAAATACTTTTTTTTTTCATGAGCTTGCAAGAAATCTTTTTTTTCTGACATTTTGTCAGTCGGAGGGCTTTGGCAAAATTGTTGCTCCAAAAGGGACGTAACTTTAAAATTTGAAAACCATGAACATGAATAATTTGACAATCAAAACACAGGAGGCTATCGCCAATGCGCAGATGATTGCCATGAGCAACCAGCAGCAGAAGATAGATAACCTCCATATTTTAAAAGCTATTCTCGACTCGGACGAGAATGTAATACCTTTTATTATTAAGAAACAGGAGGCCGACCCGAAGGTGATTGCGCAGGTGGTGGAACGCCAGCTCAAGAGCATTCCGAAGGTGAGCGGCGGCGACCAGTACCTGTCCAATGGGGTGCAGACCGCTATCCAGAAGGCTATGATGCTGAGTCAGGAGATGAAGGATGAGTATGTTTCGCTGGAACACCTGTTCTACGGAATTTTTGCAGCGAATGACGAAGCCTCCAAAATCCTGAAGGATGCCGGTTTGACCGACAAGGGCATCAAGATGGCTATCCAGGAGTTGCGTAAAGGCAGCAAGGCTACCAGCTCGACCAGCGAGGACACTTACAATGCGTTGAATAAGTTCGCAACGAACCTGAACGAGGCTGCCCGCAAGGGCAAACTTGACCCGGTAATCGGCCGTGACGAGGAGATTCGTAGGGTACTGCAGATTCTGTCGCGTCGTACAAAAAACAACCCGATTCTGATAGGTGAGCCCGGTGTGGGTAAGACCGCTATCGCTGAAGGTTTGGCCCACAGATTGGTGAGCGGAGATATTCCGGAGAACCTGAAAAGCAAGCAGTTGTATGCTTTGGATATGGGTGCTTTGGTGGCCGGTGCCAAATACAAAGGCGAGTTTGAGGAGCGTTTGAAGAGCGTGATCAAAGAGGTGATTGATTCTGACGGCGAGATTATCTTGTTTATCGATGAAATCCATACTTTGGTGGGTGCTGGTGGCTCTGGCGAAGGCGCCATGGACGCCGCCAACATTCTGAAACCTGCTCTGGCTCGTGGTGAACTGAGAGCTATCGGTGCCACCACCCTGAACGAGTATCAGAAGTATTTTGAAAAGGACAAAGCACTGGCCCGTCGTTTCCAGACGGTAATGATTGACGAACCGGACAAGTATTCTGCTATCTCGATTTTGCGTGGACTGAAAGAGCGTTATGAAACTCACCATCAGGTGCGTATTTTGGATGAGGCTATCATTGCGGCAGTGGAATTGTCGCAGCGGTATATCACCGAACGTTTCCTGCCGGACAAGGCCATCGACTTGATTGACGAGGCTGCTTCCAAATTGAGAATGGAAATCAACTCGGTACCGGAAGAACTGGATGAGATTGAACGTAAAATCAGACAGTTGGAAATTGAGCGTGAGGCTATCAAACGCGAGAATGCCGAGGAAAAAGTGGCCCAGCTGAGTAAGACTATCGCCGAACTGCAGGAACAGCGAAATGTGATTGCTACCAAATGGCGTAATGAAAAAAATATTGTGGACAGCATCCAGAACAAGAAGGCCAAAATTGAGGAGTATAAGCAGGAGGCTGTCAACCAGGAGCGTCAGGGCAATTATGGTCGTGTAGCTGAGTTGCGCTATGGTCTCATCAAAAATGAAGAAAATGAGATTGAAAAACTGCAGGCTGAATTAAACAATATACAGGGCGACCAAGCCATGATTGACGAGGAAGTCGGTGCGGATGATATTGCCGAGGTGGTGGCCCGTTGGACTGGTATTCCCGTGAGCAAGATGATGCAGAGCGAGCGTACCAAACTGCTGAATCTGGAAGAGGAGCTGCACAAGCGTGTGGTGGGCCAGGACGAGGCAATCAGCGCCATTGCCGATGCCATCCGAAGGAGTAGGGCAGGTCTGCAGGATATGAAGCGTCCTATCGGATCGTTTATCTTCATGGGTACCACCGGTGTAGGTAAAACCGAGCTGGCCAAGGCTCTGGCAGAGTATCTGTTCAATACGGAGGATGCCTTGATAAGGTTTGATATGAGTGAGTTTCAGGAAAGCCACTCGGTGTCACGTCTGATTGGTTCGCCCCCAGGCTATGTGGGCTACGATGAAGGTGGTCAGCTGACAGAGCGTGTGCGTCGGAAACCTTATTCAGTGGTGTTGTTCGATGAAATCGAGAAGGCTCATCCGGATATCTTCAACATCCTCTTGCAGGTGCTGGACGATGGCCGTCTGACCGATAACAAGGGCCGAACCGCTGACTTCAAGAACACCATCATCATTATGACTTCCAACTTGGGTTCCCATATCATTCAGGATAATTATGCCGACCGCGATAATTATTCGGATGAGGAGGTCTTTGAGAGAACTAAAACTGAGGTGGTTGATTTGCTGAAAAAAACGCTGAAACCTGAATTCATCAACCGTGTGGACGAGATTGTGATGTTCCAGCCGCTGTCGAAACGCGAGATCAAGAATATCATCAAGCTGCAGGTCAATCAGTTGAATGATTTGCTGGGTCAGCAGAATATCAAGGTGGAATTTACCAAATACGCTCTCGACCAGTTGGCAGAGTTGGGTTACGATCCCGTTTATGGTGCCCGTCCGTTGAAGCGTGTGATTCAGAAGAAGATATTGAACGAGTTGTCGAAGATTATTTTGGGCGGCACGCTGAATACCGAAGAAACCATCATGGTGGACTCTCTGGAAGAGGGAAAGTTCTCTTTCTTCAATAAAAAAGAAGAATAATATTGAACCGATAAAGTTAAGGCGGACCAATGGCCCGCCTTTTTTTATGAATTCTAATTTTAGAATTCCCCTTCTTTTAGAAGGGGTGGCCGAAGGCCGGGGTAGTATAAATTTTCAGTTTTCAACTTTCAACTTATATACTTGAACTCCATCACATCGAACAAGCCTTGGTCGGTGATTTTCAGTTCGGGGACGACAATAAGTTGCATGAAGCTGAGGGCGACGATGGGCGACATCAAGGGACAGCGCATCAGGTGGAGATGAGTGATGAGTTGCTGCTGGGCGGTGGCAACTTCATCGATGGGACTGTTGGACATGAGCCCCGCAATGGGTAGTGCCAGTGAGGTTATCTTATTGGGGTCGGCAACCACAATGCCGCCTTTCATGCGCACCACTTCATTTACCGCTTTCACAATCAGTTCATCGCTGCTGCCAGTGGCGATAATATGGTGACTGTCGTGAGCAATGCTTTGCGCCAGTGCGCCATTATTCATATCGAAGCCTTTGATATAGCCAATTCCTATGTGTGCTTTGGGCTCGTAACGGTTGATGACCACAATCTTTTGAGCCTGTCCCATGTTACCTTTGGATAATTTCACATGAGGTGTATATAGGTCACCATCAACCACTTGGATTACGTCGAACATTTCTTTGCCCTCCATATTGTCGGCAATATCACTGACGCTGATGAAGGGGGCATTGAAATTGTTGGGCAGTTGTTGGACAGGACGATACGGAAGTTCGTCAACTCGGATGCCATTTACGTAAGTAGCTGTGGGTGAGAAGTTTTTTAGGTTGTTGCAGATGATGAAGTCCGCAGGGTCGCCGGGACGCAGCAATCCCATGGGAATGTTGTAGTGTCTCACAGGATTCAGTGTGGCGATTTGCAGCACATCAAACAGGTCGTAACCGAGATACAGGCACTTGCGCAACAATTTGTTGATATGACCTTCGAGTAGGTCAGATGCCTTGAGGTCGTCGGTACAGAACATCAACATATCCTTATGGTGCTTGATGAGAGGATGCAAAGTGTTGAAATTGCGCGCGGTGCTGCCTTCGCGGATGAGGATTTTCATGCCCAGGGCAATTTTCTCTTCTGCTTCTGCTAAACTGTTGGCCTCATGGTCGGTGGAGATGCCGGCGGACACATATTTTTTAAGATGTTCTCCTGAAACCAAGGGGGCATGTCCGTCAACAGGTTTTCCAATACGGTGTGCCGCGTTGATTTTGGCCATGCAGTCTGGGTCTTTGTCAATTACTCCCGGGTAATTCATCATTTCTGCCAGAGCGTATGTGCGCGGGTCTTCCAGCAACTCGGTAACATCAGTGGCATCAAGTACGGCTCCGGCGGAGCATAGAGGGGAGGCGGGTACACATGAGGGAACTGCAAAACCGATTTTCAATGGACTTTGCTCTGCTTCGTCCAGCATGAATCGCATCCCGTCTTTGCCGCACACATTGGCGATTTCGTGAGGATCGGAAATCGTGGCGATGGTGCCGTGGCGCAGCGCCATGCGAGCATACTCATGGGGAGGAAGCATCGAACTTTCGATATGGTTGTGCGCATCCACAAATCCTGGAAGAATATACTGCTGTATGCCAGTCTCGTGCCGATGGATGGCGATGATGGTGTCGCCTTCAAATTCCACAGAACCCGGAAAAATTTCCCGTCTGATAATGTCCACAATCTGTCCTTCGATTTTCATTGAAAATGTATTTTTTAAAATGCAAAAATACAAAAAATTATTTCCATTCTGCCACGCAGCGGAAACCATAGCGGGTTTCGCTGATGGGGGTGGGCAGACTGAAGCGCTGGAACTGCATTCCTTCGGGAGCCTGGTATTTGTCAAGACTGAAATAATTGTCCTTCGTTTGGTTCGGGTTATATGTCAAAAGTTTCATCTTGATCAGCATCTGTTCTGCTACACGGTCGGTGCGCCAGCGACAGTAGGCGAGGGCTTGCTCAGTGGATACTCCCAAAACGGGCTGCTGCCGGTAAGCGGGACTCTCGGCATAGTTTTTTGCTATCTTTTCCGGAAGCTGCTGAAAAAGAATTTTTCGATTAGGAATGGCAGCTTTGTATTCTGGCGACTCTTCTCCGAAGACCTTTTTCAGCCAGTACTGGTATTCCAACCAATCAACATTCTTAATCTGTTCTTTGTCAATATATTGCCCCTCTGCCCATTGCTCCATACCTTTTAAGGTATATTTCTTTTGATAATTATTCTGAACGCTATTTTGTGCATAAATTACTGAAACACAGAATAGTAAGGCTGTTGCAAGCAAGAATGCGGTCTTTTTCATGGTTTATATTAATTAAGGATGACGTTATAAATTATAACGTAAGAAAGGAATGAAATCTTTGGGTGGTTGTGGTATGTTTCCTGACGACCTTGCCAAATCTGCTGGACTGCTTTATTTGACAATTTTCCACTCTCCGGGCTGAAGTGAGCCCAGACTAAGGTCGCCGATTTGAACACGGATGAGCCGTAAGGTTGGGAAGCCGACTGCGGCGGTCATGTGCCGCACCTGGCGGTTTTTGCCCTCGGTGAGGGTAATTCGAATCCAGCTGGTGGGAATGTTGGCGCGATAACGGATAGGCGGCACGCGCTCCCAGAGGTTTTCCGGAGGCAGCGCCCTCTCTGCCTTGCAGGGACGGGTGTGGTAGCCTTTGATGACGACACCCTTCGACAGTTTCAGTAAGGCCTCGTCGGTAATCTCCCCATCGACTTGGGCGAGGTAGGTGCGGGGATGGGCATTTTTCGGGTCTAACAGCCTCTTGATCAGCCGTCCATCGTCTGTCAGCAGCAGGGCACCCTCGCTGTCATGGTCCAGCCGTCCCGCCGCATACACTCTGGGGGGAAAGCCGAACTCATTGAGTGCCCGATGCCCCGCCTCGGGGGTAAACTGGCTCAGCACGCCGTAGGGTTTATTGAACAATATTACCATAAGCTTACTTCTTTTCAGGCCTTTCCTTGTGACGAAATTTTTTGCAAAGATAGTCTTTTTTTGCTCACCTAATACGTAAATGTCATGAATAAGCCGAAGGTGTAGCCCTCCCCAAAAAACGGACAGGTTAAAAGTGGACAAAAAGTATTATTTTTGTAACACCAAAAACCGAAAGAGATGAAGAAGTCAAAACATTCAGACAG
>CAJOFJ010000032.1 GCA_905233625.1 uncultured Bacteroidales bacterium | reverse complement strand
GGAGCGATGTGGACGATACCGGTACCGTCTTCCGTGGTGACGTAATCGCCGGGGATGATGCGGAACGCGCCCTCACCGGGGTTCACCCAAGGAATAAGTTGCTCGTATGAAATGCCCACGAGGTCTTTACCCTTGAACTCCTTCACAACCTCGGGAGCTTCTTTGAACATCGTGCCTACCAACGCCTTAGCCATCAGGATGTAGCAAGGTTGCTCGGTGGTAGGATGCACGGTCTTCAGCAGCACATAGTCGATATTCGGGCCCACGCACAACGCGGTGTTGCTCGGCAACGTCCACGGGGTTGTGGTCCAAGCAATGGCATATACGGGAATATTTGCGTCCGCGCCAACTGCTAACTGCTCACTGCTAACTACTAACTTGAAAAGTGCCACGCAGGTCAAATCCTTCACATCGCGATAGCAACCCGGCAGGTTGAGTTCGTGGGAGCTGAGGCCAGTGCCAGCGGCGGGAGAATAAGGTTGGATAGAGTATCCCTTATAAAGCAGACCTTTCTTGTAAAGCTCTGACAGTAAATACCATACGGTTTCAATATACTTGTTGTCGAAGGTGATATAGGGGTGTTCAAGATCGACCCAATAGCCCATTTCGCGGGTAAGGTCGTCCCATTTGTCCTTGAATTTCATCACCTCGCGACGGCAGGCCTTGTTGTAGTCCTCCACGGAGATTTTCTTGCCGATGTCCTCTTTCGTAATGCCGAGGGTCTTCTCCACGCCAAGTTCCACGGGCAGACCGTGTGTGTCCCAACCGCCCTTTCTGCCGACGTACTTGCCAGTAAGGGTCTGGTAACGGCAAACGATGTCCTTTATAGTACGGGCCATCACGTGGTGGATGCCGGGCATACCGTTTGCGGACGGCGGTCCCTCAAAGAAAACGAAACGTTTGTGTCCCTCGCGGGTGGATAAACTCTTGGAAAAAACGTCGTGTTCTTCCCAATACTTGCGCATCTCTTCCCCTAATTTCGGAAGATTAAGTCCTTTGTATTCAGTATATTTCATCGATGAATAGATTTTTTCCAAAAAACCTGCAAAGATACAATTTTTAATGGAAAATTGATAATGGATAATGTAGAATTGTAATGGTCAACGCCCTTATTTCACGGTGATGGTTTTGATAATGTCATCGAGTTCCTGCACGCGCTCAGGAGAGTCTGCGGTCAGAAGGCAGGAGACAATATAATTCTTCTGTATAAATACCACAATTCTCCCTTGAATATCAACACCTTCCACTGTGGCAGTGTAGTCAGCGGAAACATTGGGATAAGGTATGGGAAACTCTTTTACATCGCTGGTTTTCAATGATTTAAACGAATTTTCCAACTCGGCAACTATAGCTGGTATGACTGAGTCGAAAAAGACTTTTCGCGCAAGGCTTGTGGAAAGGTCTTTTGCCAGATTTTTCGAGAAACTGATAGTGGCCATGGAAATCGCATCTTCATCTTCGGGGGACGTGCAAATAAAGGTGTAGGTTTTGTCTTGGCGGTCGTACTCTTTGTCTGTGATAACATAATTTTCTGGATAACTAATGGAGAGACCCTGCCATGAGAACGATTTTGTTGTTGCCCCACTTTGACTCCATGCAGTGACTGCAACCAAAAGGATGACAAAAGAGAAAATGATACGTTTCATTATTTTTATGATTACGAAAAAAAAACTAAAATGCAAAAATACAAAAAATGTACTTTTGCGACCTCAAAATCCAAATAAATGCGAAAAATCATCTTACCCATCATCATGGCAACAATGGTCACAGTTTCAGCGCAAAACGATTACACCCAATACGTTAACCCCATCATCGGGACGAACGGCATGGGACATACCTTCCCGGGCGCGTGCTACCCCTTCGGCGGCGTGCAGGTGAGTCCCGACACGGACACCATCCCCCATAACATCAACGGAAAGTACCAGCCCGGGGTTTATGACTACTGCGCCGGCTACCAGTACCGCGACAAAACCATCGTGGGATTCAGCCACACCCACTTCAGCGGCACCGGCCACTCCGATATGGGCGACATCCTTCTGATGCCTTTCACCGGCGAGGTGCAACTTAACCCCGGCACCGCCGACAACCCCGATGCCGGCTACCGCTCACGCTTCAGCCACGAAACCGAGAAGTGCTCGCCCGGCTACTACGAGGTGCGCCTCAGCGACGACGACATTCTTGTGCAGCTC
This sequence comes from uncultured Bacteroidales bacterium, assembly GCA_905233625.1. Lineage (GTDB taxonomy): Bacteria > Bacteroidota > Bacteroidia > Bacteroidales > WCHB1-69 > RUG11690. The sequence goes on along the minus strand of CAJOFJ010000032.1, from coordinate 38,417 downwards.
ACCGCCACCCCGCACTGCGGTATCCACAAATACACGTACCCCAAAGGCGAAACCCAGAAGCTCATCGTGGACCTCAACCACGCCATCTACAACTACGACGGCAAGGTGCTCTGGGCCTCCCTGCGCATGGAAGACCCCTACACGCTGACGGGCTACCGCATTACCAACGGCTGGGCACGGGAGAACTACGTCTATTTCGCCATCCATTTCAGCAAACCCGTGGCACACTATGGCTATCAGGATTTCGGGAAACAGAACTACCATGGTTTCTGGCGCCGCTTTGACCTGAACCACAACTTTCCCGAGATGGCGGGACGAAAGGTGGTGGCATGGATAGAGTTTGAGCAAGATGATGACCCTGTGCTTGAAGTGCATGTGGCTCTTTCTGCAGTGAGCACGGATGGAGCAATGATAAACTTAGAAGCTGAGGCTCTGCGTCCTTACCGGCAGCAGAATGCCAATGGTACCACATCAGACGCTTTTCATCGCCTTTCTTTCGATGAAATTTTTCAAAGCACGCAGAAAGCTTGGAATGAAAAACTCGGCATCTACGAGGCAGAAGGCACACCCAACCAGCTCGCAATGTTCTACACCTCACTCTACCATACCATGATTAATCCTTCTATCTATCAGGATGTTGACGGACAGTATCGCGGGGTGGATCACAATATTCATCAAAATGAAGAAGGACATACAAATTATACGATTTTCTCCCTGTGGGATACCTATCGTGCCGAACATCCGCTTTTGAATATTATTGACCCGAAAAGTGCGGCTGACATGGTGGTCATGGCCGCCAAAGTGTACACCATGTTTTGCCCGTGTGGAGCCATGCCGGGAACGAAAACTGGTGTATGATCGGATACCATGGTGTGTCGCCGGTGGTTGATGCTTGGCTGAACAACGTCTATGGTTTTCAAGAGAAAAACCCATATCATCTGATTGATCCGTATGAAGAAGAACTGTTTTCATTAGTGAATCACAGTGCCAACTTGGACTATTACGACCATACCGACCTCTACAAGAAATTGGGTTATGTGCCCTATAACAAATCGGCTGTCGGCACCTCCATTACCTTGGAAAATGCCTACGAAGACTGGGTGATTTACCAACTGTGCAAAAAGATTCCTAAAACAGTAAAAAACGACAATACTAACAAATATATTGAGGACGAATTATGTGAAAAATACCGCCAGCGCGCACTGAACTTCAAGAACGTCTTCAATCCGGAGACTGGTTTTGCGCAGGCGCGGTACGAGGACGGCTCGTGGAAAACGCCTGCCGACCTGCTCTCCACCTCCAACGAAGGCTTCATCGAGGGCAACAGCTGGAACTACTCGTTCTACGTGCCGCACGATGTCAACGGCTTGATCAAGATCATGGGCGGCGACAAGGTCTTCGTGAACCGCTTGGACGAACTCTTCACGATGTACGTGCCCGACAAGTTCTTCGCTGAGACCGAAGATGTTACCCGCGAGGGCATGTTGGGCGGCTATGTACACGGCAACGAGCCCAGTCACCACATCCCGTACCTCTACATGTGGACCTCCCAGCCGTGGAAGACGCAGCAGCACGTGCACGAGGTGATGAACAAAATGTACAAAAACAACATCGATGGGCTGTGCGGCAACGACGACTGCGGACAGATGTCGGCGTGGTACATCTTTAGCGCGATGGGCTTCTATCCCGTCTGTCCCGCCAGCGGTCAGTATGTCTTCGGTGCACCCTATCTGCCCGAAAACGTCCTCCATTTGCAAAACGGCAATACCCTGACTATCAAAGCCCCCAACGTCAGCGACAAGAACTGCTACATCCAATCTATCACCCTCAATGGCAAACCCATCCATTGCGCCTACATCACCTACGAGCAGATCATGGCCGGTGGCGAGTTAATCTTCACCATGGGCAGCAAGCCGAACAAGAAGTGGTTCACAGAGAAGCCATACTCACTGGAGTAAAAGTTACTTTTCTATCATGAGAAAAGTAACGAAAAAAAAATTTTTGTATCTTTGCGGCTTCAAAATAAAGTATCTTTAATTATCAAACCGACATACTATGGGAAGAGCATTTGAATTTAGAAAAGCAAGAAAATTTAAACGTTGGGGTAACATGGCCAGAACCTTTACCCGCTTAGGAAAAGAAATCACAATGGCGGTGAAAGCCGGTGGTCCCAGCCCCGATATGAATCCCCGACTCCGTCTGCTGATGCAGAACGCCAAGTCTGAAAACATGCCCAAGGAAAATGTCGAAAGAGCCATCAAGAAAGCCCTCGAAAAAGACACTTCCGACTACAAGGAAATGTTCTATGAAGGCTACGGCCCCCACGGCATCGCTATCTATATTGAAGCCGCTACCGACAACAACCAGCGCACGGTAGCAAACCTGAGAAGCTATTTCAACAAACTAGGAGGCGCACTGGGAACTTCAGGTATGCTTGACTTCCTCTTTGACAGAAAATGCCGCTTCACCGTAGTGAAAAAAGACGGTATCAACCTGGAAGATCTGGAGCTTGAACTCATTGACTATGGTGTGGAAGAAGTGTTCGAAGAAGAGGACGAAATCCTGATTTTCGCCGAATTCCAGTCCTTCGGACCCATTCAGAAATACCTGGAAGACAACGGTTTCGAGATTAAGGAATTCAAGTTTGAAAGAATTCCCAACGACATGAAGAAACTGACTCCCGAACAACAGGAGGAAGTGGAAAAACTCTTAGAGAAAATCGAGGAAGACGAAGACGTTACCAATGTCTTCCACAACATGGTTATGGAATAAGACTAAAAATCATTCATCATGTTTTACTATAAGTTCAGAGTATATTTTGATGAAGTGGAGGATTTTGTCCGCGACATAGAGATTCTGGCCAACGACAATTTCGAGTCACTCCACAACATCCTGTATAAATCCATTGGTTTGGAAGGCAATGAGCTGGCCTCATTCTCATTGTGCGACTCCAAATGGAACAAGCAAAATGAAATCACCCTCATCGACATGAAAGATGATGAAGTTGAAGATGCACCTGAATATGAGGAAGAAGACGGTTACACCACCAAGACACATCTTCCGAAATATATCATGAAAGAAAGCATTCTGAACAAGATGATTTCAGACCCTCATCAGCATATCCTTTATGAATATGATTTTCTGAATCCGAAGGTCTTCTACCTTGAACTGATGAAAGTGGCCCAGGCTCAGGATGACGTCGAATATCCTCGCTGCACGCACAAAGCCCAGGAGCTGCCCAAAGCCATCAAAAACGCCCATCTGCCCGATCCCGATGATTTGATTGAAGACCTGACCAAAGATGATATTTTCGATGACTTTGAAGATGGTTTCAACGATGAGGATCAGCTTGATTTAGGCAGTATCGATGATTACGGCAGCTACTAACCGACCCACACTGATTGTCATTGGAGGTCCGACGGCTGTAGGGAAAACCCACTATGCCATTGAGACCGCCAAAAAATTTCATACCAGCATTATTTCTGCCGATTCGCGTCAATTTTACAAAGAGATGCGAATCGGCACTGCTTTTCCGAGCGAGGAGGAACTGGCTGCGGTAAAGCATTATTTTGTCGGCCACCTGTCGATTGGCGAGTATTACAGCATCTCACGATTCGAGCAGGATGTGCTGAAGCTGTTGCCTACGCTATTTGCCGAAAACCCCATAGTGATTATGACTGGCGGCAGCGGCCTGTACTTGGATGCCGTGTGCAAAGGTATTGATGACCTGCCCGACCCCGACCTCTACATCCGGCAGCAGGTCATAGAGCTGTTTGAGACCGAAGGTATTGAAGCCTTAAGAAGACGCCTGAGGCATCTGGATCCTGTGTTTTACAACACCAATGACCTCGCCAACCACAAACGCATGATGCGCGCCCTGGAAGTGTGCCTGCAAACCGGAAAGCCTTATTCCGAATTGCTTACGCAATCCTCCAAAAAAAGGGATTTTGAAATCCAAAGATACTACCTCAACCGTCCCCGCGAGGTGCTGTTCGACCGCATCAACCGGCGGGTGGACCAGATGATGGCCGACGGCCTTTTAGAGGAGGCTAAATCGCTGTATCAATACAAAGGCACGAATGCCCTCAACACCGTGGGGTACAAGGAAATGTTCGACTACATGGAGGGAAGAATGACAATGGAAGAGGCCGTGGAGAAAATCAAGGTGAACACCCGCCGCTACGCCAAACGACAGATTACCTGGTTCAAGCGGGAATACAAGGAGATATTGTTGTAGCAACTTAACATGCAATACAGAAAAAAGAAATCGAACAAAAATAAAACAAAAAAATGAAACGGATTTTTATAGTTTTTTTTGCCGTTATAATGCTTTTCGGCAAGCTGTGCACTATGGCGCAAAACGATAACATCACGCTCTATTTCGACACAAAAGAGCTACCAAACCTCATCTATTGTCTGCCTGCGCCGCCGGATACCATCGGCGAGGACTTCGCCCATGACATTATGCGCTACATGTGGGGCAAAACACAACGGAGCGATGCCGCACGTACCGCAATTGCCGTACGCGATGCCGTGTGGTCATTCGATGCCCTTTTGGCCGAACTAAGTGTGCCTTTCGGACTGAAAATCTCTAAAACAAGCACTCCTGAAATCTACAAACTGATGGTCAACAGCCTCGCCACCATTGACCAGATGCGCGTGGAACCGAAGGCCTATTACATGCGCAAACGCCCGTTTGTGCGGTTCCAAGAGCACATGTATACGGTATATGAAGAAGATGAATTGAAAAACGAAGGCTCTTATCCGTCGGGGCATAGCCAGCGCGGCTATTCGGCAGCCCTGCTTCTCTCCGAAATCAACCCCGCCAATGCCAATATCATCATGGCGCGCGGTTATATGTACGGTGAAAGCCGTGTCATCGTGGGCGCCCATTGGCAGAGCGATGTGGATGCCAGCCGTCTCGGTGGCGCCATTGGTCTCGCCCGTCTGCACACCAGTCCAGAATTCCTCGCACAACTCGCAAAAGCGCAAGATGAGTTCAAACGTTTAACGGGTGCACTGTCACCCACCGAAGATGCCAGCCAGTTTGTAAACATCACGGATGTCATTCCCGATGCTATTCTGGAAATCCGCTACTTCTGCACCTACAACTTCGTGGGAACACGCGTGGACGGCTATCTGGAACCCACTGCTTTGCTCACCAAGCAAGCCGCCGATGCTCTGAAAGCCGTAAGCGACGACCTGAAAGAGCAAGGCTACCGGCTCAAGATTTACGATGCATACCGTCCGCAATGCGCCGTTGACCACTTCGTACGCTGGGCCGCAAACATTACCGACACGATGATGAAACCCTATTTCTATCCCGACTTGGACAAGAGCGTCCTCTTCGATCAGGAATACATTATGGAAAAAAGTGGCCATACACGCGGCTCCACCATTGATCTGACCCTTTTTGACATGACAACAGAAAAAGAGGTCGATATGGGCGGCACTTTCGACTGGTTCGGTCCCGAGAGTCACCCCGATTTCTGCGGTAATCCTGAGACAGGCGAATACACGGGCGACAATAGTGCCAGTCCTACCGGTCGCAGCATCACCAAGGAACAGTTCAACAACCGCATGATTCTTCGCAATGCCATGCTGCGTCACGGTTTCAAGACCCTGGACAGCGAGTGGTGGCATTTCACTCTGAATAACGAACCATTTCCAAACACGTATTTTACCTTCCCCATAAAGAAATTATAATGAAAAAAAATATCCTCACCCTCATTTTCCTTGCGGCATGTTGCCTGACGCCAATTTTTGCCGCCGAACCTGTGAAACTCAACAGTCCCGATGGACAGCTCGAGCTTAAGTTTGATGTCAAGGATGGCGTTCCGTATTACGCACTCAATAGAAACGGCAAGCCCGTGGTGCTGCCCTCCAAAATGGGTTTCACACTGGAATGGCGCGATGATTTGGCACACGCCTTTGTGCTGAAAGACACGAAATACAGCACTTTCGACGAGACATGGGAACCCGTGTGGGGCGAGGAAGCACGCATCCGCAACCACTACAACGAAATGTTGGTGACACTGGAGCAGCCGGCTGGGGCAGTCGAGAGTGCCGACGGACGTTCAAAAACGATGGCCACCGTGATGCAGATACGCTTCAGGCTTTATAATGATGGTTTGGGATTCCGTTATGAATTTCCTATGGAAATCCAGAATTCAAAATTCAAAATTCAGAATTCAAATAATGAGGATAAAAAACTTTTCAACGCGCTGGTGTGCTTCTGGTTTAAGGAAGAGTTGACGGAATTCGCGATGGCCGGCGACCACACCGCGTGGTGGATTCCCGGCGACTACGACACACAGGAGTACAACTACACGCAGTCGAAACTGTCGGAAATCCGCAGCTTGTGGGATGCCAGCCACAAGAACGGAGGCTGGCCATGGACCGCATTCTCAAAAACGGGCGTACAGACGGCTATCCAGATGAAAACCGACGATGGTTTGTATATCAACATCCACGAGGCCGCCACCCTCGATTTCCCGACCATGCACCTCGAATACCTGGATGATTTGTCCACCAACCCTTGGGACACGCTATCCTCTGTTCCTCACCTGAATCTGATCCCTGAAGGACAAAAGGCTCATACCTTCCGTGCATGGCTTTGTCCCGATGCCACGGGCTACAAAGGCCGTATCCAGACACCCTGTGTCACTCCTTGGAGAACAGTGATGGTCTGTGAAAAAGCCACAGATGTTTTGGCTTCAAGATTGATTTTGAACCTCAATGAGCCCTGTGCTTTGGAGGATGTTTCGTGGATTCATCCTGTGAAATACATGGGTGTTTGGTGGGAGATGATTTCCGGCAAGAGCACCTGGAACTATACCAATGATTTCCCCTCAGTGAAATTAGGCGAGACCGACTTTGAACACGCCACTCCCAACGGCACGCACGGCGCCAACAACGCCAACGTGCGCCGCTACATTGATTTTGCCGCTGCCAACGGCTTTGACGGATTGCTTATCGAAGGCTGGAACATCGGCTGGGAAGACTGGTACGGAAAGCAGAAGGAGTTCGTCTTTGATTTCCTCACTCCCTACCCTGATTTCGACCTGCCCGCATTGAACAAATACGCCCACGAAAAGGGCATCCGTCTCATCATGCACCACGAAAGTTCCGCTTCCACGGTCAACTACGAGCGTTGGATGGAAAAAGCCTACACCCTGATGAACCAATACGGCTACAATGCCGTGAAGGGCGGTTATGTGGGCACTATCATCCCATTCGGCGAGGGCCACTACAGCCAGCCCATCAACAACCACTACCATTATGCCATTGTGGAGGCCGCCAAGCACCACATCATGGTCAATTCACATGAAGCGGTAAGACCTACTGGTTTGTGCCGCACCTGGCCCAATATGATTGGCAACGAAAGTGCCATGGGCACCGAGTTCCGCGAACGCATCCATCCCGGACACACCTCCGTTCTGCCGTTCACGCGTCTGCAGGGCGGTCCGATGGACTATACCCCTGGCATCTTCGAACCCGACATGGGCAAAATCGTGCCGTGGGGAAAGAAAATGAGCCACACCATCTGCAATCAATTGGGACTTTATGTCACCTTCTATTCGCCACTGCAGATGGCCGCCGACTTCCCCGAACACTATGAGCCCTACATGGACGCTTTCCAATTCATCAAGGATGTGGCCGTCGATTGGGACACCAGTATCTATATCATGGCAGAACCCGGCGACTATATCGTCACCGCCCGCAAGCCGAAAATTTCTTCTTTGAACAAGGCCGCTGAGGGATTGGGACAATTGCCCGACGGCAAGAAAGGCGTTATTTCCAACGCCACAAAATACGTTTACAATCTTCCCGATGACGCCCAACTTTCAACTTTCAACTTTCAACTTTCAACTCCCCATGATGTTTGGTACGTCGGCGGTATCACCGACGAGACCGCCCGTGAAGTATCTGTAAAACTGGATTTCCTGCAACCTGGTGTAAAATACGAGGCCATCATTTATGCTGATGCGCCTGATGCGTGCGGGTTGCCTGATGATTCTGAATTGACTTCGTCGAATGCTTCGCATTTCAAAATTCAAAATTCAGAACTCAAATATAATCCTCAGGCCTATACCATCACGAAAAAAACGGTGACAAGCAAGAGTGTGCTGAAACTGAAAATGGCCCCGTGCGGCGGATTCGCGGTAAGTATCAGGGAACTGTAACAACAGCATTATGAACCGGCTGCTTATCATCATTATCTTCTCGGTGTTGTTTACATCGTGTTGTGGCTACATCAAGATTGTCAATCCGACAGTGGAGAACCATGACGGCAGTCAAGCTTTGGCCACCGCTGAGCCTCGTTTCAGCTGGCAGTACGACTCGGAAGAGAATAATATAAAGCAAGTCGAATACCGTGTTATTGTGGCCAGCAGTGAGGAAAATGCACGTAAAGGTATTGGCGACCTGTGGGATAGTAAAATGATCGCTTCTAATCAGATGCTTTACATTCCTTACGAGGGCCAGAAACTCAAAAGCCGCGACCGTTGCTGGTGGAAAGTTTATACTACTGTCAAGTATCCCCGAAACAACAATTCAACAATTCAACAATTCAACAAATCAACAAAAACACTACATCTCGAAAGCGACATCCAACACTTCGAAATCAGCCTTCTTTCGCCCGATGACTGGCATGCCCATTGGATTGGTCGTGATTATGATGATGACAAGCTTGATGGTCATACTGCTATTGCCGCCCGCTATCTGCGCAATGAATTTGTCTTGAAGAAAAATATCAGCAAGGCCCGGCTCTATATTAGTGGTTTGGGCGTTTACAGCGCATTTATTAACGGTAGGGAGGTGGCTCCTGACGAACTGTTGAAACCCACCCTTTCGGACTATACACGACGCATCTATTTCAACGCTTACGATGTGACAGATTTGCTTTATGAGGGTAACAATGCCATAGGAGTTACGCTTGAGGGGGGACGTTTTACCACTGTACGCCACGACACCATCTATTTAGAGTGGTGTGGCATCAAGCATGCCGCACATTATGGGCTACCTCAATTGCTGCTGCAGTTGGAGGTGACCTACACCGATGGTACTACTGATACGATCGTAAGTGACGAGAAATGGCATATCACCAATCGTGGTCCTATTCGCAAAAGCAATGAATTTGATGGGGAAACCTACGATGCAGGCAACGACCTTGGTGATTGGAATGTATCTGGCTATGATGACAGCCATTGGGAAGCAGCCGTAGTTGACTATGACCAACAGAATATGTACAAGGAGGACATCTATAATCCGCGTCACCGTGTGGCTCGCGAATATCCCGTTGTCAGCCTTGAGCGAGGGGGCCGCTTGCCCGACGAATACCACCAACCCGATCCGATGTCGCTTCTCACGCCGCAACCCAATCCCAATATCAAAGTACAGGAGTATCTAAAACCCGTTGCACTTTTCCAGAAGGGCGAAAAATGGATACTTGACATGGGACAGAATATGGTGGGTGTGATTGAAGTGGTCGGTAATCAATGGTCAGTGAATAGTGGGGATACTATTATTTTCCGCTATGCCGAAACGCTTAATTCCGACAGCACTTTATACATTGACAATCTTCGTTCCGCTGAGTGTACCGATCGCTATATTGCCGTGGGACCAATTGAAAAATTCTGGCATCCCGAGTTTGTCTATCATGGTTTCCGCTATGTCGAAATCTCAGGTCTCCCTGCTGGCAATAAGCCCAAAGTTCAGGATTTTGTAGGTCTTGTCCTATACGACAAGATGCCAATGACCGGTAGTTTTGAGTGCTCCAACGAGATTATGAACGCTGTCTATCGCAATGCAATTTGGGGTATTCGTGGCAACTACCGCAGTATGCCCACCGACTGCCCCCAGCGTGACGAGCGCATGGGCTGGACAGGCGACCGGACGACAGGCTGTTATGGCGAGAGCTACATTTTCGACAATCATCGTCTCTATGCCAAGTGGCTGCAAGACCTTGCGGACTGCCAGTTCGAGAACGGCTCGCTCTCTGATGTCGCCCCCGCTTATTGGCGCAATTATACCGACAATATGACCTGGCCAGGAGCCTTCATTACCGTGGCTGACATGCTTTATACCCGTTTTGGTGACATACGTCCCATCCAGCAACATTATGATGCCATGCGCCTCTGGATGCTCCACATGAAGAAATACTACCTCAAAGACGACATCCTCATCCGCGACACTTACGGCGACTGGTGCGTACCACCTGAAAGTCCAGAACTGATACACACACGCGATACCAACCGCATGACCTGGCCCGCCAACCTTTCCACTCCTTTTTACTGTTATCTCGCTGGCAAGATGGCTCATTTTGCCGACTTGTTGGGCCGGGGCAATGATGCCGACTTCTTCCGCAATGAAATCACTACAGTCACCGCCGCATATAATGCTAAATATCTTGACACAACTACCGGCCGATACGACCACAACACGGTCACAGCCAACATTCTGCCTCTCGCTTTTGGTATGGTGCCAGAAAATTTGGAGGAAAAAGTTTTTGCCAACATCATCGATAAAACAGTGAATGAATTTGATGGTCATGTTTCCACCGGAGTAGTTGGCATACAGCAACTAATGCGTACCCTCACCGAATACGGTCGTGGCGACCTGGCACTGAAGTTGGCCTCTAACGACACCTACCCCAGCTGGGGCTATATGGTACGCCAAGGCGCCACCACCATCTGGGAGTTGTGGAATGGTGACACCGGCGATCCCTCTATGAATTCTGGCAACCACGTCATGCTCCTCGGCGACCTTATCATCTGGTACTATGAATATTTGGGAGGCATCCGTGCTTTGGAGCCAGGTTACCATCGCATCATGTTCAAGCCCACCTTTGTCGAAGGGTTGGATTATGTCAACTGCACCTACAGGTCCATTTGCGGACAGATTGAAAGTCATTGGAAACGTGTAGATGACCAGATTGAATGGAACATCGTAGTGCCCGCCAACACCAGTGCCGAGGTGTATATTCCCACCACAAACGGCTATCATATTGAAACAGTCGGCAGTGGAAAGCATCAATTCACCATTAAGAATTAAACCGATTTATGATGAAGAAAAGATTTTTCTTGTGGGTTCTATTCTCATACGCTATTATCTGTTGGATTCAACCGGTAACAGCTGGAAATTACATCGGTTGCCGCACAAGCGAAGGATGGGCAGAGACACCAATGCTACGAAAAAGTTTTGTGCTTAACGCCAGTGATTTCAAGCATTGGGACTTTCAAACTTTGGCATTCACCGCCGAAATCAACTCATTGGGTTACCATGAGCTATATGTGAACGGTGTGAAAATTGGAGATGAAGTGCTGCAACCTGCTGTTTCACAACTGGACAAACAATCACTAAAAATTTCGTATGACATTACACCATACGTGCATAAAGGGAAAAATGAAATACTACTATGGCTCGGCCAGGGCTGGGGGCGTATCTACGGCACACCCGCGGTAGTGCAGGCAGAGATATTGAAAACAGTATCCGACGGAGAATGTGGAGAGGCTTGGACACTGGCAAGCACCGACAACAGCTGGGAGGCCTCACCGAGTGGCTACAGCTATACCGGCAGTTGGCAACCCTTACAGTTTGGCGGCGAACACTTTGATGCACGGGTAAAACCTAACTGGAGACCTGCCACAGAATTTGAGATTGAAAAAAAGACTGTCTCATGGCAAAATTTTGAAGGCAACCACATCATTGACACACTCATTCCAATAATCAAAAAGGGAGAGACCAATTCACTGATGCTTGACTTCGGACATGTAATAACAGGATGGTTTCAGGCTGATTTCATGGCATTGGCTGAAGGTAGCAAGGTGACGATGGAATATTATGACGATATTGAATCCAAAGTTCAGAATCCAGAACTCTATAGTGAAATGGATGTTTATATCGCCAACGGCAGTGGTAAAGAATTTTTTACCAACCGCTTCCACTATCATGCTTTTCGCTATGTGCGTATCACCGGAGCGGACATCAAAACTGCGCGAGCCTTGCAAATCAGTGCCGTGAACCCTAATGAGGGGGCCACTTTCGTGTGCTCCGACTCGCGGCTCAATGCTATTCACGACTTGGTGAAATATACCCTCAGCTGCCTGACTTATAGCGGCTATATGGTCGATTGTCCGCATTTGGAACGCATGGGTTATGGCGGTGACGGCAACTCCTCAACCATGAGCTTGCAAACAATGTACAATGTGCGTAACACCTACCGCAACTGGATGACAGCTTGGGGCGACGCAATAGACAGTACTGGCGATTTACCCTACGTGGCACCTGCATTCCGCACTGGCGGAGGTCCCTACTGGAGCGGCTTTGTCATCAAAGCCCCGTGGCGCACTTACCTCAACTATGGGGATAAATATCTCATTTTCAATTATTATGATATGATGAAACAATGGCTGCTGTTCATCCAACAACACTGTGAGGACGAGATTCTGCAGCCCTGGCCCGACACCGAACGACACACATGGTTCCTCGGTGACTGGTTAGCCCCTGAAGGGGTGGATATCAAAGGCGAATCGGTACTGCATGTCAACAGTTGCTTTATCAGTGAATGCCTCGGCGACATGATACAGATGGCTCTGATAATGGGACGCCACAAGGATGTGCAAGAATTCACCGAATGGCGCAGCAGACTTAATGCCGCCATCCATCGCCATTTCTATCATCCTGAAACACACAGCTACGCCAACGGCACCCCGCTTGACCAAGCCTACGCCTTGCTGATGAACATTCCGCCCGACAGTACTACTGCCGCCCAAGTGAAAGAGCAGTTAATCAAAGACTGCTACGGAAAGTACAAAGCCCATATCGCTGTAGGCCTCGTCGGTGTGCCCATCTTTACCGAGTGGTGCATACGTGAGCGACAGACGGAGCTCATGGCCACTATCCTTCGTCAACCCGACTATCCTGGCTATCTGTACATGATCAACAACGGAGCAAGCACCACCTGGGAATCGTGGAATGGCAAGCGCAGTCGTGTACACAACTGCTACAATGGCATCGGCATTTGGTTTTATCAGGCATTGGCGGGCATCCGTCCTGACCCTGAACAACCTGGCTACAAGCACTTCTTCATTGATCCACAGCGTTGCGAGGGCATTGATTGGATACGCGCCTCCATGCCCACGCCATACGGCACCATCAGTGTTGATATCAACGGCGACATCATGTGTGTCAACATTCCTGAAGGCACCACCGCAACGATATTTCCTGACAGTCCTTATCAGGAAACCATGACCGCCGGCGAACACAATATAATTCTCTTTCGATAATCCTCTGTCTATTTCATCATTTTTTAGCGGCCAGTGCCCTGTCGTGCCGCCACAGCTGCCAGCTATTGAAGAGATTCTGCCAGATGGCATAAAAAGCCACATAGACCGAAGCCAAAGGATTGAGGTAACAGTTGGCCATCCAGATACCGAACGCCGTGTTTTTCTGTCCCAAAAGCTGGCCTCCCGCCACCCTGTCGCCATATTTGGAACCCAACCATTTTCCCATCGCAAACTGGATGGCACAGAAAATGATGGAACTGATGCCCAAAATGACAATATGCTTCTCGTTACCCTTACCGTGAATGGAGATAAACTCAAAGGTTTTGCCCATTACCAGCAGGAAAGCACAAGCCCACAGGTAGAAGGATATGCCTCTGTATTTATCCAAAAACGCATTCACCTTGGGCATCGTATATTGCATGAATAAGGCCAAAAAGAACGGGAAAACGATCACTGGGCTTATCCTTTTCAATATCATCCAGAAAGAGTCTAAAAATGGCATATCCTGTTGCAGTCCGATAAAGGAGAAATAGATGGGAGCCACCACTGCCACCATCATATTACCCCAGATGGTGTAGGTGGTCACGGTTTCGCGGTTGGCACCCAAGAGGCAAGCGATGACCACCACCGAGGCGGCCACTGGGCAAAGTATGCCCACCAAAACGCCCTCCGCCACCATATCGCTCACATGGACGGATTTCAACAACAGATAACAGCCCAAACTCACCACAATCTGAAAGAGCATCAGCCATACATCTAACCAGCCGAAGCGCAGCTTTTTGATGTCCACCGACACAAAATTCAGCAACAAAATAGCGAAAATCAGATACGGCACCACGAAGTTGAAGTCCGCCAGAAAGTGGTGGAAAATGAAGCCAAAAACGAGGGCAAAAGGCAGTACTAAACTCCGGTATTTCGACATAAAGATGTTTCTTTCCGTATTGATTTGCAAAGGTACAACTTTTTTCTGTTACTTTTACCTCTTCTTCCCCCAACCTTCGGCGTGGTCCTTTGCATGCTTAGTCATAGCGTTGCTGTCCACATGCAGTAGCTTAGCTTAGCCGTAGCTTAGGCGAAGCGTAGGCGTACGGTAGGCGAAGCGAGGCGAGGCACTAACATAGGGCTAATGTAGGGCTGATGTAGCTCCCACTGAGTTTCGGTTCAGTTTCGGTTGAGTTTCGGTTCGGTCTCGGTTGAGTCCTGTTTTTTTATGGTTAGAAAAGTAATCAAAAACATGCAGGGGTGCTATCGGTGATTTTTGGAAGTTTTCGAGGAGAATGATGTTATATCGCTGCGTGCGTAGTTTAATCTGTTACATCTTTTGGAACAATTCACCCTATAACTGTGAAAAAAACATAATAAGAGGTGCTGGTATTAAAAAAAAACATATATTTGCAGAGTGAAATTAAAACAATAAAATATATGGCATAAAAACAAAGTAGAATAACAAAAACATATTAAAGCGTATTCGAAATCTGGTAAATTTCAATCACTTTTAATCCGCAAGAAAAGAGAAACGCTCACGATACCGTGAGCTTTCTTGTTTGGATTAAAGGTTTACCAGAGCCTCGACTTAAAACAAAGAATCAAGTTCACGGCTTTTTTTATTGTTTTTTGAGACATGGACATTTAACACATAAACACAAAGAATCATGGGACTTATCAACAACATCAAAGACGCCTTTAATAAGGCAGAATTTTCGGTAGCACCGAACAAAAAACTGAAAACCATCTCGGCTGATTTCATGAAGACCTTCAACCTGACACTGGCCTTTTACAAGGGTGCAAAACTGGCTGATCCCGAGATGACCCTCGCTGCTCTTAACAGCAAGACAACTAAGGAGATAAATACCAAGGCCGACAGCTTAAAGATTAAAGGTAGCACCAAAGTAGGCGATGCCGAGAAACTTTTCGACCAACAATTTGGCGTCACTGTTCAGATTAAGGACAAGGCTGGCAAAACCTGCGTTCCCAACGACATCACTATTGGCCAAGCTTCCAGAGGAGAATACAAATAATGTTAGCGTTAAGAATTAAAAGTTAAGAGTTATGGCTACAACGAGTAAGAAGCCTTCCGCTAAATCCACGGCCAAGAAAACTACTACGGTGAAAACCACAGCTAAAAAGACCACAACAACGAAAACAGCTGCAAAGAAGACCACTGTCACAAAACCTGTTGCAAAAAAAGCTGCTCGCGCAAAGAAAACCACGACGACGGTAAAATTTACCGTAAAGAAGACTACCACGGTCGCAAAAACCACAGCCAAGAAAACCACGCCAGTGAAAACCTCCATTGAGTTGTCGGTGACTGGCAATAAGAAAATCGGAACTTTGATGAAAGAGTTCAACAAAGAGTTTCCCTATTTGCGCTTGAAAATCTGCTACAGTTATGCACGTCAAGCTGTAGCAAAAGGTGAAAGCATCTCAGGTATTGATGTTAACAAGACCCTCGCTTCAGTGCGTCGTGCCGATTCGGGAGGTGACATCTCCATTAGCGGAAATAAAAAGATAAAAACGTTGGAAAAAGAGTTTGACACTGTCTTTGGCCTTTATGCTCAGGTATGCTATACCGAAAAAGATGGACATCGTTATTACACCAGTGGTTCCACCGACGAGATGACCCTCGCCGCCTTCAACAAAAAATGCGAAGCCGACGGCTGCAAGAAAGGCGAGTGGAAATAAAAAAAACATCAATTATGATGAATAAAGTATCTATAGACAAATAGATAATTAGGACACTCAAAACACTTTGACATATGATTAAAGATTTATATGCCGATTCTCAAAAAGTGCTTGATGCATACAAAAAAATGGAATCTTATCGTATTCAAGAAAATATCTTGCAATGCCTGGTAAAAGAATACCCCGACCATCAGAATAAAGCAGCTGTAGAAGTAAAGGTGAAATTGCTGAATCTATTATACTCTACCTATATTCTTGCAACTAACCGTATGACAGATCACATCTTTGAAATAAAGGAAGTAGACAAACGACTAAAAAGTGGTGACAAATCTTTAGTAAAAGAGATTGCCACACTAACAATTAAAAGCAAAGATTACGATTTTTATTCTTTTGCCACCAAGTACTGCGCCTACCACAATCCGGAGGCATTCCCCATCTATGACAACATAGTAGCAAATGTTCTAACCAAATTACTAGAGGAAAAGAATCTGCCTCCATATACCTGCACAAAAAAAACGAACGTGAAGAACGGCTATAACAAAAAATCATTTCACAAAAAAATGCGAGATTATAACTTTTACACACAGGTCTATGACACTTTCATGAAAGAATATGGATTATGGGGTAAGCTCTCTTATCGTAAAGTGGATGCCTATATATGGGGAGCTTATAAAATCGCTGGTTCTGACTTTGAAATAGAGAAATTAGCACCCATTGACAAAAGTAAGATTGTAGAAGTACGAATAACTAACGGGAAATAATCAATTAAAGTAATACATCAAACCTTTTTTATTAACCTTTTCAAAATTCATTATTATGGCAGAATTTAAATTAGATGGCCGTATGAAGGTCAAAAGTCTGAAAGAGAACTTCAACAAGTGTTTCGGTGCCACGCTTCGTGTATACACCACACCCGCTTGCAAACAATTTGCTGATGACAATGCCACTTTGGCCAGCATCCGTGCTGAAGGTGCAAAGGGCGGTGAACTGACCGTTGGTGGCAACCTCCGCGTGGGCAACTTCGAAGACAAGATTAAAGAGATGTATGGTATCGGTGTGCAAGTTGCCAATAAAGACAACAGCAAGCTGGCTGACAACAGCATTACTCTTGTCGCTGCTGGAAAATAATCTTCTCTAACAAAATGACGGTGGTGAAAATAAAAACTCTCATCACCGTCTTTTTTTCATTCAAAAACTAGAAAACATGAGCGTAGAATATTACCGTAAACGCCTCATCGACCTGCGGTCCGCAGTAGCTAAAGAACGCGAAGCAAAGAAAAAAGACAACGCACACTATGCCGACCTTGTGAAGCGTGCCACCAGCACTACCAGTAAGGCAAGCTATCGAAAACAGAAAATAGATCGTGCGGCCAGCCACGACCGTCGCATCGAAAGCCTAAAACGTGAAATAGAGAATGCCAAGGCGAGCCTTGCCCGCGAACGTGCAGCTGCCAAGAGAAAATAAACGATGCAGAAACTGAAATTTGAGCTGTCAAGAGTATTCGATGACAACCTAAACACCAAGCAATGGCACAACTGGGTCGACTACACCATCATC
Organism: uncultured Bacteroidales bacterium; assembly: GCA_905233625.1. GTDB lineage: Bacteria > Bacteroidota > Bacteroidia > Bacteroidales > WCHB1-69 > RUG11690. The sequence goes on along the minus strand of CAJOFJ010000032.1, from coordinate 20,888 downwards.
GGCCTTATTATCATCAGTACAGTAGAAGTGTTTTTATCCACTTTTGACAGTATTGTGCAACGTTACAGCACATGGCTGCATATAGTGGATGTTTTCACCACGGTGTTTTTCACCATTGAAGTATCGCTGCGCATCTGGTATGCCGACCTGCTGGATCCAAAATATAAGGGATTCTGGGGACGCATACGCTACTGTCTATCATTCTACGGATTGATAGACATACTCTCCACTTACACCTTTTATATCGCCTTCCTATTACCTATCCCATACTCTCTGCTCAAGGCATTACGAATCGCTCGACTAATGCGCATGTTCCGCTATATGAAAGCCTTCCGCCTGCTATCGGAGGCTATCAGCTCAAAGAAGCGTGAACTTTGGGTATCGTTGCAATTCCTCTGTATTGTAACGCTGATACTTTCGTTTATTCTCTATTTTGTGGAGCATGAGGCACAACCTGAGGTGTACGACAACGGCTGGACATCTGTGGTATGGGCCTTCGCTCAATATATCGGGGATCCGGGTAGTTTTGCTGACCAACCACCGATTACTCTTCCAGGTAAGATTATCGCTTGTATTGTGGGTTTGTTGGGTATCGCAATCTTTGCTGTACCTGCGGGTTTGGTGGGTTCTGGCTTTAGCGACGTGATGGACGAGAAACGCCATGAAGAAAGTGCCGCTGAATGGGCAGAAGAGTTGCATAATGCTTTCGAGAGCAAGCTGGACAGACCTACAGGCTTACAAGTGGTACCACCTTACATTACCATTCCTGAAGCTCAAGCTAGAATTTGGCACAAAGAAGACGAAATACTTGACGCTGTGAGTGTCTCAAAAGACATGCGGTTAATTAATCTTGCTGTCACACGTCCATTAGGCGAATACAGCGATGACCGGCTGGCTGTGGAACTCTTCCCATTAAACACTCCATACGGCTGTTGTATAGACCGTGGTTCAAAAATTACCATCGTAGCACCGAGCAATGTTGTTGACCCTGTCATTGGTCATTTTGCCTACCATTTAGCCCTCATTGGCGGCTTTAACTACCTTTCACGTGAGAAGGGGCAACAAAAACCCTACCGCAGCTATTATTTGTTTGATGATGAACAGGCTATAGAGGGTTTATCTGAATATATGGCGGACTTACGCAAACTGACTGCCCCCAAAGATGCTTGGGCAATAACTTTGTTAGCAGCATCGGGAGCCAACGAGTCGGAATATTCCGAACAACTGCATTTCGAATACGGAGGCAAAAAAGGAGAGGACAGTTTTGCTAGCGATTTAGCATCATCTGAAAACCTGCAAAAGCTTTATAATGCCTTGTCAGTATCATTGGAGGAAAAATATGACATCAAAACCTCCAACCAAAAATACCACGATACTTCTTCACCACGCAACTTTTATCGCAAGATAGGACAACCTGTCAATGGTCTGATGTTAAGGATAGCCTGGTCCGTCACCTGCTGGGACTACCGATACATACAAATTGCCGCCACCATGGCTGATATCATACACCATGAGCTTGATTCCAACAATATGAAGTATCGTCCCGATAATCTGAAACAAAAAACAATAGGATATGGCATTGATTGATTTCAACAAATTGAAAGAAAAAAGCACAGAGGCGTTGAACAACACCTCACAGTTTCTGGGTAATGCTAAAGATAAGACGGTAGAACTTACCAACTCAACCATTCAGGCCTTGCTGAAAGGCATGGACCTTGACGGATTGCTATCCAAGGTGGAAGAATACCAGCAGAAGACAGGCAAAGATGCCTCAAAACTCATCGACTTTATCAACAATCTCAAACAGATACAACAAAATGGAGAACGAGAGTAACAAAAATAGCATACAGACGTTGGCGCAAAAATACCCGTTAGCCGATATCCTTGATATTGCAGAGGATGTGGCCAAAACCATTCCCGCTGCAGGTTTGCCTATCATGATAGTCATCAAGATACTTCGTTTGTTGTTAAAAATCAAAAAGTAATTTATTATGGCAGTATTTCTTTGGATATTTCAGTTTATTTCGCCAATAATGATTCTGTTTGGCGGATTTTACTTACTCGAAGATGGTGTTGAACCTCTAGTTTTTATTCTTGGTGGTGTAAGTGCTGTTATTGGCTTGGTTGTTGGCATCGTGGGCTGGGGCGACACCGTTCCGCCACGCTGGTTCTGGATCAAGAGTAGCACCGAGCTAGCCGGTAGCCGCATTATGACCGCCATCGGCTATGCCATACAGTTCTTCTTCATCCCAGCCTTCGTGATAGGAATGATTGAATATTTCGGGTAACTCAACCCATCATTATTCCTTAAAATCCAAGAAAACCTCATCCTTATACAACGCCAGACGATTGAGTACCGGGCAGGCCAGAGACTCATCAATGCAAATACGGACAGCCTTGGTGGTACACATTGGCAACAGAACTATCCGCTTGTAGCCGATGGTGGTTTCGGTGGCTACAGTCCGCCACTTGCCGTCGGGTAACATGATTTCAATATGGAATTTTGAGACTCGCTGTCCCAAGGGGATGTACTCCTGAAGCATTAGACGGTTGAATTTCACCGGCTGGTCGAAGCTCAACACCACCTGAGCCAAAGTCACGCTGTCGTCTACAGTCCAATAGGAATGATACGATGTGTCTAACAGGTTGGCTGCCCCATAGGCTTGCACGTTTGCTGAAAGAGAAGTCTTATGAGTTCGATTTTTCAAATTCTGAGTTATCGGATTTTTCTCGCCCCTGACATGGGAAGCCTTGATTTCCGACGCATTCTGCGCCAAATCCTGAGCAAAAACCGACTGCAAAGCAGCGGCAAATTCCATCAGGCGAGCAGAGTCTTCCGCGGCAATCAGTCCCCGCTGGTCGGGCGGCACATTCAGCAGCAATAAGCCATTGCGGCCTACACTCTGATAGTAGATACGCATGAGTTCCTCCACGCTCTTGGGATACTCGCTATCACGATAGAACCAGCCAGAGCGAATAGAGACATCCACTTCGGCCGGAATCCAATATTGGCCTTGCCGATTGCCCACGGTTAGCGTATCCTGAGGGGGCGCTCCTGCACCAGGGGTAAAGCCATCGGTATTGAGCAGCGACCAACAAGTGCGACCTGCCCTACCCTCTTCGTTGCCCACCCAACGGCAACCGGGCCCCACATCACTGAAGATGAGTGCCTGCGGCTGTAATTGATGCACAGTGTTGTTGAACAGCGGCCAGTCGTACACCTGGCGTTTGCCGTTAGGACCTTCTCCACAAGCACCATCAAACCACTGCTCGAAAATCTCGCCATATTGTGTCAATGCGGATTCCAATGTTTTTATGAAAGTTTCATTATACGCAGGCGTACCGTATGTTGGCGCGTTCTGGTCCCAGGGCGAAATGTAAATGCCGAAACGTACACCCTCTTGGCGGCAGGCATCGGACAATTCTTTCAGCACATCCCCTTTCCCATTACGCCAGGCGCTCTGCGCCACAGTATGCTCGCTTTCTGGATTTGGCCAGAGGCAGAAACCATCATGATGCTTGGCGGTGAGAATGATTCCTTTGAAACCAGCGGCTCTGGCAATCTTTGTCCATTGGCGACAATCCAACTGAGTGGGGTTGAAGATATCTTCCACCTCAGTACCATCGCCCCACTCTTTTCCCGTGAAGGTGTTAGGTCCGAAATGACAGAACATGTTCATCTCCATCTGCTGCCACTTCAATTGCGCCTCTGTAGGTACAGGGCCGTAAGGGGCAGGCGGCGACACTAATTCGTCCTTCTGCTGGCAGGAGACTGCCAGCAAGAGAATTAAAAAACAAAAATATTTGAGGGGATGCTTCATTGCAAAAGTGGTTTTAGATTGCAAAGGTAGTCATTTTTTTAACATGATACTGTATCCATGACTACTACATTTTTTCTTCCAACTTATTCTCCATACTTTCAAAATGGATTATTATTTTCCGTGACTTTTTTCTTGATAAAAAAGTCACCAAAAAATCAAGCCGACGGTAAGTGCCACCGCACACGCCTTCTCCCCCCAACCGTCGGCAAAGCCCACACACGCATCGTCATAGCTTCGTGTAATGCACTAAAACTTGCGCCGTTGCACTGCATTAACACAGCAAAATTAATACCTAACAGCTGACGTAAATTCATTGTAAATAATTCGCAAAAATGATAATTTTTCAGGAAATTGTATTACTTTTGCAACTATTACGTGACTTAGCCTATAAATTCGGATGGGCTTGCATGTTATAACCAAAACTGACAGATACTATGGCAGACAATTATTTGGAAAACAGATATGACGAGCTTTTTGGCTCGGGGAAAAAGAAAACCGTGGTGAAACATGTGGGGCAGTCGTTAGACAGCCTGCTGAAGAAAAACCGCAGCTACCGCGGCTATGACAAAAAAATAGTCGTGACAGAAGAACACCTGCGCAAAATTGTTGCTGTGAATGCGCTGATTCCTTCTGGTCGCAACCAGCAGGTGCTGCGTTTTAAGTTGGTGACCCATGACACAGGAGCGGGAAAGGTATTGGCCAACATCAAGTTAGGAGGTGCGCTCCCTGAGCTACACCTGCCTTTTGAAGGTACTGAACCCGAAGCTTTTATCATCGTATGCAGCACTGTTGCCGAAAACAAAATTGTAGATATCGATTTGGGAATTTCTGCCCAAAGCATGCTCCTCAAAGCAGTGGAGATGGGACTGAACGGGATTATGATCGGTGCATTCAACAAGGAAAATATCAAGCAAGAATTCAACCTGCCATACGAGCCTCTGCTCATTCTCGCCATCGGCAAAGGAGCGGAAAACATCCGCCTGGTGGAAATAAACGAAGATGAAAGTCACAAATACTATAGGCAGGACGGGGTTCATTTTGTGCCGAAAGTGAAACTTGAACAATTGATTCTATAATTTCAGTCTGACTAAAAATAAAAAAGCACCTGCATGATTATCAGGTGCTTGCGTGATCTGTACTGGATTTGAACCAGTGACCTCTTGCCTGTCAAGCAAGCGCTCTAAACCAACTGAGCTAACAGATCGTAAAATCGGCGGCAAAAATACGGAATTTTTTCGAATAATAAGCAGTTTTATGAAAAAAGTGAAAATCACGGCCATCCGCAAAGTCTGGTATCAGGATTTATCAGCAAAATACGAGAACCCCATTGAGCACAGCTGCGACATTGAGGAAGGTCAGGTTTTCGTCTCCTGCGAAGGCCAAAAACCTGAAGGTTTGTGTGACAGTGCCTGGGAAAGTATGCAAGCTTTTGTGAAAGAATTAGCCAATGGCGGCGGCAATTTTTTCGACGGCTGGATGAAGAATCCCCACTCCGCCATGATTTCCTGCAACGACGGCTTCCGCCCCGTAAGTTTTTTGTTGGAAACAATCGAGTAGAGACGCTATTATCACGTCTCCACATGCCCACAAAGATGCTGTACGACATGCCAACACAATAAAATTTCATAAGACAACGTTTAATTCAAGAAATTTGCGTAACTTTGCAAAAAGTTTCTCTTGATATACGGAATCGTTCTTCAATAGATTTATATAGCATGAAAAAAATTTTAATCACAGGAGGAGCCGGATTTATCGGTTCACACGTAGTGCGCTTATTTGTCAACAAATACCCGCATTATGACATTTATAATTTGGATGCTTTGACCTATGCCGGCAATCTGGAAAACCTGACCGACATTGATCAGAAACCCAACTACCATTTCATCAAAGGCAACATCGTGGATGCCGATTTTATCCAGAAAATCTTCGAAGAACACCAATTCGACGGAGTCATCCACCTGGCTGCCGAGTCACATGTGGACCGCTCCATCGAGAACCCCATGGAATTCATCTTCACCAATGTGGTGGGTACTGTGAACCTACTGAATGCAGCCCGCAAAATTTGGAAAGACAACTCCGAGCGGAAACGTTTCTACCATATCTCCACCGACGAGGTTTACGGCTCTTTAGGCGAAACCGGCTCATTCAAGGAAACGACCCCCTACAGTCCGCATAGTCCATACTCAGCCGCCAAAGCCAGCTCCGACCACTTCGTGCGCGCTTATCACGACACCTACGGACTGCCGACCGTGATTTCCAACTGCTCGAACAACTATGGTCCCAACCAGTTTCCCGAAAAACTGCTGCCGTTGTTCATCAACAATATCAAGCACAGCAAGCCTCTTCCGGTTTATGGCAAAGGCATCAATGTGAGAGACTGGCTGTACGTGGAGGACCACGCCAGCGCTATCGACACCATTTTCCATTTCGGGAAAGATGGTGAGACCTATAACATCGGCGGTAACAACGAATGGCGCAACATTGACATCATCAAGAAACTGATTGAAATTGTGGATGCCAAGTTGGGCCGTCCCGAAGGCACATCTTTGTCGCTGATCACTTACGTCACCGACCGTGCTGGCCACGACCTGCGTTATGCCATCGACGCCACCAAACTCAAAACCGAGTTGGGCTGGGAACCGAAAATCAAGTTCACCGAAGGCTTCGAGAAGACTGTGGACTGGTATCTGGCCAACGAAGAATGGCTGGACCATGTGACCTCAGGGGCATACGTGGATTACTATCACAAAATGTATGACAACCGATAATTTTCAACACACAAATCTCAAACATATTTTTAGACAATAATGAAATGTGACATTTTATTAGGATTGCAATGGGGAGACGAAGGCAAGGGCAAGGTAGTAGATGTGATGACTCCCCGTTATGATGTGATTGCCCGTTTCCAAGGCGGCCCCAATGCCGGCCATTCATTGGAATTCAACGGTATCAAACACGTTTTGCACATCATTCCTTCAGGAATTTTCCACAAAGACAAAACCAATATCATCGGCAACGGCGTTGTCATCGACCCCTGCATTTTCGAGGAAGAGATCAACGCTTTGGTCAAAATGGGCCTGGATCCCGTTTCCAACCTGTTGATTTCCAAGAAGGCGCATCTGATTCTGCCCACCCATAGGCTGTTGGATGCCGCCCAGGAAGCCAAGAAAGGCAAGAACAAAATCGGCTCGACGCTGAAAGGCATCGGCCCTACCTATACCGACAAAACCGCCCGCCACGGACTGCGAGTCATCGACATCCTGTCACCGGATTTCACCAGCAGATACAACGCACTGGTATCCAGCCACAAAGACATGCTGAAAATGTATGAGTTCGACTATACGGAGGTGCTGCCCAAAATGGAATTGAACTTTTTCGAGGCATTGAACTGTCTGAAAAAATTCAGATTCATTGACAACGAGTACGAAATCAGCGAATATCTTGACAACCGCAAGAGCGTGTTGGCTGAAGGCGCGCAGGGTACGCTCTTAGACTTGGAATTTGGAAGCTATCCTTTTGTCACCTCTTCGAACACTATTGCCGCAGGAGCATTCACCGGCTTGGGATTAGCCCCCAGCAAAGTCGGCAAGGTCATCGGTATTGTCAAAGCCTACTGCACCCGCGTGGGCAGCGGTCCCTTCCCCACAGAACTGTTTGATGCCACTGGTGAACAATTACGCACCCAAGGCAACGAATTCGGCGCAACTACTGGTCGCCCCAGACGCTGCGGATGGTTGGACTTAGTGGCACTAAAATATGCCATCATGGTGAATGGAGTTACTGAAATCGCCCTCACCAAGGCTGATGTGATGTCCAATTTCGAAACCATCAATATCTGCACGGCATATAAAATCAACGGTGAAATCACTACCCGCTTCCCCAGCGAGAGCGATGCGGAAATAGAGCCTGTGCTTACTCCGTTCAAAGGCTGGCAACAGGATATCAGCCAGGCAAAAACCTATGATGAACTGCCTCCTGAATTCAAAATGTATATCCAATATATTGAAAAAGAGACCGGCACAAAGATTTCCATCGTTTCGGTTGGACCTGACCGGGAGGCGACGATATTTAGATAATTAGCAAATTAGCAAATGTGCTAATGAGACAATGTGCTAATGTGCTAATTATAAAATAGACAGAATAACTACTGACTAGATATGCGGAAAAAATCGTTTTTTTTACTAATTTTGGCAATAGCAGTGCTGCTGGTGGGATGCGCGCCGAAGGTGGTGGGCAAACGCAAGCATAAAAAAGACCGTAACTGCGGATGCGAAATGATACCAGCACAAAATGATGGTCAAAATGCGATGACCGCCTATTTTTCAGAGGTTGCTGACAAATAAAATTGATTTTTCACACATCATTGTAGAGACGGGGCGCGCCCCGTCTCTACGAAAAACATTGGGTGCTTCGCATTGAAAAAAAGTGTATTTTTGCGCCCAATTTTTTAATACTAAAGTTATTAACCAAAAGGAAGGAGAAAAGCTTATCGCAACGCAAATTACAAAACCCGGTCCACGTCGTCCGCTTCCCAACAACAAGAAAAAGGAAGCTGCGCACCGTATTAACCAATACATCACCGCACCCATTGTGCGTGTTGTAGGTGAAAACTTCGAGCCGAAGATTGTCTCGCTGAAGGAGGCTCTGGATATGGCAGACCAGTTCGAATTGGATTTGGTGGAAATCTCTCCACAAGCCAATCCACCGGTATGCAAAATCATGGATTACCAAAAATTCCTTTACGAGCAGAAGAAAAAGCAGAAGGAAATCAAGCAGAAATCGGCTAAGATTGTCATCAAGGAAATCCGACTGGGGCCCCAGACCGATGACCATGACTTCGAATTCAAATGCAATCATGCCATCCGCTTCCTGAAAGAAGGCTGCAAGGTGAAGGTCGATGTGTTTTTCAAAGGCCGCTCCATCGTCTATAAAGACCAGGGAGAGCTCATTCTGCTGAAATTTGCCCAAGCTGTGGAAGAATACGGCAAACCGGAACAGATGCCCAAATTGGAAGGAAAGCGTATGATCATCGTCATCAATCCGAAAAAATAAGAAAATTGCAATTAACTCATAGATATTAACCTTAAAAATCAGAGAAATGCCAAAAGTAAAAACCAAATCGGCTGCCAAGAAGAGATTCACTCTGACAGGTACCGGTAAAGTAAGAAGACACCACGCTTATCACAGCCACATTCTTACGAAAAAAACTACGAAAAGAAAACGTAACCTGGCTTACAGCACCATCGCTGACAAAGTGAACGAACACACCATCAAGGAAATGTTGGGCCAGTGCTAAAAAATTAAATTATTAACTTTACTATCAGCACATTAAGAGTTTAGACAGCACTAAACCGCTGACGTAAAAAGAAAGGAGAATTTATGCCAAGATCAGTAAATCATGTTGCTTCAAGAGCAAGAAGAAAGAAGATTTTGAACCGTACCAAAGGGTACTTCGGAAAGCGTAAAAACGTCTGGACCGTTGCCAAGAACACTTGGGAAAAAGGACAGCAATATGCTTACCGCGACAGAAAGGCCAAAAAAGGTGCTTTCAGAAGTTTGTGGATTACCCGTATCAACGCGGGCGTTCGCGAATATGGCTTGTCATACTCAGCATTCATGGGTATGCTTTCAAAGAAGGGCGTTGCCTTGAACCGCAAAGCTCTCGCCGACCTCGCAATGAACCATCCCGAGGCATTCAAAGCTATTGTTGACTTAGTAAAATAAGCATCAGCAACAAACATTATTAAGTAATTGAGTTTTTTGCAATAAAAGGGGCTTTTTCAAGCCCTTTTTTTTGTACCTTTGCACCCTCATATTTTGGATAATTATGATTACAGGAATCAAAGGCAAAATCATCGAGAAAAACCCCGCGTACGTAGTGATAGAGACTAGTGGCGGATTGGACTATCTGGTCAACATTTCGCTGGCCACCTACACCAAAATCCGCGAAATGGACGAGGTACGCCTGTTCACTCACTATGTCATCAAAGAGGATGAACAGCAACTTTTCGGTTTTTTCGACGAAGAAGAACGCTCTTTTTTCCGCCTGCTGATTACAGTCAACGGCATCGGAGTCAACACTGCCCGACTGATTCTCTCTTCCATGTCGGTACATGAACTGCACAATGCCATTATCACCGAAAATGCCAAAGTTCTGCAAGCCATCAAGGGAATTGGCGGCAAAACTGCCCAACGGCTCATCATCGAACTCAAGGACAAAATTGGTAAAATGGCCCTCAGTCCCTCTCCCGAAACAGAAAAAAAACAAGCTTCAAACAATAATAATGCAAATGCTGCGTTATCAGCATTAGTGTCTTTAGGTTTTCCAAAAAATTCCGCGGAAGCTGTACTTGAGAAAATCATCAAAACCGAGGGCTTGGATCTGTCAATTGAGGAAATGATCAAAAAGGCACTGAAAATGTTATAAAAGATTGAAGATTAGTGACTAATATAAAGAGAAAAACATATCATCTTATTACCGCTATTGCCATTTTTGCGCTCTATTCCGCGGTATGGGCTATTCCGGCTCCAACAAGTCATTATTTCCCAATGACTTCAGATGAGTTTGCCGATGAACTACCCAATCCAACGCAAAGTGATAATGACGATTTTATTTGTCAAGACGCGATTATTGAACTGCCGGTCTTTCCTCCCGATACCGGAGACAAGCCCATTATCAATGTTCCTCAGCCAGATAACAACCCACTGAACGAAAACACAACTACCAGTCCGTTCATTTTACATAATCCTTCTGGCGTGGGTACTCATATCGAGTATAATCCCCAAACCAACAGCTACGATTTCCAATATATGACGGGCAATACCCCCTTCGGACCCGGCAGTTCCATGAATATCAATGAGTACATCAATTACGATCTGCGTCACTCCATCAAAGATTATTGGAAAAACAAAGGAGCCAAATACGCCGGTCCCAATGCCCGAGGTAGCGGCATTATCCCACAAATAAAAGTTGGCGGAGAGGTTTTTGAGACCATCTTCGGAAGCAATATCATTGATATCCGTCCTTCCGGTAGTGCGGAATTGATTTTTGGTATTATTCATCAGAATAACAAAAACCCCAATCTGCCCGTCAAACAACGAAAAAGGACAGATTTCAACTTTGACGAGAACATCCAGCTGAACCTGGCCGCCAAAATCGGTGATAAAATCGAATTCAATCTGAATTATAATACCGAAGCCACCTTCGATTGGGAAGGCGAAGAATTAAAGCTTAAATACGAAGGAAAAGAAGACGACATTCTTCAATTGCTGGAATTCGGTAATATCAATTTCCCGCTAAACAGCACGCTTATCTCTGGTAGTCAAACACTTTTCGGTGCCAAAACCGCACTGAAATTCGGCAATCTGACCATCACGGCTGTCGCATCTGAAAAGCAATCCGAATCCAAAACCATCACTATCAGTGGCGGAGCACAAAAGAACGAATTCTATTTCAAGGCAGACGAATACGATGAAAACAAGCACTTCTTCCTGGGACAGTTCTTCCGCGATCACTATAACCAATACTTGGAAACACTTCCTTTGGTAGGATCTCCCATCGTGATTACCAAAATTGAAGTATGGCGAACCACTATTGGTGCGGCTACAAACGAGAACCGTAACATTATCGCATTAACCGACTTGGGAGAAGCCTATCCCAACATGTCCACCATCCATCGTAATACTGAGTATACTAAAGACTATCCCGACAACAATATCAATAACTTGATTGCAGGACCTGATATCTATTTGGATTCCACTCAGTTGAGAGATATCTCTACTGTAAGCGCTTACCTTCGTACCAAAGGCATGAGTTCTGGTTCGGATTTCGAAAAAGTGGAGAGTGCCCGCTTGTTGAACAGCTCTGAATACACCTTCAACTCAAAGTTGGGTTTCATCTCACTGAATTCCGCTTTGTCAGCAGATCAAGTGTTGGCTGTCGCATTCCAATATACCGTGATTGGCGATGACAAAGTTTATCAGGTCGGTGAATTTTCTAACGAAGTGGCAGCTCCCAACTGCATTAGAGTCAAATTATTGAAGAGCACCAATCTCAACACAAAATCCCCCTTATGGAAGTTGATGATGAAAAACGTGTATAGTCTTTCTGCCTATCAGGTATCTGAAAAAGACTTCAGACTGAATGTCCTCTATACAGGTGATGACGAGGGTATAGCCAACGGCTTCTTCAATAAAGGCTCCCAGAAAGGTATCCCGCTGATTCGACTGTTGGGACTGGACCGACTGAATCAACAGAAAGACCCCAATCCAGATGGTATTTTCGACTTTATTGACGGTGCTGCCACTTTAGGCGGTACCATCAATGCCAATAATGGTAAGATTTATTTCCCCACCATAGAACCTTTTGGCAAGGATCTGAGAGCAGTACTGACTGAACCGGAAATTGCCGACAAATACGCCTTTGACTCGCTGTACACCATGACCAAAACCATGGCACAACAGTTTACCAGCAAAAACAAATATTTTATCGAAGGTACCTACTCTTCCACCTACGGCTCCGAATTCTCATTAAATACATTTAACGTACCTGAAGGATCCGTCAAAGTGGTAGCTGGAGGTCTCACACTGACCGAAAATGTCGATTACACAGTCAATTACAGCATGGGTACGGTTTCCATCACGAATGAAGGAGTGCTCAATTCCGGCACACCTATCACTATCACGATGGAAGACAAAAACAACTTCGCGGTCACCAAACAGCGAATGTTGGGAACTACGTTAGATTATCGTTTCTCCGATAATTTCAATATCGGTGCCGTCTTATTAAATCTTTACGAGAAACCTTATACTCAAAAGGTTAATTATGGAAACGAACCCATCAACAACTTGGTATGGGGTATGAATATGTCATATCGTACCAAGCTGCCATTCCTAACCAAACTGGTGGATTTCCTGCCTTTCCACAGCACCACCACAGAGTCCAATTTTAATATTGATGCTGAATTCGCTCATTTTGTTCCTGGTCACTCCAGAGCTATCGGCAAAGAGGGAACCACCTATATCGACGACTTTGAATCCACCAAATCCACTGTAGATTTGAGAACTTTCTCCAACTGGGTATTGGCCTCCACACCTCAAGGACAGCCCAATTTGTTCCCTGAAGCCAACACCAACCCCAATGAAAGTGAACGTCGCCAGTTAGCATACGGCTACAACCGTGCAAAATTAGCCTGGTACATTATCGACCCGTTATTCTACAATAACAACAGCTATACTCCATCGCACCTTTCCAAAGATGACTTGTCTTTACCATACTCCCGTGCGGTGTATGAACCTGAATTATTTCCTTACAAAGAACGTGAAAGTGCCGCCCAATCCACCTATATGTCTGTTTTCAACCTGGCGTTTTATCCTTCTGAAAGAGGACCCTATAACTATGATGTGGACGGCAGTGAAGGTCTCTCAAGAGGTATCAACGAAGACGGTACCTTGAGAGATCCCAACACCCGTTGGGGCGGTATAATGCGCAAAATGGATAATACAGATTTCGAATCCTCCAACTATGAGTATATTGAATTCTGGATGATGGATCCCTTCATTGAAAATCCCTCTCATAGCGGTGGTAAACTGTATTTCAACCTGGGTGACATCTCAGAAGATATTTTGAAAGACGGTAAAAAATTCTTTGAAAATGGTCTTCCCGCAGATGGAAGTGATTCGGATGTGGATTATACCGTATGGGGTCGTGTACCCACCACACAAGTGATTGTCAATGCGTTTGACAACAATACAGCTGCCCGACAATACCAGGATATAGGTTTTGACGGTTTAAGCACAGATCAGGAACGCGACTTCCACAGCACCTATCTTGAACGCATAGCCAACATTTACGGCATCCTATCTCCCGCATTTCTAGATGCATACGATGACCCTTCAACAGATAACTACCATTATTTCCGCGGTAGCGATTATGATGCCGCCGAAATGAGTATCACCGACCGCTACCATTACTACAACAATCCCGAAGGAAACTCTCCTACCGATGAGCAAAGTCCTGAGTCCTACCCCACATCCGCAACAAGTTTGCCCAATGTGGAAGATGTCAATAATGATAACACACTGAGCGACGAGGAAAAATACTACCAGTACGTTATTGACCTGGCTCCTGACAAGATGGTAGTCGGACAGAACTATATCAACGACGTATACGAAGCGATTCCCGAAGCATTGCCTAATGGCACTGCTCCCCGAACCAAATGGTACCAATTCCGTATCCCCATCAAGAATCCTGACAAAGTGGTGGGTGCCATTCAAGGCTTTAACTCCATCCGTTTCATGAGAGTCTTTATGAAGGATTTCTCTGAACCTATCATCTGTCGTTTGGCCACTTTCGAATTGGTCCGTGCAGACTGGCGTACGTACACCCAGCCTATTTATGAGGAAGGTGACTACGTTTCAGCCTCTGGTGATGACAACACATCTTTCCATGTTGGAACTATCAGCTATGAGGAAAATGCCAACAGAGTTCCCATCCCCTACGTATTGCCTCCTGGTATTGAACGTGAACAAGGTTATGGCGGCACCCAAGTGTATCTTACTAACGAACAGGCACTTACCATGAAGGTGGTGGATTTGGTTGATGGTGACGCCCGTAGTGTTTACAAAAGTACCGATTATGACCTGAGACAATTCAAACGCTTAAAGATGTTCATTCACGCCGAAGATGTTTATTCTTCCGGAACATTGAACAAAGGCGATGTGACCGTCTTTATCCGTCTGGGTAGCGACTTTAGCGACAATTATTATGAATATGAAATTCCGGTGGAAATCACACCTTGGGGAGTAGGTGCCGACACCACACGAATTTGGCCCGTGGCCAACCGTATGGATATTTTGTTGGATTCATTGGTTGCCATCAAACAGGAACGTAATATTGCTGTCAGAAACGGACAACATAGTAGCACCCAAATTCCCTATTACTACTATCTGAACGGTGGAGAAAGGGTTACCATCATGGGTATGCCGAACTTGGCCAAAGTTACTACTATTATGATTGGTATCCGAAACCCCAAAAAGCAGTATCTAGGGGATGGCGATGACATGCAAGAAAAATCAGTGGAAGTCTGGATTAACGAGTTGAGACTTTGCGGCTTCGATAAAAAATCGGGTGTGGCAGTCGTGGCCAATATGCGTTTCAATTTGGCTGATTTGGGTGATTTCTCCTTGTCAACATCCCACTCCTCCGCAGGCTATGGAAGTCTTGACCAATCTGTCACAGAACTGAAAAAAGAAGCTAGCACCACCCTTGACATTGCCACAAATATCGATGCCGGCAAGATTTTTTTCCCAGACAAATGGAATGTGAAAATACCCGTGCATTATGATTATTCTCTGAATGTGGTCACCCCGGAATACAATCCTCTGAATCCCGACGTAAAACTTAAAGATGATCTGAAGACCTACAACAACAAATTCGAAAGGGATTCCATCCGAAAAATGACGACCAGCCGTATCGTACGCCATAACGTCAACTTGATGAACATCCGCAAGGAAAGAAATTACGACAAGCCTATCAAAATCAGGCCATGGGATATAGAAAACTTCGACTTTTCTTATTCTTACTCACAAACCAAGAAAAGCGATGTGGATGTGGAAATGGATAACAAGTTCAATCATTTTGGAGAAATTGGCTATACCTACAACAATAACCCCAAAAACATTCGCCCATTTTCCAAAGTTAAAGGTTTAAAATCCAAATGGTTACAACTAATCAAAGATTTTAACTTCAACCCTCTTCCCAAGGTTGTTACTATACGAACCTCTATCACCCGCGAGCTCAACGCCTTCAAATACAGGCCGAAGAGTCAAGGTAATATTGTCATCGACACCAGCTACATCAAAACATTTAACTGGACTCGTAACTACACGGTAAACTGGGATTTGGCACAATCATTAAAGATTGAATACTCAGCTAATGCCATGGCACGTATCGACGAACCCGATGGATTAATAGACACCAAGGTAAAAAGAGATTCCGTATGGAGAAGTTTTGGACGAGGTGGACGTACCAATAATTTCTATCAAAGAGTGATGGCCTCCTGGCAAATTCCTATCAATAAATTCCCTCTCTTCAACTGGATTACCGCAAATATACGCTATACTGGTGACTATACTTTCACTGGATCCACCCTCGCATTGGCACATTTGGGCAATACTATTCAAAACTCCAACAGCTATCAAGGTACCGCCAATGTCAACTTTGTAACTTTATACAATAATGTTCCATATCTGAAAAAAATCAACCAAGGTCAAATTGGCAAAAGTGACAACAAAAACGCCAAGAAGGACGATAAGGGAAAAGACTCCAAAAATTCGGACAAGGACAAGGACAAAAATAAATCAAAAGGCAAAAATGGTAAAAACAAAGGGAGAGATACACGAGATTCCCTGAAAAATGATGTCAATGTAGGCAGAATCATTCTGGATGGTTCTTTGCGTTTCCTGATGATGCTGCGCAATGTATCTGTCAATTATACACAAGGAAACGGAACCATGTTGCCTGGCTATATGTTTTCTCCCAACATGCTGGGTATGAACTTTGCCTCCAAAGGGTCTCCAGGCTTCTTATTTGTATTTGGTGGACAACCCGACATCCAAACCATCGCCGCCGAACGTCGTTGGTTGACAACCGATTCCCTGATGAACTCCTCGTTCCAAAAACGTAAAAATGAAACCTTCAATTACCGCGTCACCATTGAGCCTTTCAAAGATTTCAGAATAGATGTTACCGGAAACTGGACCAAAACCCAAAATTACACTGAATACTTCAGGTCATTTTCTGATGGCCATATTGAACACTACTCCCCCGTGACTACCGGTAACTTTAGCATGACATTCATCGGTTTATCCTCATTCTTCAGAAAAGGTGATGAAGTATTTGCAGAATTTATGGAGGCCCGCCATTATTTAGCCGAAAAAATTGCCGCCAACAATCCCAATTCCAACGGCATAGACCCTGAAACAGACTATCCCGACGGCTATAACAGCATTGCCCAAGAAGTGCTCACCAACGCTCTTCTGTCCGCTTACGGTGGACGCAAAGTGGAGAAAATGAATGTCAAGAATATCTTCCCGAAATTCCCTCTGCCCAACTGGCGTCTGAATTACAACGGACTAACTAAAATCAAGGGTGTGAATAAAGTCTTCCAGTCTTTCTCTATCACTCACGCCTATACATCCACATACTCTGTCGGAGGATTTACCACTAACTCTCTTTATCGGGAAGTCAATGGTCACTCTGCAGTAAAGAACACTCTTGGCAATTATATCCCGAAATATGAATTCTCTCAAGTAAGCATTACCGAACAATTTGCTCCTTTGATTGGTATTGATATGACTTTCAAAAACAGCCTGTTGCTGAAAGTGGAATACAAACAATCCCGTAATGTGGCTTTGAGTTTCACCAATAATCAGATTACAGAAACGACCTCTTCCGAACTATCATGTTCCGCCGGTTATCGTTTCAAAGACCTTAAAATCGGCTTCGTATTCTCTGGCATGAAACGCCAAGTGGTTAGCGACTTGAATTTGACTGCCGGCTTTGGTATGAAAAAGAATATGACAGTTTTGCGTAAGATTGTTGAAAATGTCAACCAGATTTCAGCTGGTATGGTGACCATGACCATCAACTTTGCGGCAGACTATCAAATCAGCAGTCGTGTGGGCTTAAAATTCTACTATGACCAAGTGATTAACCGTCCGAAGATTTCCAACCAATACAACAATATGAACATTGAAACCGGTATCAGCGTAAGGTTGATGCTGACGAACTAATGAACTAAAAATTAAAAACTAAGAACTAAGAATTCCCCTTCTTTTAGAAGGGGTGGCCGAAGGCCGGGGTAGTGACATAAATACAATAGGCGTAGCCATCCATTAATAATTCTTTGCTCTTGTAAAACATACAACACCATGACTTCTACTGAAATTCGCACCGCTTTTTTGGAATTTTTCAAATCAAAAGAACACCAAATTGTTCCATCAGCCCCGATGGTCATCAAAAATGACCCTACCCTGATGTTCACCAATGCGGGCATGAACCAATTCAAGGATATCTTTTTGGGCAACTCCCCCATCAAGTTCCCCCGCGCCGCCGACTCCCAGAAATGTCTGCGTGTGTCGGGCAAGCACAACGATTTGGAAGAAGTGGGCCGCGACACCTACCATCATACCATGTTCGAAATGCTCGGCAACTGGTCGTTTGGTGATTATTTCAAGAAAGAAGCCATTGACTATGCCTGGGAGTTTCTGACCGAAGTCATGAAGTTAGACCCCAACAGACTGTATGCCACAGTGTTCCAGGGCGACGAAAAAGACCATACCGAAGCCGATTTGGAGGCCAAAGAATATTGGAAAAGTCATCTGCCCGAAGACCGCATTCTGTTTGGCAACAAGAAGGACAACTTCTGGGAAATGGGCGATACCGGTCCCTGCGGCCCCTGCTCCGAAATCCATATCGACCTGCGCGATGACAGTGAGCGTGCCGCCGTTTCAGGCGCTTCCCTCGTCAACAAAGACAATCCACTGGTGATTGAGATTTGGAACCTCGTGTTCATGCAGTTCAACCGCATCAATTCAGGAGAATTGCTGCCTTTGGCCCACAAGCACGTGGACACAGGTATGGGCTTCGAGCGTCTGTGCATGGCCGTTCAGAATAAAAAATCGAATTACGATACCGACGTGTTCCAGCCACTGATCCAAAAGCTGGCACAATTGTCGAATACCCAATACGGACAAAAAGAAGAAACCGACATTGCCCTGCGTGTCATTGCAGACCACCTGCGTGCCGTTTCCTTCGCCATTGCCGATGGCCAGCTGCCCTCCAACAATGGAGCCGGCTACGTCATTCGCCGTATCTTAAGACGAGCCATCCGCTATGGTTTCACCTTCCTGAATATCAAAGAAGCCTTCATATACACTTTGGTGAAAGATTTGGTGGCACAAATGGGTGCACAATTCTCCGAACTGAAAGCCCAGCAGACTCTTATTGAGAAAGTGATGCAAGAAGAGGAGAATTCCTTCCTCAAGACTTTGGACTCAGGTATTGCCAAATTCGAGAATTACTGCGCCAAAGCTGGTCAGAACAAAGTCATTGACGGAGCATTTGCTTTTGAACTGTTCGACACCTACGGCTTCCCCATCGACCTTACCCAGCTGATGGCAGAGGAAAAAGGCATGACTGTTGACATGGACGGCTTCCACAAAGGTCTGGCCGAACAAAAACAACGCTCCAGAGCCGCTGCCGCAGTGGAAACCGAAGACTGGATCGAGCTGCTTCCAGGTGTGGCACAAACCGAATTTGTAGGCTACCACCAGCTGGAATGCGAGGTAAAAGTGGTCAAATTCAGATCGGTCAAGACCAAGGGCAAACAACTGTTCCAGATTGTATTGGACAAGACCCCCTTCTATGCTGAAATGGGTGGACAGGTCGGTGATACCGGTGTGTTGGAATCCGTGAACGAGAAAATCAACATTATCAATACTACCAAGGAAAACAACCTCATCATCCATTCTACCACCGCTTTAGCTGACAAGATGGAAGCCACTTTCGTGGCTAAAGTGAACCAGGAGAAGCGTGTGGCCATCCAGAACAACCACTCGGCCACTCACTTGCTCCACTTCGCCTTGAGACAAGTGCTGGGCACTCATGTGGAACAAAAAGGCTCTTTGGTGGCTGCCGACAGATTCCGCTTCGACTTCTCCCATTTCGCCAAAATGAGCAATGAAGAAATAGAAAAAGTGGAGAAACTGGTGAACCAGCTGATCAGAAACAACAATCCTTTACAAGAATATATCGACACTCCGATTGCCGAAGCCCAGAAAATGGGAGCCATGGCCCTTTTCGGAGAAAAATACGGTGACAAAGTCCGTGTCATCAAATTCGGTGACTCCATCGAGTTGTGCGGTGGTACGCACACCCCCGCTACGGGTAATATCGGACTGTTCAAAATCGTTTCCGAAAGCGCCATCGCCGCAGGTGTGAGACGTATCGAAGCCGTGACAGGAGCCGCTGCCGAGGACTTTATGATGGAAAAACAGCACTTGTATGAGGAATTGAAGAGTATGTTAGGAACTGACGATATCATGCGTTCCATTGAGCGACTCATGCAGGAGAACGACAAGGCTAAGAAGGAAATCGAGCAGTTCGAGAAAGAGAAAATCAACCAGTTCACTAACGAAATCAAGAACAAAGTCACTGAAATCAACGGCATCCATGTGATTCGCGAAGTGCGCGACATGAACCCCGACGGCATGAAACAAGCCGCCTACAATTTGCGTACCTCCATGGAGAAACTGGCCATTGTTTTTGGTACGAAATATGGCGAAAAACCGAACCTGACTGTAGCTTTGTCTGACGACTTGGTAGCTGCCGGTCTCAATGCCGGACAGCTGGTGCGCGAGGCGGGCAAGCTCATCCAGGGTGGTGGCGGCGGTCAGCCGGGCTTGGCTACTGCTGGTGGCAAGAATCCCGAAGGAATCGAAGCCGCTGTGGACTTTGTAATTAGCAAATTAGCAAATTAGTTAATGTACTAATTATTTTGGGGAGTCTCACTGCGTTCGAGGGGAGTGACGCACTGTTTGCGTCAGTGGGGAGTCTCGGGCTCCGCCCTCGAGGGGAGTTAATTGTGCGCCTTATGTAAGCATCACACATGTACGGAGGTGGAAGCATGGAGGCGACTGCGTCCTCGCAGTCGCATGGATTAATGTAGAGACGGGGCATGCCCCGTCTAATTCCATCCAACCATCATCCTTGCCTTCGCACGCAGCAACATGGCATTATGCAGTCCGCTAGGACTGCAGGGCTTGGTAGAGAACGGAATGTAATACCAAGATAATCGCACGCCGGAGGTGTGCGGGCTGGAAGGTTTGTCACCACAAGCACAGGTCTATTATTCCGGTGTGCAAAACCTCGAAGAGGTTTCATCTTATTAACCCCAGATGAGCATAGTGTATTGCACCCCAAAAGTTGGACACTAAAAAAAAGAGTCCAGCATGAAGAGAAAAACACACTCAAACGAAGAACGGCTTGAAGTGGTAGAGCGATAT
>CAJOFJ010000031.1 GCA_905233625.1 uncultured Bacteroidales bacterium | reverse complement strand
AATGCCGAGATGCCATAACCGTAACCGACACTGAAGAAATAAATGAAATACTTCCAACCCACTGCCGAAACGGCAAGGGAAACCGCTAAAAGAATGAGTAAATACGTCATGTGACAATTTTTTAATGTATAAATTTAGTTTGTGTGCTTGGTCATGGTTGGTTTTGTGCCATTTTCAACCAGTTTGTAATGGGTGCTGCGGCCGCCTTCTTCGGTACGGCAAAGGATGCCTTTGTCCACAAGGTCCTGTATATCGCGCAAGGCGGTAGCTGCGGAAGTCTTGGTCATTTTTGCCCATTTGCTGGTGTTGAGTTTGCCCTCAAATCCATCCCAAAGCCGGTTGATGATTTTGATTTGCCTTTCATTCAGCGCAATCGTGCTGTGTTTCTGCCAAAACAGCGATTTATGTATTGCCAGTTGGGTTTTCTCAATGGCGGTGTCGATAGCGTTTCCCATGGTTTGCAAGAACCACAAAAGCCATTGGGTGATGTCCAAGCCGTGTTTGCCCATGTACTCCAGCAAATCATAGTAGTTGTTCCTGTCGCGCAAAATAGCTGCCGACATGCTGTAGAAACGCCGTGGTGATCCGTCAGCCCGTGCCAGTAGCATGTCGGTGAGTGTGCGTGTCAAGCGGCCATTGCCATCGTCAAAGGGGTGTATATTGACAAACCAAAGGTGTGCGATGGCTGCCTTCAGCACAGGGTCAGTGGTGGGCTCGCTGTTAAACCATTGCATAAACTGTTGCATCTGACAGGGCACATCGTCCGATGGGGGCGCCTCGTAATGGATTTTCTCCTTTCCCATCGCCCCGCTTACCACCAGCATCGGCTCTTTGCCTGTACGCCATGCCGCCACAGTGATGGGGGAGGTGCCGCTTCTTCCGCTAGGGAACAACGCAGCGTGCCAGTTGAAGAGTCGTTGCTCAGTCAATGGGTTGTCGGCTTGTTGTACAGCATCCATCATCACCTGCACCACACCTTCTGTATAGTGATCCGAGTGGGACAGTCCGCCAATGTCAAGTCCGAGGTGCTGTGCCACTGACGAACGCACATGCTCGGCATTGAGGCGCAAACCTTCTATCTCGCTGTTGCGCAACACATCTTCGGTCATCACTTCAAGCGAAGAGGCACTCTGGACATCAAAGCCCAAGCCGTCCATCAGGCCCAGTAGCCGTCCTTGTTTTTCCCGAACCCGTGCCAATGAAGCAATGATGCTGTCATTGTTCCAGCAGAAATGGGGCCATTCGGCATATTGCCATATCCAATACGGGTTTTTCATATCAATATGTGAAATGAATGATCTTAAATTTCGCTGCAAAAATACAAAAAATATTATAATTTATGCGCCGTGATGTGAAAAAATACAATATTCACATCAAAATGTGATGTAAATAAAATCCGGCTCTGCGGAGGTCGATTTGCGCCCATGCAATTAAGGAGAAGAGCATCGCTACGCAGAAGATCATTGCCTTTTTCATTGTGTATCAGAGTTAATCGCTTCTGTTCAGATTAACGCTGCAGTTCCGGTTTTATTGCTTGCGAAGAGGTTAAGTTGTGCTCACTGACCTCTATTGTGACTTAATCTTCCTCTTTGGCGTTTGGCACCGCAAATATTACGGTGAGGATACCTGCTGCACCGGCAATGGGGACGATGATTTTTGCCACTGAATCTTTAGGAATAAAGAGAAAATAGGAAAGCAACACCATAGCTGCCATGATGCCACAAGCACTTGCTTTTTGCGCAAAGGTCATTCCTCCCCGGCGTAGGGCCGCCGCACTGCGACAACCCTATATTGCGACACCATACCCCCATCTATCATGGATTTTTATTGGCGAGGACTTCCTTCGCCAAGCGTGTGAGCTCATCGGTATCTATCTGCTCTAGCACCACTTCCTCCGGTTCGAGGTCAAGCAGAAACTGCATATAGGTCGGCAGCGTCAGCAGGTCGCCCTCACGCCCCACGTTGTAGTCGCCAAACTTGATGAAATGCTTCACTCCATATTTCTCAGGGTGCTTCCTGACGGTGGAGATGCTTTTGGCTTGTGCCGTGCGCGCCTTCACCTCCACGGGAACACATTCGCCCTTGTAGCGGATGAGGAAGTCCAGCTCCATGCCAGAATCTTTCTGGAAGTAGTAAAGGTTCTGTCCTTTCTTGATGAGCGTATCAGCCATCAGACTCTCGAAGATGGCTCCTTTGTAGCCACCCAGATTGCCTTGAAGGATATCCGCCCTGGTGGTGCCACCAAGCATGGCAACGAGGATGCCTATGTCGGCAGTATAGACCTTGAAGACGTTGTCCATCGCATTCCCTTCCAGTGGCAATCCCGTGATATGGGAGTTGTAGCACCTACGGACGATGCCGGCATCTTCCAGCCACTGCAGCGAGTCTTTGTAGTACACTCCACGACCTCCATCCTCCACTTTCGACCATTGGTATTTCTTGTTTTCCTTGGCCAACTGCTTGGGTATGGCATTGAAACAGGCACGGATATGGGCTTTATCTTTGTTGTCGGCATATTTCACCATATCCGAACGATACTCCTTGAGGATGGAATGCCACACCGTGTTCACTTCATTCATATTGTTGGTTTCCAGCAGCGCATTCACGGCAGCGGGAAGACCGCCCACGGCCACGTATCGGTACAGCAGCGTTTTCATAGCCACATGGATGCCTAATGGTACGGGCGCCTCCTCTGCCAGACATCGTCTTAACACATCTATAACCTCTGCGCTCATGTTATTCGCCCAGAGGAACTCCTCGAAGTCGAGCGGATACATCTCCACAATCTCCTCATACCCCACGGGTATAGAAATGCTGCCCTTCTTCTGTTTGGCAGCACCTCTTTTGCGCCGCTTCTTTTCCTCCTGTCCATATCCTTGTACGCCTAGTAGCGAACCCGTGGCGATGATGTCGTAGCGACCGTCCTCTTTGAAAAACTTCAGACTTGTGCGCGCTTCAGGACATTCCTGTATTTCATCAAGGATGATGCAGGTCTCGTTTGGAACAAATTTGGCATTGCGCATTTGGGACGACAGGTTGAGGATGATGGTTTCGGCATCCTTAGGACCATAGAAAGCCGTCTTCCGCTCCTCTTCCTTGAAGAAGTTGATGTAGACAACATGTTTGTAGTTTTCGCTGGCAAATTGCTTCGCAATAAACGTCTTTCCGCATTGGCGAATGCCCATAATAACGAGCGGAAGGTGGTTGGTTTTATCCTTCCACTGCTTCAATGTACCTGATATTCTTCTTTTTAACATAATTTTTATTACGCTATTTCCGACTGCAAAAATACATTTATTTTTCGAATTCACAAATTATTCTTGTCATTTTTCCAGCGACTTTTGGGTATTTTGTTGCTTTTTTTCAAACGACTTTTTAGTGTTTTAGTGCTTTTTTTCAAACGACTTTTATATGTTCCGTTGCACTTTGACCTCTATTGTGACTTAATCTTCCTCTTTGGCGTTGGGCACCGCAAATATTACGGTGAGGATACCTGCTGCACCCGCAATGGGAACGATGATTTTTGCCACAGAGTCTTTGGGAATAAAGAATATAACGGAAAGCAGCACCATCGCCGCCATGATGCTGCAAGCACCTGCTTTTTGCGCAAAGGTCATCCCTCCCCGGCGGTGATAGCTACGGATGTATACTCCCAGCCATGACTTCAACAGCCAATCTTGCAAGCGTTGGGATGAATGGTAGAAGCACCATGAGGCCAGCAAAAGGAATGGTGTGGTGGGCAAGCCTGGTACGATTACGCCCAAAGCTCCAAGCCCGACACAAAGCAGTCCCACGGAGATATATATGATGCGTTTCACGTTCGACTTATTAATAGGGGACCTCTATTTTTAATATTTTTACGTTATACTTTCAGACATTGCGAAGTCCGTTAAACAAAATCTGAAAATACAATAGGGCAAAGATACATAATAATTTTTGATTTTCAAGCGTTTTGTAACGACGTATGCGCATAAATACAAAAAAATCATTTCTCCTGTCACGTTTTGACAAAAACCTGCGTCATTAGTAGAGGGTGGATATCATTAGCTGTTATAGAATAATGAATGGAGGAAATATCTTGAATAGTTGAAACATAAAAACAATTTAATCGTGACCATACGATGAGAAAAGTAAAATTTATATTCGGACTTCTGCTGGTGATTTCGTTGCCAGTTATGGCACAGAAAAATAATTATTCCATTGTTGGCACCATAACAGACCATGACGGAACGTATGTGAAAATGCACAATAAGGAGACAAATGTGAAGATGGACTCTACGATCATTGTTAACGGGAAATTCCAATTTCGTGGACATACAGACACCTCCATGCTGGTCATGGTCAATACCGAAGACTGGAGTATGAACCATACTCTTTTGATACAGCCGGGCACCAATTTGAGCATTGATGCAACTAACGCAACAGTGAGAGGAGACCAGCCTTCAGCGCAGCTCAACCAGCAGATAGAAAAGCTAAAGGCGTTGAAAACCAAACAGCAACAGGTGGCACGCCAGGCAGTACGTGTATTGGATGAGGATAAGGTAAAGTATGATTCGCTGGTCGCAATATATGATGATTATACTCAACAGATGAAAGACTACGTAGACTCGGCAGGCTGGTTGCTTTACGAAGCCAATACCGAGAACAAGATTGGAGGGGAAATCCTGCTCAATATTGCGTATGTTTTGACTAGGGGTATAGACCTTTATAACGAAGCGCCCACTCCGGCCATCCTGCGTCTGCTTTCTAACTATGCCTCTGCCTCACCGGTTGTCAAAAACCACAAGGATCTTAGCCGATTCATGCAGAATGTCTCTACACAAATACAGGTGAAAACAGGTTCGCCATTCCGCGACTTCGAGGCTGTGGATTATGCTACAGGCAAGCAAACCACCCTCGGAGCGGTCATCACAGGCCATGTGGCAGTGGTGGATTTCTGGGCTTCATGGTGTGGTCCTTGCCGAAGGGAAATTGAGGAGACGCTGAAACCCCTGTACATGAAATATGCCGACAGCGGGCTTGTGGTGGTAGGTGTGGATATTTGGGACAATATCGAGAATCACGAGGAAGCTGTTAAGGAGATGGGCATCACTTACCCGCAGTTGATAGATACCGACCGCAATAATTCGTCCCTGCTTTATGGCATTCCGGCTGTTCCGCGAGTGTTCCTCATCGACCGCAATGGCATTATGCTGGGCTATTTCCGTGGCGAGGAGTTGATAAATGCTGTAGAGAAAGCACTTGGTATAAAATAAGAAATAGCATATATGCGTGCTGGAGCCTCAAATAAACATTCGTGTCTGCTTGCGGTACTCTGCATAGCCGGGCTTGTTTTGCAGCTGGCGTTTTTCCATAAGCGGAATACTGATACAGACGAAAAGTGCCGTCATAGCGATAGGACCACAAATAAGCCAGTCAATACCTCCTAATACGCAGTACATCATCCAAATACCCCACCAAAACATGATTTCGCCAAAATAATTGGGATGACGCCCATGTTTCCATAATCCCACATTGCAGTATTGTCCCGGGTTGGCAACGCGAAAAACATGGATTTGCTTGTCAGCGATAAGCTGGATGGTAGCCGCTGCAATGCACACAAGGAAACCAATGCAAAGATGGATGGTAGTAGTAAGCAAGGTGTAGATTCCTTCTTGACATAGATGATAGACGTCAAGGAAAGAAAAGCCCCATTCAAACAGTTTTAGTCCAGGCAGCATGGCCGCGAACACCACAAATGTCGGCATCATGTTCAGTCCGAATAAGTTGATGAGGTGGAACAGCAGTGGGTGTTTGCTGCGGTATTGGGTATAACGCCAATCTTCGTGGCCTATTCCTTTGAATGTGATGAACCAGTTGCGTGTGAGCCGCCAGCCCCAGTACCACGAAGCCACCAGCAACAGGATTACGGGTACTGACCAAGTGTGCGTATAGAAGGCCCACAGGAGAAAAACAACGGGCGGAAACACGCTCCAATAGGGATCATATACCGAGACATTTTCGAATAGCAGTCCGAATAGCCAGATTATAACCGTCGCCAATACGTCTGCCCACAGAAGTGCCCAAATGGGATTCAAGGCAATGGAGGTCAGTTTATTGAATAACAGTATGCCAACCACAGCGGCAAGCACGTAAATGGCAGCTATCAATGCCACACTACAGGCTTTAGGATAATTCTTTTTCACTATAACGTCTGTTTTAGATGATTAATCGATAAGATCTTGGTGCATATTCCGTTAAACATCAGAATAGATAAACTATACTGCAAAGAGCTTCCTTATAACTCTGTTAATATTGTCTCCAAAGGCTTGCGCATGAAGTGTTTCGGAGAGGGCTCCGATTCGGCGGAAGGATAGCCGAGGGGCAGCATCATGGCAGGGATCATGTTGGCAGGCAGGTCAAACGCCTTTTGCAAAGCACCTGCGTCGAAACCTCTAATCCAGATGGTATGAATTCCCTGTTCCTCAGCGGCATACATCATTTGTGTGGCCACGATGGCACAGTCTTGCTCGCCGCTGTTGTAGTTGGGCAGAAGGGTTTCACGCTGGTTGTGCCAGGTGGAGTCAAGGTCGTAACAAACCAGCACCACAACAGGCGCATTGTAGAGCGGTGAGAACGAGGCCGACTGGGCTTTCTGGTAGGCCTCTTTGCTCTTGATGACATAGAGACGTTGCGGCTGTTTGTTGGCGGCGGTAGGTGCCTGGCGGCCCGCTTCAAGAATACGGTCCAATTTTTCTTGTTCTACCACTTTTGTGGAATCGAAATAACGCTCGGAGTAGCGCTGTTTGGTCAGTTCAAGGAAATCCATTGTTGTTGTGTTTTGGTTTTCATTCGTTTCGTTGTTTTTCTCAGTGCAGCATGCGCACATCATCAGCGCAACGACTGCCAGTAAAAATGTTTTTTTCATTTTATATTATTTTGTGTTTTTTTAGGTTGGTGATATGGTGTACAATGTATGCGATTAGTCGTGCTGAAAGCACGCAATCCTATTAACCCCGCATAAGCGTAGCGCAATGTGGGGTATGCGGCAATTGACTCTACTCTTGCGTGCCGTAGGTACGCCACATCGGAGAGTATGTGGCGTGCTTTCAGCACGCAGACAGGGTCTGTCATTTCCCACCCCACACAACAAGTTGTGCGGGGTTAATAGGATATCGTGCCTTTGGCACGCCTTTGTGTTTTTCAAATCAAAAAATCGAGATATCATTATAAATACTTGATACACTATTGTTTGCGTAAGTTTTCCATTTTTTTATTGCAACAATGTTAAGTTAAAAGATTTACTTCAAAAATTTATACCTGTAAGATTACCCTCTGCCACCACCGTTGCGGTGCCGCCGACAAAGATATTCCCGTCGGCCTGGATCCTTGTGGCGACCACCGACGGTCTTCCCATCGCTTCGCCTTGGATAAAAGCGCACTCAGCTTCGGCACCGATACTGCCGTGCTGCTGGAGGTAGTAGGTCAGCGAGGCGTTGGCGGTGCCAGTGGCTGATTCCTCAGGGATGTCGTACAATGGTGCGAAGTCGCGCACGTGAGCGGTGTAGCTGTCGTTGCCGAAAGCGAAAACATGGAAACTCACAGCATCGTGTTTCTTGGTGATTTCAGCAATGGCCTCCATATTAGGTTGTAGAGACTGCAGTGTAACCACATCTGGCAGAGGAATCATTAGGTCGGGCAAACCTGTGGAAACAACCTGCACGGGCATTGTTGGACGATAATTCTTCACTCCCAATGCTTGATAGATTTCTCCGGTATCGGCAATGGTGGCTATGATATGCGGCTTCGCCATCTGCATCATTATCTTTTTGCCAGCTTCGATACGCAAGTCGCCCGCTTTGGTATGGCAGAGGCATGTTCCCGACGCCAGTCCTTTCTGATGCAGCAAGGAAAACGAGGCTATCGTTGCGTGGCCGCAAAGCTCCACCTCTGCCTTTGGAGTGAAATAGCGGATGGTGAACTCCTGAGCGGAATGCCTGCGAACGAAGGCGGTTTCCGAATAGCGCAACTCTGCGGCAATATTCAGCATCAGCTCTTCTTCCGGAAAAACATCCGAATCGAGCAACACCACTCCGGCAGGATTGCCCCCGAAGGCTTGGTCGGTGAAAGCGTCAACGATGAAGTATTTCATCAATACCACAACTAAAAGGTCACCATTTTGTCAGCCCAGGCGACCATTTCAACACATGTTATCATATTGGACATGGGGCAAGCCTCAGTGCCGTTCATGTTGCGGCTTCGGAGGCAGGTGCCGCATGCCAGCACAGTTCCTCCCATATCCACAAATTCGTTCAATTTTTCGTCAACATTGTATTTGTCGTGGGTAAGTCCAACACATTCAACACCTTCTCCCATCAGGAAAACTTTGACTTCATAACCTTGTTCCTTGGCAACGATGGCGAATCGGAAGGCGTTCCATGCCTTTTCGTAGTCTTTGGTTTCAATAATAACTCCTATTTTCATTGCTGATATATTTGTGTTGGTTTCGTTTTCCTGTTTGGCTTGGTCGCTGCACTGAGCATAAGTTGTGTTTGTAACTGCGGCTAAAAGAATGAATAGGCCAAGGATTGTCGCAAGTGCTTTCTTTCTTTTCATAGACGCTTTGTTTACAGGGGCTTTGTTTAAAATGAACTGTTTCGCAGAGAAAGGAAAGCCCTATACCCCGGCTCTGACGAAATCTTGGGGCAAAGATACAAAAAAATCGCACCCCGATAATCATCTGTCCTAAAGATTTTGGCAAGGATAAACAAGATATGACAAAACTTATTTATATTTGCAGTGTAAATATTCAACCCTGTTAAGCACAAATTGATCTGATTGAAATGCGTGATTTTATCAACTATTTGAAAAATCCCTCCGAGGATTTGAAGTTGCCGGCAAAGAAAATATGGTCGGTGTTATTGGTATTTTTGACAATTTATATCATTAAAATCATTGTGGCCATAGTCTCTCATGTGGTTTTCAAAGACAACGCTCCTGATTCAGGTTTAAGGGATTTGCCCACGGTTTTGCCCTTGTGGATGGTTCTTTTCGTACCCCCTTTGCTTGAGGAGCTGTCATTCAGACTATGGTTGAAAAGAAACACGGCTACCATCCTTATATCCTCAGTAGGTTTTGTCTGGTGTCTGGCGTCGATGTTTCTGGCTGATGCTATATATTCAACAGACCGTCTTGTTTTAAGATGCATTGTCGCGTTAGCAGGTGGGGGAGCGGTTGCTTTGTTGCTTAAGAAACAGATAATCAACGCCCAGTTCCCGATAATTTTTTATCTGTCAGCCATCCTTTTCGGACTGATGCATGCCCATAATTTCATAGATGTTGCCAGCATTGCGGGAGCCTTGTTTGTATTGATTAATTTGGCGATGCATACGTTAACCGGACTGTTTTTGGGTTATGTTCGCGTAGGCTACGGCATCGTTGCCTCATTTTTGTTCCATGTTGCCAATAATCTGGTGGTTATCTTTTTGTATCTGTGATAAAGACTTTTGTTCTGGCATCTTCCTGAAATATCCTTCCGTTCCGGCAATGGTTGCGACATTCATCAATTTTTTTACTTGCTTGTTTCCTTTACGGGCGAGAAGGGGCATTTCTTGCCGATGCACTGGTTGTTGATGCGGCTGCGCGAGCATTTCACTTCGGCTTTCTCCATCTCCACACCGAGATGCTCTTTCACGAAATCCACAGCTGTGAGGATTGACAGATAGGAGTCGCGTTTGCAGCAACGCGGGCCGCCGTTTAGGGCTACCTGCTCCAGAGCGCGAGCCGTCATCAGGTTGCATAATTGCCAGGTTTCGGTGGAGAGCGGCGTGTTGCGGGTGACCACCGACATAAAGATACCGGTGCTGACAGCGGCTCCGCAAGCACCCATATAACCACAGGCGCCTCCCGGTACCTGCCGTCCGCGGCTCATCACTTCGAGGAGGCCTGTTTGCAGGTCCACCTTCAGCGAGTCTGCTGCTGCGTTGTTGTAGGCTGTCAACAAGGCGGCACCCACCAGCACATGGTGCTCCGGACCGTGCATGTGGCAGAACGACTGCGACATCATCTTCTCCAAGATGGCGATGGGGTCTTTGGAAGTCTCGGCCATGCATAAGGCGATGATAGAGTCCATTCCTGCGGTGTGGCAGTCTGAGCATACATAGTGTCCTTTCGTGCAGCGGGTCTTGCTGGGTTCTTGCTTGTGGCAAAGCACGCATTCCATCAGTGTGTCCTGTTCAAGGTATTCCAGAGGTGCGCCACAAATCAGGCATTCTTCATTTTTCATATTGACAGTTTCTTTTTTTGGCTGGTTTTCCGTGCAGGCGGTCATACATAAAATCAAAACGGCTGCCAGAAAGATGTCCGTTATTTTCATTCTGAATAAGTTTGCGGCAAAAATACTATTTTTTGCCGTAATTACATCCTAATTATAGAAACTTTTCAACGGTTCGTACCCAAGTTCCTCCATCAGCTGGTCCCAGTTTTTCGGCAGCTCGATTTTCACGGTGGCGCTGCCGCCGCCGGGCATGGTCTGCACCTTGTTGCGGGCTGCGTCGCCAGTGATGAGATAGGCGGTCTCACCGGCCTGCATAGTGGGGATGGTGCTGATTTGCTGTGCGTCGCTGTCGTACCACGGCGGCGTGTCGGTCATGGCGGCGTGCTCGGCTTTCTTGATGTGGGCGCTGTACTCGCGCAGCGTGTGCTCGCCGCCGTCCTTCTCGCTGCCTGGGTTGGCATAGTAGTTGGCGAAAGCTCGCTCCTTGGAGGGACGGCGGGCTATACTTACCAGAGTCTTATCCAAAGATTCGGTGGATTTGTATTTCTTGGCAAGCGTGGCAGCCACGGGCTCGGTCATCAAAATGGTGCGGTTGGTGAACTGGCGGCCACTGCCGAGGGCGAGCTGGCAACGCTCGGTAATGTCCCATGCAATCAACTCCATCACTTTCTGCGGGTCGGTGGTGGAGGGCGCCATATTGTTGCCCCATAGTAACGTTGAGCTGGCAGTGATAGTGTTGTCGTTCATGTTGAACCCCTGCTGTACGTGGTAGGGATTCCAGCCCACACGCTGACAGGCGGCATCACCGAGATGAAAGACCTCGACAAGACCGAGGCCAACAAAGCCCTTGTGCGCAACTTCGTGCAGGACGTGCTGATGGGCCAGCACCCCGAGAACCTTACCCACTACTTCGACGGCAACAGCTACATCCAGCACAACGTCTCCATCGCCGACGGCCTCGATGGTCTCGGTGCCGCCCTTGCAGCCATGGCGGAGCAGGGCATCAAGATGGAGTACTTCACCATCCACAAGATTCTCGGCTGCGGCAACTTCGTGCTGGCTGTCAGCGAAGGCGCTTTTGCCGGCAAGCCCACTTCCTACTACGACCTCTTCCGCTTGGAGAACGGCAAGATTGCCGAGCACTGGGATGTGATGGAGACCATCGCCCCCGAAAGCGAGTGGAAACACCAGAACGGCAAGTTTAACTTCTAAGCCGTGCGGCGTTCAGTCCTTCCAAAACGAAGGGGTAAAAACCGGAAAATATGAAAGAATTCCCGAAATTTGTGAAATACAGGTTTCGGGAATTTGGTTTATTTTTGCAATCAAAAAAAACAGACAGATGAGAGAACCATCAATAATCGTAACTTGACTATGGCCAGCCTTCTCGGCACCTCGGCCTGCACCCAAAAGAAACGGGTTCCCGTCTCGTGAGGCGCGACGGGAGGTGGCAGTTCATGGAGACGAGGGCGAGTACGTATTGATGATTCCGAACAAGGCGGGAGGCGATTGAAAATACTGTTTATCGGTTTAATCTTTGACAAAACCATATCACTAAATAACTATAAATATGAAATACACCAAATTAGGAAATACGAACATTGAAGTCAGCCGTATCTGTGTCGGCTGCATGTCATACGGAAAACCCACAGAAGACTTTCATCTTTGGACACTTGGCGAGGATGAGACCAAACAAATGGTGAAACACGCCCATGACTTGGGCGTTAACTTTTTCGATACCGCTAACTGCTATTCACACGGCACAAGTGAAGAGTATCTTGGGTCGGCTATCAAACAGCTTGGGATAAAACGCGAGGATGTGGTGATAGCTTCAAAGGTCTATTTCAACGAAGGTTTCCTTTCGCGCGAGGCCATCATCCGCGAGATTGACGGGACTTTACAGCGCCTTCAGACGGATTACCTCGACCTCTACCAGATTCATCGTTTCGACTATTCAACGCCCATTGAAGAGACCATGGAAGCGCTCGACGCATTGGTGAAGTCGGGCAAGGTCAGGGCTATTGGAGCTTCAGCCATGTACGGTTATCAGTTCCATAACATGCAGATATGCGCGGAAAGGAACGGTCTGACGCTTTTTTCCACCCTTCAGAACCACTACAACCTGATCTATCGCGAGGACGAGCGCGAGTTGATACCCGTTGCAGAGCAATACGGCGTGTCGCGCATCCCCTATTCGCCATTGGCTGGCGGTCACCTGTCGCACCGTGGCTGGGAGAGCGGCACCAAGCGCAGCGACACCGACAAGACCATCCGCAGCAAGTACGACCACGCGAAAGAGAACGACATGGAAATCATCGGTCGCGTGGCTGAATTAGCAGTGCGATTAGGCGTGTCGATGTCACAGGTCGCATTGGCGTGGCAGTTCAAGCGCGGCGTGACGGCTCCCATCGTCGGTGCAACCAATGCCAAACATTTCGACGACGCAGTCAAGGCAGTTGACCTCACCCTCAGCGACGAAGACGCCGCCTTCATCGAGGCACCTTACAAGGCACATGAAATCGTCGGAGCCATCAGCGCAAATATGACATTGTAGGTCGTTTGACAGTTCGTTGTCTAAGGCTCTGTCATTTGCTCTGCCTGAACAGCCAATCCCTGACGGCGGCAATCTTGTAGCCGTAGTCGAATGAGGCGTTATGCTCCATGGCACGGCCCGTCTCCGGAAGCACGCTGCCAGTCTCCCACTTGATGAAGTTGATGTTTCCGCCGCGGGCGATCAGTTCTACTGCTAATTGCTCCTGCTCCTCGGAGGGCAGCTTTGCACTCCACGATGCGGAGTCGATGCGGGCGTTGTTCTCCTTCAGCACTTCTGCCAGGTCTCTCATGCCTCCAGATGCCTTCTGGTCGCCACCGGCCACGATGTAGAAGAACTTCTTCTTGCCGAAGTCCTGCATCTTTGATGTGTCCCACTGGCTGCTGACGAAGAGCGAGGCGGCAAAGAGGTCGGGATGGGCGATGTTGAAGTAGAACGACATCATGCCGCCCATCGACTGACCGGTGGTGTAGAGGCGCTTGGTATCGACATTGTATTCCTTGCAGATTTTTTCAAGCAGGCGGATGGTCATCTCCACCTCGTCGGTGGTGCTCCAATCGTCCTGCACGGCCCAGTCGGTGTATTGCGGCACCAGCACAAACGAAGGATGCGCTTTTTGGTCACAGTCGGAGGCGAACTCCAGAGCACCGTAGCCTTGCGTGAGCGGAGCCGTCACCTCCTTGCCGACGGTACTGGCATCGGCCATGAACAGCACTAACGGATAGCTTGCCGTTCCGTCATAGCCTTCAGGTACCAGCAGGCTGTACTCCATCGTCTTTCCTGTTACGGCATCGTTGAAGGTGAATTGCTTGAACTTCTTCAAGGTCTCATTCTTCAGTGCCACAAACGTGCTGTCGGAATCTTTGTTGATCTCCATGTGGCCACCCTGACGCGGACCACGTTCGCCGTCCTTCTTCTGGGCGCAGGCAGTCAGACACATCACACCAACTGCCATCAAAAACATTATTTTCTTCATATTTCTTCTATGGAGTGTTTCGAGTCACGGCTCTGGTCTCTGCCAAGACCTTTCAAATAAATGATTACTCTTTTCTTGTTTGTAAAATTGGAATTTACCTAATCTCTTTTTTTCGAGAACAGCCACGTTATTCTTTTTGTAGAAAAGGCTTCATCACATGCTTCCCTGTGTTCCAACCCTTTGAGAACATCAAAGAGGACATTCCCGCCTTCTTTCTGGATCTGTGATGTAAACCACGTCAAGGCATCATAACTGCGCTCATTGGAACCAACGGTTACATACAACGGAGTTGCTGTAAAATCCGATGGGTATGCCCTATGTGCCTGCCCAGATGCAATAAGGGCAGCAGCAAACTGATTCGGCTTGTCATTAAGCAGTTTCCAGCAACCGCAAGCGCCCATGGACACGCCACAGATGTAGATTTTACAGGTATCGACATCCTTTGTACTCAAATAGAACGCAATAAGTTCCTCCACTTCGTCCGCATAACTGGAGCTATCATCCCTGCCATCCCATTCATGATCTTCAGGACATTGTGGGACAAGGAAATAGGCTGGAATTCGGTTCTTCTCTATGTACTCTGAAATGTTACGAACTCCCGTCTGGTTCAGCTGCTTCTGATTGTCGTTTCCGCTGGCATGTTTGCCATGTAGATAAATAATCAGAGCGGGGGCCTCTGTTTCGGAAGTACGGTTTGCCATTTCTTGATAATGCAGTCCATTATGCTCCATCGGCTTAAATTCCTGTGCTTTCACACAAAAACTTGAAAGTAACCAAACGAGAATAGTTATATACCTTTTCATTGTCAAATAATTAAATTGGAATTTATCTGGCAACAACAATAGTGAACAGCACCAGATCCTCTGTCCCAGTATTGATTATACAGTGTTCCGATCCTTTAGGGCAAATATGCAGGACGCCGGGGCGCAGTTCTTCTTCTACACCATCGCAGATGGCTCTGCCAATACCTGACAAGATATAGTT
>CAJOFJ010000030.1:429-16995 GCA_905233625.1 uncultured Bacteroidales bacterium | reverse complement strand
TAGCTTTCTCGTCTTCCCGTCTTCCCGAGTACACGTCAGTGTACGTCTCCTCGTCTCCCCGAATGCACGCAGTGCATGTCTTCCCGCTTCAGTTATTCAGCGTGTCCACCACGTACGGATTCGGAATGTGGCGGTAGAGATCATAGTAGTTGTTTTTGCTTTTTTGAGGAATTTTAAGAGTATAATTTTTTCCAGAAACGGAGATTTTTGAGTTCCGCAGCCACGGATTAAGAGATTTTAACTCCTTATACGACACTTTATGTTCCTTGGCGAAGTCATAAAGACTGAGGATAGGTGAGGTGACCGTGATTTCCTGGCAGGGAATGGGATGATACAAATGGGCAGGGCAGAAGTCATAGCCATAAAGTCGGGGGTTTTCCATAATCAGTTTGTAGGACAATATGCGATAAATATAGCGGGAAGTTTCCTGATTCAGGTAGAGGTCCCAATAGTTTTCAATATTCTGGTTTTCAATATTTTTTCTCAAATTGACTTCTCCCATATTGTAAGCTGCCGCGGCCAGTGCCCAACTACCAAGACTGGCTTTAGATTTTTTCAAGTACTGGCAGGCGGCATGGGTTGATTTTTCGAGATTGTAGCGTTCATCCACGTCATCCGACACCTCTAGTCCGTAAATTTTGGCAGTGGAGGCCAAAAATTGCCAAAAACCAGCGGCTTTGGCAGGAGAAACCACATTTTCCAATCCACTTTCGGCCACACAGAGGTATTTGAAATCGTCGGGAAGTCCTTCTTCTTTCAAAATCGGTTCAATAACCGGAAAATAACGGGCCGCCCGTTTGATGATCTGGATGGTTTTGGAATGCTGGTAGCAGTTGATTATCAGTTCTTTATCCAGAGATTCGCGCACATAATACACGTCCAAAGGAACAAGTTCCCCGGCAAAATCCAAGGTATTGGGGAGTGGGGGAGCGGCGCCTTTGTTGGTGTAAAGATTGGGGATATTGTCATTGGGAGTAGCGTTGTGCTGGGCGCATTGCTGTTTGCCGATAGCATAACCAAGGCCTGCCGTCAGCAGAATGGCCAAGGGAGCGATGATGAGAAGGAGGTGTTTTTTTGTAAAGGACATTTTTAATGTGCTAATGTGCTAATGAGTTAATGTGCTAATTAAATTAAGAACTAAGAATTAAGAGTTAAGAAGGTTGAAATGTTTAATTGTTGAAGTGTTGAATTGTTTTAGTTAAGAACTAAGAGTTAAGAATTAAGAAGGAAGAATTGTTGAGTTTAAATTCCCCTTCTTTTAGAATCAACGAAGGAGCGAGTGGAAAGCCAAGCTTGCTTGGACTTTCCCGAGCGAGGAGGAGAAGGAGGCGAAGCCTCCAACGGGTGGCCGAAGGCCGGGGTAGTAAATTTAAAAAAACGGACTAAAACTCAAGAAAGTATGTTTTAGTCCGTTTTTGAAACTGACTATTTATTTGAAATTATTCAGCAACGATATTGGGTTGTTCCAGACCGAGGCCTTTCTTTTTGTCTACAGCTTTCAACACGATACCGAGAATCAAAGCGGCGATACCCAAGCATGCCAGCATGATCAGTGGCCAAGTGTAATCATAAGAAACAGCTGCGGTTTCAGCATCAATGATACCCTCGTTCATCTGGGAGATAACATCCTGATTTGTCTTGTCCAAGATCTTACCAATGAGCAGCGGGAAGAGCCATAAGCCGATATTCTGGATCCAGAAAATCAGAGCGTAAGCGGAACCGATGATTTTTTCGTCCACCAATTTCGGAACGCTGGGCCACAAAGCGGCAGGAACCAAAGAGAAGGAAGCGCCCAGCACCAGAATCAGGATGTAAGCCACAACAACACCGCCTACCTGGCTACCTTTGAATTGAGGCAGAATGAAAGCGAAGGACAAGTGGCAGATAATCAGCAATAAAGAACCAATCATCAGCATAGAAGCGGCTTTACCTTTATGGTCCACATAATTACCAAGGATAGGAGTGATAGCAACAGCCAATAACGGGAAAACAGCGAAAATAGTTTCGGCGGTACCACGCATGTAACCCATGTAGCAATATACAACCAATGCAACAACAGCAGCAGCCATCAAGATAATTTTATTGGTTTTATTTTTGGAGAAGTTACTTGTGAAAGAGCAAACGGCCACCACTAACATAATGAGGTACTGAATAATGGTAACGCTATTGCCAGCCCAGAAACCATCGCCAGGAACGAGAGTAAGGTTGCATTGCAGCATGTTTACAGCGTATTTCTGGAAGGGGAAGATGGCTGAATAATACAGCACGCAGAGCAGAGCTACCAACCAGAAACCGAAAGATGACAAGATTTTGCCGATATCGGAAACTTTGAAAGGATCGTCTTTCTCTTCGGCTTCACCTGTTTGTGCATCCAGTTTTTTGTCCATGAAGAAATAAACAATGAACATCATCAAAGCGATGCAAAGCAGCACCACGCCGAAAGCCACAGAACGGGAAACATCCACAGTACCGCCCAATTTGGCGAAGAAAGGCGAGAAAATCATGCAGGTAGCCACACCCAAACGGGCCAGAGCCATTTCGGAACCCATAGCCAGAGCGGTTTCACGGCCTTTGAACCATTTTACAATACCACGGGAAACAGTGATACCGGCCATTTCAACACCGCAGCCGAAAATCATGAAGCCGACAGCGGCCACTTTGGCGGAAGCGGGCATTCCTTCATAAAAAGGAGCCACACCGAGTTCCTGGAATCCGGGGATATAATTCAAGTGATTGTTGAACCAAGTTTCCACGCCACTACCCATAAATGCCTCTGTAACAGCATAATATTTAATTAAACCACCAATCAGCATGACGGCACCAGAAAGGATGGCAGTGAAACGCACACCCATTTTGTCCAAAATGATACCAGCGAAGATGAGGAAGAAAATGAACACATTCAGGAAGGTTTCAGCGCCTTGCATGGTACCGAATGCGGTTGAGTCCCAACCTCTTGTGGATTGCATCAGGTCCTTGATAGGGGAGAGGATGTCCATAAAGATGTAGGAACAAAACATGGCCAAAGCCAATAATAGCAAAGCAATCCATCTTACAGACGCTTTGTCACGTAATGTTTCTAATTTTTCAGTCATAATAATAGATTTAAGTTAATATTATTTGTTCAATAATAATTAAATTTCAGAAAAAAACTTTATTTTAAAGGTCCAAAAAATCATTCGCGTTCTTTTCAATACGAGCCAATAGGTCATCATCCTCGCATTTCTGGAATTTTTCGCCAAGAAGATGTTCATAAAGTTCTATATAGCGGTTGGTGATGTTATTCACGACTTCATCGGTCATTTCAGGAATTTTCTGCCCTTCTTTGCCTTGGAAACCATTCTCCATCAGCCATTCACGAACAAACTCCTTCGACAGCTGGCGTTGGGGTTCGCCTTTGGCGAATTTCTCCTCGTAACCATCGGCATAGAAATAGCGGGAAGAGTCGGGGGTGTGAATTTCGTCGATAAGATAGATTATTCCGCCAGCCTTGCCGAATTCATATTTGGTATCCGCCAGTATAAGTCCCTTTTGTGCAGCAATTTCGCTGCCGCGCTGGAATAGTGCCATGGAATATTTCTCCAAAATAGCATAATCATCGGGAGAGACCAAGCCGCGGGCCAAGATTTCCTCTTTGGAAATATCCTCATCGTGCAATCCTTGCTCCGCTTTGGTGGTTGGGGTGATGATGGGTTGTGGAAATTTCTGGTTCTCGCGCATACCATCAGGCAGTTTCACGCCGCAGATTTCACGGGCGCCATTTTTGTAGCTGCGCCAAGCGCTACCGCAGAGGTAGCCACGCACAATCATTTCAATAGGAAAACTTTCGCAGCAGATGCCTATAGTTACCATATGATCGGGTCTTACAACTTTCCAGTTTGGACAAATATCGGCGGTAGCATCTAAAAATCTAGCTGCTATTGTGTTGAGAATATGTCCTTTATAAGGAATCCCCTTTGGTAAAATGACATCGAAGGCAGAGATACGGTCAGTGGTCACCATCACCAAAATTTTATTATAAGTACGAGGCACTGTTTCCAGTCCAAAATATATCTTACCTGCACGCTCAATAGTATACACGTCTCTTACTTTTCCGTGATACACCTTTTGTTGTCCTGGAAAATGAAAATCGGTTTTAGTTAAAGCTTTCATGAATTAATAATTTTTAACGTGCAAAGTTACGTAAAATTCTCGAAATACACGCAGACTGATAAATTTATTCAGTATAAAATTTTAAGAGGAAAAAACAATAGCTTTTCAATTCTCAAATTTGCAAATGGCTTTTACCAAAGAATCAATTTGCTAATTAACCAATTTGCTAAAATTTTTTCGTATTTTTGCAGTTTAAAATCCGAAAAAATGCAGAACAATACCAATACAAAAAAAAACAGCCCCTTTAAATCTGTTATCCAGCTCATTATTTTTCTGGGCATTGGTGTATTTTTTATATGGTTGTCATTGCGGGGCATGACTCCCGAAAACTATGCGGAAATCAAAAAAGAAATTTTAAGTATCAATAATCCAAAAAGTTGGATGTTCATTGTATTTTCCATGCTGGCAGGGGCTTGTGCCCATTATGTGCGTGCGCTGAGAAATATTGAGATGATCAAACCATTGGGTTATAAGGTGCGTAAAAGCATGGGTTTTTTCTCGGTGATGGTATGTTATCTGGCCAATTTGGGATTGCCCCGTGCCGGAGAGGTATTGCGCTGTGTGTTCTTGCAAAAATATGAAAAGGTTCCTTTCCAGAAATCCTTGGGAACGGTAGTGGCCGAAAGGGCATTCGACATTGTCTGTTGGCTGCTGTTGCTCATCATTGTCATCGTCCTCAACACCTCATTGTTGTCACAGATTGTGGTCGAGGAGCAGTCCGGACTGACCTTGGGCGTGTGGATGGAACAGAAGGGAATGTCCATGCTGACCAATTACAAGCTGTATATAGTCTTGGCAGTATTGGTTGTGGCAGGTATTTTGATTTACAAGACTAGAAAAAGATGGGGCAAAATA
Organism: uncultured Bacteroidales bacterium; assembly: GCA_905233625.1. GTDB lineage: Bacteria > Bacteroidota > Bacteroidia > Bacteroidales > WCHB1-69 > RUG11690. The sequence continues at coordinate 11,991 of CAJOFJ010000030.1, read as the reverse complement.
TCATTTTTTGCCAAAGTGAAGAATTTCTTCGTTGGCATTTGGCAAGGATTGATTTCCATCAAGGATTTGAAAAATCCATGGCCGTTTATTGGCTACACCGTGTTGATGTGGTTTTTGTATTTTCTGGGCACCTATGTATGTTTCTTCGCCTTTGATTTTTTGCGGGATTTGGGACCTGCTCCCGCATTCACCGTGTTGATATTGAGCACAATAGCCTTTATGGTAGCCCAGGGTGGTTTGGGAGCTTATCCGTGGATGGTGGCCCAGGTGCTGTTGCTGTACGGGGTGACTGTTGAGAAAGGCTTGGCAGCAGGTTGGATTGGCTGGCTGGGACAAACCGTCATGATTATTCTCTTTGGAATAGCCTCATTGATAATAGCTTCATTCATGAAAGTCAGCACTGAAAATGTAGAAGTGCGTGAAGAAACAGCAGAAGAAGGAAAGGCATAATTCAATAGGATGAAAGAGAAAAAAGAAGATATCAAAGCAGGAAGAAGGTTGATGAAACGCCTTTTAATGACCGGAATTTCTGGTATGGCATTTGTTTCGTTACAAGCTCAGGGACTGGACATTACTATACAAAGCCATTATGCTGCACAAAAGGATACGGCAGTAATTTCGCTTTTACATGACATGGATGGGCTTGAATTTACGGAAAACGACTTCATTCAGGAGACGTATCAGATTCCGGGCTACAGTTTATATGACCAATACTGGGATACCGAGAATATTTGCAGCAGGCACTTGAACATCCCTTTTGAAGGAAATCCATTGAGAATTATTTTGGTACAAAGCAATAATAATCCCTTTTTTTATCCGTGTATAGGGAACAACTCTATATTAATGAATTATGGAGAAAACAAAAATGGTTTTCATCCAGGGGTGGATTTTTCGGTGAAAGAAGGATCACCGGTGAAATGCTGTTTTGACGGGGTGGTGCGGATGGCCAGGGTTTATGGCGATTACGGTAGGGTAGTGGTGGTGCGCCATTATAATGGTTTGGAGACCGTGTATGCCAATTTGAGTAAAATCATGGTGAAGCCAGGACAGATTTTGCAGGCGGGGGATATTATCGGGGCATCGGGAAAGGCTCAGAAAAATGGGGTGGAGCAGTTGCATATTGAAACCAGATTCATGAATGAGTGTTTCAATCCCGCCATGTTTATCGATTTTGATTACATGGAACTGAAAGACAATACTTTGATATTGAATGAATCGGATTTGGCCATTCAAGAGGAGCGTAAGGAAGAAGTCAGGCACGAAGAAAGGGAAAAAGTGACGCCGAAAAAGAATGAGGAAAAGGCAGAAAACAAGGTACAAGAGAATTCAACCCAAGCAGAGTATCATATTGTGAAAGCTGGTGAGACCATGTACAGGATTTCAGTGCAGTACCACATTCCTTTGACGAAATTATTACAGATGAATAATATGAAAGAAACGGATGTGATAGATGTAGGACAAAAGATTCGGATTAAATAAAAAAAGGGTGCCCGTTTGAGCACCCTTTTTTTATTTTGCTAAAGCAAAAAATTACATACGTCTTTTGTTTTGCAAAGCAGGAGCTTCTTCTTTTTCAATAGCTTCGGTAGCTTTTTGCTCAGTTTTCTTGATAGCTTGTTTAGCTACGTTTTTAGCAGCTTTTTCAGCTTCTTCTTTAACGGTAGTTTCTTCTTCAACCACAGCAGTTTCTTCAGCTACGGGTTCTTCAACCACAACTTCTTCAACTACGGGTTCTTCAACTACTGCTTCTTCAGTAGCTTCTTCAGCCTTGTTGCCACATGCTACGAACAAAGCGCCAGCTAATAAAACTAAAAATAATTTTTTCATTGTTTTGTGATTTTTAAGATTATTATGGAATTAATTATTTTGCAGGAACGTAAGTGAGAGTTAAGGTACAAGACTCCTTAGTAGGTTCATCAGTAACATTATATGTGTAAGTTAAAACTAACTGAGTTTCAGATAAAGTAGTTATAGTAGCAGTTTCTACTTCAGGATCGAAAGTACGACCAATGCCATCGCTATAGTCATAGAAGAAAGGAATCTGGAAGTTGAGAGAACCTTCGTTGTTAGAGAAAGTCCAGGAGCTCCATGCTTTATCAGCAACATAACCTCTTTCTTCACCTTCAGGAACCTTTGCACCGGGTTTAATGGTTTGAATATTACTAGTGGTGAATACAATGATATCATCCAATTCCCAGTCTTTAAGAACGTCTTTAGAGAAATTAGTGATATGATCACCATCAATTGTAACATAATAAGGAGCAGCGGTAACAGAAGAAAGAACCCAACCCTTTTCAACACATAATTTTTCGGTGTTTGTTTTTTCTTTTTTCTTTCCGCAGGAAGACAAACTCAATGCGAAAACAGCAATTAATGCAAAAACTAATACTTTTTTCATGATAAAAAATTTTAGGTTAATAATATGTGTAATGTTCAAATATTGTTCATTCATTTTTCACTTATCCTACTCCACAAAAAGTAATGCAAAAGTACGGGAATATTTCATACAAAAATCATATTTCAAGAAAATTTTTCTAAAAAAAGTTAAAGTGGTCTGGGTAAAAATATAAAACATTGATAATCAATAAAATAAAATTATATCATGGTAAATCAGAAAAAAACTCAATAAAAAGCGTGAAAGGTGAAGAAATTTTTTGTAATTTTACACGCTCAAAATTGAGAATGGAGAGATGGCCGAGTGGTCGAAGGCGCACGCCTGGAAAGTGTGTAAACGCCGAAAGCGTTTCAAGGGTTCGAATCCCTTTCTCTCCGCACTTTTTATAAAATTGAAAATCAATAAGATAAAAAAAGAAAATAATCAAAAATCATTAATTTAACCACAAGAATCAATATGAAAAAACTGATTGCTTTATTGACCGTAGCAGGTTTTTTGACCTTCGGTATGGCAAACATGACGTTTGCACAAAATGAACAGAATTCTGACAATTCCGCTCAGACGGAAGAAGTGGCAGCTGCAGAAGAAGCTCCCGCAGAACAGGCCGTTTTGATGGAAGATGCAGACGAAACTCCCCAGCAAGGTTTGCACTATGTGCTGAAAGAGAAATATATCCAAGGTGGTGCTTTGTGGATGACCCCGGTGTTGATCTGCTTGATTTTGGGTTTGGCACTGGTTATTGAAAGAATTTTCTATTTGAACCTGGCTTCTGTTAATTCTGACAAATTATTGAAGAAAGTGGAAGATGCCATCAAAACCGGTGGTATTGAAAAGGCAAAAGAACTCTGCCGCAACACCAAAGGCCCCTTGGCTTCTGTGTTTTATCAGGGTTTGGACCGCTATGATGAAGGTCTGGATTCAGTGGAGAAATCAGTGGAATCATACGGAGCTGTTCAGATGGGTCGTCTGGAAACCAACCTCAGCTGGATTGCTTTGTTCCTCGCCTTGGCTCCGTCACTCGGTTTCATGGGTACTGTAGTTGGTATGGTTAAGGCATTCGACGATATCGAACGCGCTGGTGATATTTCTCCGACCATTGTTGCTGGTGGTATGAAAGTGGCATTGTTGACCACAGTATTCGGTTTGATTACCGCTATCATCCTTCAGATTTTCTACAACTACATCCTGTCCAAAATCGACTCTATCGTTAACGACATGGAGAATGCCACCATTTCCTTCATGGATATTCTGGTGAAAAACAAAGTTAAATAATTGAGTTTTCAATTTCAAAACGACTCTTTAGTATGAAGAATATTGTAAAAATAATAATATTTGTAGTGGCCATCGTTGCTGTATTGCTTGCCGTTTGGTTCGCTGGCGTTTTCGATCAGGACAAGCTGGACAAGTACAATGAAGTGATGATCGTGAACGAGAACAATCCTGAAATGATTGCCGCTTTCGAAGCCACTACCCCTGAAAGCCTCCCCGCCTTCGTGGACCAATACCGCGGCGAAGGCATGCCTCTTGCTGATGGATTGAAAGCTCAACAGATTCAGAAAGATATTCTTTACACTTATATCGTGGAATTACAGGAATTGACTGCTGAGACTTTCCCCGAATACCAAGCCAATTTTGCTAATCACGCCAAGGCTCTGTTTGCCAAAGCTGATGATGCCCAGGCTTATATCGATGGTTTCAACGCTGTGGCCGATTTTGACCATCTGAGCAGCTATATCTCCAAACTGGATGACCAGTACAGTGTGATTAAACAGGATTTCATTGAACAGAAAAGCTATAACAAAGCTTATAATTCTCTCGTAAATCAGGCAGATGCTGTGAACCAGATTGTTTCTGACAACAAGAAAGCTGAAGATTTGGCTACTTTGCAGTCAGATGTGAAACAATATATCACCAATGGCAAGATATTGAATGTGCTCATGGCATTAGCCTATACCTTGTTCTTCGCAACCATTCTCCTTTTGGTGGTTTTCGCCCTGAAAGCTATCTTCACCAATATCAAATCATCTACTAAGACTTTGGTGGTCCTCGTGGTGTTTGCTTTGGTGATCCTGTTGGGTTACCTGGTGGCATCTTCTGAACTGACACCGTCAGCTATCAAGATGCAACTTGCCCCCTATCAGGTGAAATGGATCGGAGCTGGTATGTTTGTATTTTATATTGCCTTCTTTGGCGCTATCTGCGCAGTAGTTTATGCTGCTATCAGCGGTGCAATAAAAAACAGAAAATAACATGGCAAAAAAAGTTCCAGGAATTAATACAGGATCGTCGGCAGACATCTCGTTCTTGCTGCTGACCTTCTTCTTGTTGACCTCATCCATCAATACAGAACAGGGTATTCCCCGTCGTCTTCCGCCTCCAAAAGAGAAAGACGCCAAGGAACAGAAGGTTGATATCAACCAGCGTAATGTATTGAATGTGTTGGTGAATTTCCAGGACCAGATTTCCGTGAACGGAGAACAGATGGATATTTCCATGCTGAAACAAACAGCAATGGATTTTCTGGAAAATGCCAACAACGACCCGCATAAGCCCGAAAAGAAATATGTTGATATTGATAATATGGGTGAATATGCTGTTTCTCAGGGAGTTATCTCTTTGACTAACGACCAGGGTACAACCTATAATATGTATGTTCAGGTGCAGAACGAGTTGCAGAGAGCTGTCAACGAACTGCGTGACAAAGTTTCTTCCAACTATTTCGGCAAGAAATATGACAATTTGGATACCGCTCTCCAAAAATCTATTCAGAAGGCTGTTCCAATGAATATTTCCGAAGCACCGCCTATCGATTACGGTAAAACAGAATAAGCTATGGCAAGATTTAGAAAAGAAGAGAAAAAAGTGACTCCGGACCTGAATATGGGTTCTATGTCCGATATTATCTTTATGTTCTTGTTCTTCTTCATGGTGATTACCACCATGCGTGAGGCTACGCTGAAAGTAAAATTCCAACCGCCAAAAGCTACGGAAATCCAGAAGCTGGAGAAAAAGTCACTCGTGGCAAACATTTATATCGGTGCTCCTATCAGCAAGAACGAGAACACCCTTCCTCCCGGAAAGGTATCAGTGCAGCTGAACGACCAAACCATCAAGGCTGAAGAACTTGCCGCTGACGTTCGTGACTTTATCGGTACCGAAAAGGAATCAAGAAGCGAGGAAGATAAGAACAAGCTGACCTTCTCCCTGAAAGTTGACAAGGATGTGCAGATGCGTTATGTGAATACTATCAAAAACGAGCTGCGCCAGAACAACGCCTTGAAAATCAACTACGCAACGGGTAAGAAATCTGAAATGAACAATTAGTATTATCAATAATTTTTTTGCAAAAGGGTGGCCTTTCAGTCGCCCTTTTTTTATAAAAAAACAACGCCATGATACAGTCTATGACAGGCTTCGGCAAGACTTCCATCCAGGTGGAAGGAAAGTCCGTCAATATTGAAATCAGAACACTGAACAGCAAGCAGCTGGATCTTACTGTCCGCATGTCACCTCTTTTTCGCGAGATTGAAAATGAGGTGCGCAATGTTGTGGCTCAGAAACTTTTACGTGGAAAAATCGAGCTTTCAATCTATATTGAAAAAACTGAAAAACCACAGGTATCAATTGACAAAGAACTGGCAAAAGCTTATTATCACCAACTTGTTGAGTTGTCACAGGAAGTGGAAAATCCCGTGCAAAGCGATATTTTCTGCCAGCTGCTGCGTTTGCCCGACGTGGTGACATCTTCCAAGGAGGAACTGACAGACGAGCTGAAAGTCGCTGTAATGGCCGCTTTGGAGCAAACCTGCGACAAGGTGGTGGCTTACCGTTTGGAGGAAGGCAGCCATTTGGCCGCTGATTTCGCCAAGCGTATCAAACTGATTGACAATATGGTGGAAGAAATAACTCCCTTTGAGCAGAACAGAATTGTCACTATACGTAATAAATTCATTGCCAATCTGTCCGAATTGCCCGTCCAATACGACAATAACCGCCTGGAGCAAGAGATTATCTTCTATCTTGAAAAACTGGACATTACAGAAGAAAAAGTGCGCCTGAAGAAACATTGCTCCTATTTTATGGATACAATGAACGGTGAGCAGTCGCAAGGAAAAAAATTAGGTTTTATCGTGCAAGAAATAGGTCGCGAAGTGAATACCACCGGTTCCAAATGCAACGATTTCAACATCCAACAGATTGTCGTCAGCATGAAAGACGAAGTGGAGAAACTGAAGGAACAGCTGGCGAATGTACTATAGGCGTTAAGACGTTAAGGCGTGGAGACATGCACTTCGTGCATTCGTTAAGAAGAATTTTATCTCCACGAACGAGCGAAGCGAGTGACTACACGCCTTGACGAATGAGCGTAGCGAATGAATTAACGTCTCACCGTATAAAAGATAAAATCAAAAATAAACAACCATGAGCAACATTCTCTCTCTTGTAGGTCGCCCGAATGTGGGCAAATCCACTTTGTTTAACCGTCTGACCCAGACCAAGGAGGCGATAGTTGATTCCGTGTCGGGAGTGACCCGTGACCGCAATTATGGCAAGGCTGACTGGTGCGGCTACGAGTTTTCCGTTATTGATACGGGTGGTTATGTAGTAGGTTCTGATGACATTTTTGAAAGCGAAATCCGCAAACAAGCGGCCCTGGCCATCGATGAGTCGGATGTGATTGTGTTATTGGTGGACGGACGAGAAGGATTGACCCCTCTGGATGAAGAGGTTGCCAGAATGCTTCGTAAATCCAAGAAACCATTCTATTTAGCTGTAAATAAGATAGATAGTCCATCCAATTTTTTTGATTACACCGAATTCTATGCTTTGGGATTTGAAAATATTTATCCCATTTCAGCGGTGTCGGGTAGCGGTACAGGAGAATTATTGGATGAGGTGGTGAAGCATTTTTCCAAGGAGGAGAATGTGCAGCTGGAAGAGCTTCCCAAGATTACCATCGTGGGAAAACCCAATGTGGGGAAATCGTCAATTATCAACACCTTTTTGGGTTACGAGCGACATATTGTAACTCCTATTGCAGGAACTACCCGCGATTCCATTTATACCCGCTATACCGGCTTTGGTTTTGATTTCTATCTCATTGATACGGCAGGTCTGCGCAAGAAGAAAAAAGTGGAAGAAGATCTGGAATTCTACTCGGTGATGCGTACCATCAGGGCTATTGAAAACAGTGATGTTTGTATTCTGATGTGCGATGCTTCTCAGGGATTTGATGCCCAGGATCTTAACATTTTCAGTTTGGCCGCCCGTAACCGCAAAGGCATTGTGGTGGTGATGAACAAATGGGATTTGGTGGAGAAGGACAACAAAACCCATAAACAATACGAAGAACTTGTGAAACAGCGTATTGCCCCCTTCACCGATGTGCCTATTATTTTCACTTCAGTTATCAACAAGCAGCGTATCTACAAAGTTTTGGAAAGTGCGATAGAGGTTCACAAAAACCGGAGCCGTAAGATCAGCACATCGGAATTGAATGATGTAATGCTACCCATTATCAACCAGACTCCACCGCCGATGAACAAGGACAAGGTCATCAGAATCAAGTATGTGACCCAGTTGAAGACTTCATTTCCGGCATTTGCGTTCTTCTGCAATCTTCCGCAGTATGTGAAAGACAGCTACAAAAGATTCTTGGAAAACCAGATACGCGAGAAATGGAATTATTCAGGCGTGCCGATGGAGATTTATTTCAGAAGGAAATAAAAATTGTAATTATGAAAAAAATCATCGCCATTATTATTTTGTCACTATGTTGCACCAGCATGGTTTTGGCACAGGGCAAAGGTTCTTTTCGGGTGGGAATACGTGTAGGCCCTAATGTTTCCAATTTGTATTCTTTACGGTCGGATGGGGAAAAAATAACAACTTTATATTCCAATAAGGCGGAATATAAGATGAAAGTTGGAGTTAGAGCTGGATTTGTGTTTGACATAGGAATAACAAATGTGATATCCATTCAGCCAGGAATATATTATTCATGGCAACGTTGGGGATCCAAAGGACAAGTTAAAATGACGGATACGCTTTATTTTCAGGCGAAGGAAGTGTTAAGCATGCAGCAGATACAGATTCCCATTTTGGTGAATTTCAGGAAAACATTCAAGAGTAACGACCAACATGCTTTTATATTCGGCATAGGTCCTTATTTCAGTGTGGGATTGACAGGACAGGATGTCTTAGATGGGAAATATATTAATCAGTATACAGGAGAAACCAGTGATATCCGTGGTAAATGTTATGTCTATAAAGATGAGAGAATCCATTATTACGTTACGGATAAAAGTGGATACACAGAGAAAATAAATACGGATTTATACACACATCCTTATCAACGTTTTGATTTTGGAATTACTATGGCTGCAGGTTTTGAACTAAAGAAATTTTATATTGGTGTGGCATGTGATTTGGGAATACTTAATTCCGCCAATGTAAAAGCATGGGAGGAGATTGGCATAAAAGGTTATAGCCAACGCAATCTCAACCTTCAGGCCACACTGGGGTATTATTTCTAATGGTTATACGTGGAGACGTTAAGACGTGAAGGCGTTAAGTCATGCACTTCGTGCATTCGTTAAGGCGAAATTCGTCTCCACGAACGAGCGAAGCGAGTGTCTCCACGTCTTAACGAATGAGCGCAGCGAATGTCTTCACGTCTGCTAATTAGCGACCATATCAATCTCTTCCCTCAGGTTATCCATCACAAACTGGGTTCTTTCGCTGGTGTTCTTGCCCATGAAGTAATCCAGCAGGTGGCGTATGTCCACATCTTTGGACAGCACCACGGGTTCCAGGCGGATGTTTTTGCCGATGAAATTCTTGAATTCGGTGGGGGAAATTTCACCCAAACCTTTAAAACGCGTGATTTCGGCCTTTGCGCCGCACTTTTTGATAGCCGCGGCCTTTTCCTCGTCCGAATAGCAATAATGCGTCTGCTGCTTGTTTCTGACCCTGAAAAGGGGTGTTTCGAGGATATATACGTGGCCGGCCTTGACCAGGTCAGGGAAATATTGCAGGAAGAAGGTCAGCATGAGGATGCGGATGTGCATGCCGTCGGCATCGGCATCGGTGGCAATCACGATGTTGTTGTAGCGCAATCCATCCAGTCCGTCCTCGATGTTCAGCGCCGCTTGCAGCAAACTCAGCTCTTCGTTGCGGTATAGGGCGCTCTTGTTGGTGTTGTATGTGTTCAGCGGTTTGCCTCGGAGACTGAAGACCGCCTGGGTATTGGCATCGCGGGAGGTGGTGATGGAGCCGGAGGCGGAGTCACCCTCGGTGATGAAAATGGTGGTCTCCACGCCTCGCGCGTCGTTGGTGTTGAAGTGATAGCGGCAGTCACGGAGCTTGCGATTGTGCAGGCTCACCTTTTTCTGGGTTTCTTTGGACTGTTTCTTGATGCCGGCAATCTCTTTTCTTTCTTTTTCAGATTCCTGAATTTTTTTCTGAATGATTTCCGCCACATCCAAATGCATGTGGAGGTACTTGTCCAATAATTTGGAAACAATGTCATTGACATAGTTTCTGATGGTAGTACCGCCGGGACGCATATATGTGGAACCCAGTTTGGTTTTGGTCTGCGACTCAAAAATAGGCTCTTTCACTTTGATGGAAAGGGCTGCCACCACCGAGTTACGGATGTCATTGGGATCATAATCTTTTTTGTAGAAATCCCTGAAAGTCTTGACGATAGCCTCACGGAAAGCCTGCTGATGGGTACCTCCTTGGGTGGTGTTCTGACTGTTGACAAAAGAGTAGTATTCCTCGCCGTATTTGCGGTCGGTGTGGACCAATGCGAATTCAAAATCGCCGTCTTCCAAGTGGATAGGGGTGTAGAGCGCGTCGTTGCCGATGTTGTTGTTGATAAGATCCAACAAACCGTTTTTAGAAATGAAACGCTTGTTGTTCAGCACGATAGAAAGACCACGGTTGAGGTAGGCATAGTTCCATATCATCTTTTCCACATAGTCGATGTACCAGTGGTAGTTTTCAAAGATGGAATTATCGGGAATAAAAGAAACAAGGGTGCCGTTGCGCTCGTCGCAAAGCTGTATGGGTGATTCGTTCACCAGTTTGCCGCAGGAGAATTCGGCGGTTTTTTTCTGTCCGTCGCGGACACTCTGCACAAAGAAATAAGTGGACAGAGCGTTGACGGCCTTCACGCCCACACCGTTCATACCGATGGAATTGTCGAAAGCGGTGCCTTCTTTGAACTTGCCGCCGGTGTTCATTTTGGAAACGCAATCCACCACCTTGGTCAGCGGAATGCCACGGCCATAGTCGCGGATGGTGACTTTATTCTCTTTGATGGAGATGTCTATGGTTTTGCCGAAGCCCTGCATGAATTCATCTATCGCATTGTCTATCACTTCTTTGAACAACACATAGATGCCGTCGTCATGGGCGGAGCCGTCGCCCAGTTTGCCGATGTACATACCGGGGCGTGTACGTATATGCTCGTCCCATTCCAGGGTGGTGATGTTGTCGTCGTTATATTCTGCCATGGTTTATTTTATGGTATTAATTTTTTCTTTTCGTTTATACGTTAAGGCGTTAAGTCACTCGCTGCGCTCGTTCGTGAAGATCAAATTCGTCTTTACGAATGCACGAAGTGCACGTCTCCACGTCTCCACGTCTCCACGTCTCCACGTCTCCACGTCTCCACGTCTCCACGTCTCCACGTCTCCACGTCTCCACGAAAAATATCAAACTTCAAAAATACGAAAAAAGAATGATATACGGTTTGGCCTGTCTGGATAATTTCAACAGGGGGAAGTTGATAGGGGGGGGTGCACTACGTGCTCAAGGGGAGTCTCGGGCTGCGCCCTCGAGGGGAGTCTCGCTGCGCTCGAGGGGAGATGTGGCAGTCCGTTAGGACTGCTGGGCTTGGTAGAAACGGGGAGGTTCCGCCAAAAACACGCATGCCGCAGGTATGCGGGCTAATTGGTTGTCGACAGCTCATCAGTAGTTAACCAATTGATGACGGATCCGGGAATTGAGGAAGCAAAAACATACTCTCCATTTTTCTTGGCGCCGCTGTGCTGAAGAATACCCTTGTCTTTCAGAATTTTTATTCTTCTTTCAACTGTTTTGAGCGAAATCCCGAGTTGATCAGACAGGCTTTTCATGGTCACCGAAGGGTCTTTTGC
>CAJOFJ010000030.1:0-408 GCA_905233625.1 uncultured Bacteroidales bacterium | reverse complement strand
TTGTCCATAAATTCTTCCAAATTGGCCTTATTTATACCCTCATTTAAACCGCCAGAGCGACCGTTTAAACCGTCATTTTGAACATTTAAACCGTCAGCCGACAGATTTAAACCGACAGCTGAGGCAATTTTTTCTCTTATGTTTGGCACATATTTTTCCGACAGAGTGAAGGAAATTTCCTGTGCGGGGTTGCCGTATAGGATGGAGACGCTGTCTTCTGTATAACGAGTGATTTTGTTCAAAGGAATAATGGCATTTTTGTTGACACGAATAAAAAGATTTTCTGGAAGTAGTTCTTCCATACTTGATAGGGAGCAATATTTGCAATATCTGCTTCCATCGATGGTATGGATATAAGTGTAGTTTTTTTCATGTAGAATATAGGAAATATCTGATATACTGATAGTT
>CAJOFJ010000029.1 GCA_905233625.1 uncultured Bacteroidales bacterium | reverse complement strand
ACATCCGTTCCGTAGGTAACGGTCACAACCACATCCTCATCGGGCATTGTGCCGCTGACCGTTGCCTTGTCAGGAGTGTAGCCTTCAATAGTCGGAGAGGTTACATTGTATGACGTGCCATAATCCAAGCTTGCGGTATAATCAGCGGAAGCGGTAGTTTGATCACTATAAACATAATGTATAGTCAGGTTGTGGCTGTTGATGTTCCACTGAGCGTTGACGGTCAGGTTCTCGGCCGGCATGTTGTCAGGCAGTGCGGGACTCCATCCGGCGAAGGTGTATCCAGTCTTGGAGGGATTGTTCTGAGGAGCTGACACAGCGGCGTTGTATTCGTAGGTCTGGGAGGTGAACTGCACTTCGCCGTTCATGTAGGTGATGGTGTAGCTGTTGATGTTATAAGTAACGGTCACCTCTACATTTTCAGTACCCATGGTGCCGCTTACTGTAGCCTTATCGGGAGTGTAACCAGTGATAGTGGGAGAAGCGACGGAGTATTCAGCACCGTAGGCAACCTGACTCACCACGTCGTCGTGAGCGGTTCCGCCAGCGGCATAGACATAGTGGATGGTCAAGGTGTGGCTGTTGAGGGTGAAGGTTGCGCTCACGTTCACATCACCAGCAGGCATGGTGAATTTGTCATTTGTTACCGTGACAGGATCATTGCCTGAGGTCACAGTCCAGGAACCGAGGCTGTAACCCTCGTCGGGTGTTGCCGTCAGGGTGATTTCGGTACCGGCTTCCGCTATTTCGGCAGACGCTCCAATAGTACCTCCAACTGTGGGTTGATTGACGATGATACTGTATGTTGGAATATCACAGGTCGGATTGCTGTTGTAGGTGGTGGTTCCTGAAGTCCCAGATTCAAATTTATATAATTGGATAGCTTGCTGACTAGTATAAGAAGAAGACTTATAATAACGGAATCTAAATTGGTTGGATGCAGAATTATATCGGAGATATGCACTGCTTGAACTGATATTCACACTATTATCCTCACTCAAAGATAGATAATTGGTATAAACTGTAGTAGTATTTGTAGCCATACCATTATTATTAGAAGTTTGTCCAATATAATATCCGCTTGTCGACAAAATTGAATAACCACCTTCATTATTCAAAGCAGCAATAGTGAATTTAGCTGCATCGGTTGTTGAGGTGGATTCAATAGTATTGTTTGAAATATTTACAGAAATGGTGTTGCTAACGGCATCTAATGTCTCTAAGTTACCATCGAAAGCCACATTTCCATCTTCATAAACGATAAGATACTCTCCACTCCAGTCGGAGGGTTCTGAAGTTACTTTAACATAGCTGGCAGGAGTTGAAGTTCCACTTCCAGCTTCCGTCTTACCGTATACCGCATACAGTGTGGCATCGCCAGTAATTGTATAAGTGCCCGTTAGCAGGGTAGGTGCGGTTTGTGTCTCCGAAACACTTGCTGTAGCCCAGCCAGCAAAAGTCCAGCCAGTATTATCGCAGATTTCGGAAGGTGTCGCTGTGGGCAATGTAATGGCTGAGCCATTAATGCCTGTCTCTGATTCTGTATCGCAAATTCCATTACCTTTGTTAAACGTGATGGTGTAAGTAACAGCTGCCTCTTGTGTTATTATTACATCCTTAGTGACGGTTTGATTCGTATTATAAGTGTAAGTGAGTGTTATGGTAGTGGTTCTTTCAGTGGTTGATGGATTGGTCGTGCATGTGAAGGGTACGGTTGCAGTGGTAACATCGCCCAATGTGAGCCAGCTGTCACCAGAGACTGCAGCGGTCAGGATGCCGCCTTCACCTTCATTGTTGATGGTATATTCGATTTCGCCAAAAGTGGCAGTGCTTGTTATGTTGACATTTTCAGCATTGATGCTGGGATATACAATCGTGTACGCTGAGGAAGCTATTGAACTGGCAATCATGCCTTCTTTTACTGCAATGGCCTTGATGGTCATGTTTTCATTAACAGAAATGGCATTTGTGTATTCTGTGCCGTTTGTTGAGGAGGGCTCAGTTCCATCCAAAGTGTAATAGATAGTGGCATCCTCTGTTGCGCAATTAATGACTACACTTTGTGTTCCAGTATATGTGCCAGTTGCAGGACTGAAGCTTGGAGTAGCAACAACTTCCATTGCAGCTTGAGAGATAGTGACAAGATTGGAGTAAACCTCATTTGCTTGAGCATCAAGTCCATAAACTTTGAAATAAGCAGTGCGAGCTTCACCAGTGTTTGCATCAATCATGTAATCAACATTGTTATTATTATTGATATCAGCAACAAACCAGTCATACGTAGCAGGAGTTGTACCATCTGCCGCGAAGAAATGGACTTCGGGAGAATTGGTGAAATCAATGTAATGATAGGTTACAGTTAGTGTGCCATCTGTTTCAGCAGCTGTGGCGTCAATTGAATAGGTGCTGAGCGTAATGGTTGGGGTGTTGTCTACTTTTTTGTATAACGACAATGCACCGCCAGTTCCGGTTGCATAGCATGCAAATCCGTATCCCTGGTTCATCCTAAGATTGGCATTAACTTCATTTGTGGTATTTTGTTTGTTTACGAATTCGTATTGTTCAGTTCCAGAAACTGTCCAAAGAGCTTTGTTATCCGTTCCGTCTGCCAACATTTGAGCTTTATTTTTTGCACCTGTACTTGCAGCGTATGCATTTGCATCAGCATTATATATGGTCCAATAGTCTCCGCTCGGAGCAATGTGCCATACAATGGAAGCATCACCAGTAACAATTACATTATTGTCAGGAATGACTTCTACATATTGTAATCGGTCATTGGTAACTGTTGTATTCATAGCAGCTCCATTATACACAATCAAGTAGTCGCCTTCAACAATAGTTCCATTGAAGAGTTCATAATCATTTGTAACCACAGGAGCTATATACGCCTCCTGACTAATAGTAATCATATCAGAATACACATATTCGCCGGTCAGACTGAACACGAGTTTGAAATAGGCGGTGCGGGCTTCGCCCTCGTTGGCGTCGACAGTGTAAGAAATTGTTCCGTAGGGAGAAGTGATACTTGGATGAATCCATGCCGGATCATCTTCCTCTTCTCCAAATTCGGTATAAACGCCATTTCCATCGGATTTATAGAAAGCGAAAAATGTCGATGTTACGTTCTCATCTGTGAAGTTGTTGAGCGTGATGTCAAGTGAACCGTCGGCTGCGGCACTGCTATGGTTGGCAGAGGTCGGGTTAACGGTAATGGTCCTTTCAGGAGCATCCGGATGGGTCTGAGAGACAGCAATAAGATTGGATAAAATATCGTTGTCGTTAGCATCTTTACCCACAACTTTGAAGTAGGCATCGCGATCCAAATAGCTTGTGTTTTCATCAATTACATAATCAATAGTTGATGTATTAATAGTAAGATGAAGCCAAGTTGTCGGGTCGTATTCAGCAGGATCTCCATCTTCGTCAAACCATTGAATTTCAAGGGTGTTGGCATTAACCGCGGTAAGGGTCATCTCAAGTGAGCTGTTTGCGCCTGCAACCGGAGCCTCAATAGAAGAGGGACTCAAGGTGATGGAAGGTTGTGTGATGATGTAGGTTGCGGAAGCTATTGCACTGGCATTTTCATTCAAATATGCAATGGCTTTAATGATAGTTGTATTGCTTATGGAAATAGCTTCAGTGTATACCATACTTGCATTAGTCGGATCCGTGCCATCAAGGGTGTAGTATATTGTCGCGCCTTCAGTTGCGCAACTGAGGGTTACATTTTGAGTTTCGTTATAGCTGCCTGCTACGGGAGAGAAGGTCGGAGTATAGGTGTTGTGTATAAAGGAGGCTTCAACCATCACATCACTGGCAGGCATGATGAAAGCGGCTACATTTGGATTTTCTTGAGAAATGGAGTAAGGAATAACTTCAGCATTTCCGTCCAAAATTGTCCATGAACTCAAGTGATAGTCTTCAGCAGGTGTAGCGGTAAGTGTTACTGATGCACTTTCAGCGGCATAGTCTATATTGCTTGCGATTGTACCATTGGTTACATTCAGCAACTCCACATGGTAGGTTGTTGTCACATATGTGGTGCACACTTGGGAACCAACTGATTTTTTGTATAAATATAGAATGCCACCATCTCCATAATTTTGGTGATCTTTTGAGGCGTAGCTTCTCCAATCACTTCCACTACTATATACTGCACAGTATCGACTGTTATTTTTATCTTTCATGGCAAAACCAGAGGAATTACTTTCAAAAGTCCATGTGTCATCAGTGTTGCCAACACGAAGTCCGGCATTGGCACTTGTACAATATAAACGATTTCCTTCGGGATTAGTTATTGTGATATCTTCAGTTCCAGAAAAAGTCCATTCCATGCTAGTAATATTCTCGGGAATAATCAGTTGACTATTCTCCGTTTCAATCAGAAAGTCGGTGCTTTTAACAGGACTGCTACTTGTTGTTGTATTCGGTAAAGCATATCCATCATTAACAATTACATACGTGCCTGCAACGATGTCGTTAAGATTAGTTACTTGCTGATAAATGTCATTTGCAGAACCTTGTGAAAATACGGCATATAATGTATGGTTTTCTGTGGGGAGGTAGGGTAAAGTAATAACATCAGAACAGTCGCTTGTCTCATTTAACGACCATCCTATAAAATTCCAACCATTAGGTGCAGTCACCGATGGACAAGATGTGACAGTTGTTACACTCTGTGTGTTGTCTGGGTCTATCTGACCATTGATGCTAAATTGAATATCGTAGTATGATTGTACTGCAACAAAAGTGGCATTGATGTTGACATTGGCTGCGGGCATTATAAAGGTGTATTCTTCAATTGCTGCATTAACTTCGGGTGTGATGTCTATAGCGGTTTCATCACTTGTTGTAACCGTGAGCGTTGAAAGAAGATACCCATCTTTTGAAGCAGTGATTGTAACCACATCTCCAGCATAAGCCTGATTGTTTGTTACATCGACAATAACATCTTGTTCCACATCTTGGTTGATGGAAATGTTATACTTTGGAGCTTCAACAAATGTTGCAGAGACCTCTACATCGAATGCAGGCATTGTAAATTGATTATTAGTAACAGTAACCTCTTCAAGATCAGTATTGCTTTCGTATACCACATACCAAGAGTCGAAATTGTAATGCGTATCAGGTGTGGCTGTTAATGAAACGGTTTCACCCTCAACTGCGGTTTCTTTGTTTGCTTGAACTGTTCCATGTGAGATATTTGGATCAATTGTAATTGTATGAGAAACTACAGGAATAGCAATTGTAATAGGACCGATGCCGACATTAGAGCCCTTCGTGAAAAGTAATCTCACGTATCTGTCGTTAGCGTCAAATGCATTGGTTGTTTCGAGCGTTAATATACTGTTTTGTGCGCCGCTGATGGTTAAAGTTTGAATGTCTGTGAAGTTTTCGCCGTCAGCGGAGCCTTGAACTGTGATAGTAGAAGTTGTAGCCCCTCCAATCATTTTCACACCAATGGTAACTTTGCCAGGTTGTTGGTCGCACTTGACTTGGATATAGTCGTTATTGGCATCGAGTTTCATCCGATAAACACCTTGATTTTCAGCATAGTCTCCCACACTATAAGTGGAGGTCCCGTTCAAAGCTTCAAAAGCACTTCTTTCTCCGCCGGCCCATTCAAACGGCAGCGTGGCATAGTCAATAACAGGTGCCGCTTGTGTTACAGTGACAAGATTGGAATAAACATCATTTGTTTGGGCATCTACAGCGTAAATTTTGAAATAAGCGGTACGTGCATTGCCAGTATTTTCTTCAATCAGATAATCAATGTTCAGAGTGGTTGCATTGATTCCGGCCGAAATCCAATCGGGTTCATCCGTAGTGGTAGTGCAGGATGCATCAGTGTACCAAATAATCTGAGCACCAAGGTCAGTTTCAATTTCGGTATAAGTCACTGTAATAGATTCTTCTTGTTCGGCAGCTGTGGCTTCAATCGAATAGCTGCTGAGAGTGATACTCGGTTCTACGCTGATCACTTCCTCGATATCTGAAACATCACGAGGCAGGATTTCTTTGTCGTTGTCGTACTGGACAAAAATGCCAGTTACGTTATAAATGTGGTCTGTTACAAGAGTATAAGAAAATAAAGAATTGTAGGGCTTAATAGTATTGCTGTTTTCATCGTTGAGATAGGTTCCATCAAAAGTAAGGTTTTCATAACTGAAAATGGCACCAGTGTTAACACCAGAAAGGTCGGCAATAGGAACATTCGTTACGGGGGTGACTGTACCACCAGTAGTGACAGTAAGACCAGTAGTAGTGTCTGTGAGACCTGTTAATTCAGCAGCGCCTTTATAGAGTTGAACAGAGCAAGCGGCGGTTCCACTCAGTACGTCTCCAACTGAAAATCCATGATTTGATTTGTAAATTATGAATCCTTTTGTGCCATCGGTGACGTATGCATTATTATTTTTTACGCCTGTAACAACCCAGTTGTTGAAAGTGATCATAGTAGATGTTGCTGTACTGCCTGCAGCTGTGGCAGCAGTGAAAATTTCATCCATAGTGGTGAGAGGATGCAATATTGTGTAGGTTGCGGAAGCTATTTCACTGGCACTTTCATTCAAATATGCAATGGCTTTAATTGTGGTGGTTGTTGATATGTTGAGAGCTTGCGAGTATGACGAGCTTGCACTTGTTGGGTCTGAACCATCAAGGGTGTAGTAAATGGTCGCACCCTCTGTCTCGCAGCTGATTTCCACTGTTTGTGCTTCGGTGTAAGTGCCAGCGGCAAGGGAGAAGATGGGAGTGGCGACTTCGCCAATTACTTCTTCGATATCGGCTTCGCTGCGAGGTAATATTTCTTTGGTTGAGTTGTATTGCAAGTAAATGCCAGTTACATTATAGATGTGATCATTTTTGATTGTATAGGAATATAGCGAATTAAAAGGCTTAATGGTGTTATTATTTTCATCTACAAAGTATGTGCCATTGTAAGTTAAACCTTCGTATGTTAGCAAAGAACCAGTGTTTACACCATTGAGTTCATTTATGGCGATGTTTTGTTCAATAACATTACCATTATGTGCCACAGAAAGGCCGTCGGTTGTTGATGTGAGTTCTGTTAATTCTGCTGATCCATTATATTTTTGAAGTTTACAGCTTGCGGTGCCTGTCAGCACATCATTGACTTGGAAACCATGTCCATATTTAAAAATAATCAATCCATGACCTTGGTTGTCTGTAAGGTATGCTTGGCTGTTTGTCGCTGCTGAAATTACCCAATTATTAAAAGTAATGGTAACTTCGGTAGCTGTGCTGGTGGATGCAGTATATAATGCTGGAATACTTGTGTATATCAAGGGAGCTGCAGCCTGTGTAATGGTTACATTTTTGGTAACAGTCTGGTCTGTGTTGTATGTGTATATCAGCGTGATGACGGCTGTTCGAGCTACGTTAGATTCGTTGGCTGTACAGGTAAATGGTACTGTTTGTCCAACTATACCAAGGGAGAGCCAATTGCCTTCGTTTCCTCCAGTGACTGCTGCACTGACCGTACCACCTTCAACTTCGTTATTGATAGTGTATGAAATGCTACTGTTGATAGCATCGTATGTGATGTTTACATTTTCGGCAGATAAAGAAGGTGCAACAATTTCATCAGTTATTTTCTTGTAGAAAGACATTGTGGCAACTCCATTGTCAGTATTGATATAACCACGCCAATCTGCATTGTTATATATGCTCAAATAACGAGTAGTATTGTTGTCTTTTGTTAACAAATAATTATTCGAGTTAAGTTCAAATACTTTTCTGTTGTTTGTCCCCACCCTTATATTGTTATTTGAACTAGAGGTGGCAGTGGTGGTACAACACAGCCAAGATGAGGTGGAAGTAACAGGATAGAAGGTGTAACCATCGGTGGTGTTGCCGCTGATGTTCCATTGTATATTCGTAGCAACAGCACTGGTGATTTTGTTATTGTCGATAGTTACAGCAACTGCTGAAGGAGCACTGCTTGTGCCATTGTTGTTTGACATTGCATAGTTGGAACCATTGTTTCCGACAATTACGAACACATCGTCTGTAGTGAGGTCTGAGATATTTGTTAAAACCCATTGTACATCGCTACTACTGTTCTCCGTCCATTGCGCGGTCATGGTTACATTCCCGTTTACAGTATAGGCAGAACCTGCTTGATGTGTTGTTGTACCATCGTTCCATCCATCAAAAGTATAGTCGGTCTTAGTAGGTGCAGCAGCCAGATTTATGCTGCTGCCAGCAGAAATGTTCGTCACATTTTCAGGGCATCCGCTGGTACCACCATCGCAGTCGTAGGTGACGGTGTAGGTGGTGGTACTACTAGTATTAATTTTATAGAAAAAAGCCATTTGACCAGTAGTGCCAGCATACGACCTTAAGCCAGAAGTGCCATTTATTCGCAGATGCCTAGCAGTATTATTTTTATTTGCAACCGCATAATTGGGCTCTTGAATTTGTGTTGTTCCTATAATAAGGTCTGTATTATCAGCAGTACTAGTTGTTGTCATTGTGAAAGCATTCGATGTAGGAACAGTCATATAGTACGTTTTACTATATATAGGTGTATTGATATATGCCTTAAAGGACTTGCCATCATCTGCTACCACTAATTTGTAGTGATATGGAGTATGTTCAGATGGAAGTCCTGTTAATCCCCATCCTGAAGTATTGGAGTAATGGAAGCCAGTACCGTCAATACCGAGTACATATTCAGCTGATTCGTCAATATTTGCAATAGATGTTAATTGTTCGTACGTTGTTTGCCCCCACCCATCAATCGGCACTGCCATGAAGGCAAGTAGCATGAGACTGAGTGCCAAGAAGTTCCGCAGAGCGCGGTGGAGTCCTGAAAAATGTAAAGCTTGTGTCATAATTGTGTATTTTTATATTTTATATTTTAATCTATATTTTTGATATTCAGTATTTTGCAGTTTTATCCAAGATAAAGTATTGGAAATCACAAAGATAGGAAATAAAATCAAAAATACAAATTTTTTTTTTCAGAAAAATTCGTCTGGTCAGATTTTTACCTCTTAAACCAGCTGCAAAAATACAATTATTTTCAATATAAATAATCATAAATTTAAAAACAATTTTCAAGAAATTTATTTTCGTATCGGAATTATATTTATTTTTGCAATGCTGAAAATGGAAGGTTGTGGCAAGTTTATGAAACGGGGCACGCAATAAAAATGGAGACGGGGCACGCCCCGTCTCTACGTGATTTTTATATTAACGAAATTCTGAAAAATGTCTGACGATAAATTTTTAGGAAAATATCGAATGCCTTCTGTAAGATTGCAAGGTGATTATTATAGCAGTGGCCTTTATTTTGTGACGATATGTACAGAAGAACGGAATTGCTTTTTTGGTAATATTGTGCGTGAAGGCGAACAATACGATGCGGTTATGCGTTTGTCTTCCATTGGGCAATATGCTGTGGAACAGTTACAGAAAGTGAGGGATCATTACCCATATGCGGAAATACCATTCTTTGTGGTGATGCCGAATCATATCCATGCCATTGTGAATATCAATGATTTTTCTGCAGAGACGGGGCATGCCTTTGAGACGGGACACGCCTTTGAGACGGGACACGAATTAAAGAAGGAGACGGGGCACGCCCCGTCTCTACAGGGGAATGTGGAGATGCAGAGAATATCACATAGAAAGGGGAAATTGTCGATTGTTATTGGTGGAATCAAATCAGCTATATCCCGATATGCAAATGCCCACAATATCACATTTGGATGGCAGGCGAGATTCCATGATAGAATAATACGTAATCATCAAGAATTGAATAATGTGGCAGCATACATAGAGCAAAATGTGTCGAGATGGAATGATGATGAATTCAATATGAAATCTTCGTAGAGACGGGGCGTGCCCTGTCTCAATTATATCATTTCGCGCCCCGTCTCAATTGTATCATTTCGTGCCCCGTCTCAATTATATCATTTCGCGCCCCGTCTCAATTATATCATTTCGCGCCCCGTCTCAATTATATCATTTCACGCTCCGTCTCTACAGTGGAAAATGTGATGATATCTTTTTTCTTGCAAATCTCAAAAAATAATTGTAATTTTGCTGGTTTGAATTAATATTGTATAATTTTGGGTCCTGAATTCCAAACTAAGTAAATTAAAAGAATGAAGAAAAGTAAATTAGGTCTTGATTTTGAGAAGGTTGCGTCAGCAAAGAATTTGGCGAAGAGCATTGCCGACGACGTGCAGAAGTTTGTGGACATCTATACCACCGTGACGGTAGAGCGTACATGTTGCCGTTTGATAGGTATCGACGGTATCGACAGCAACGAGGTCCCGCTTCCCAATGTCGTGGTGAATTCGATTCACGAAAAGGGCTTGCTGAACCAGGGCGTGTTGTATTATATCGGCAACGCCATCATCGAAACCGGTCTCAATCCGCAGCAAATTGCTGAAAAGATATCCACCAGTGAGTTGGATATTACCACACTGAAGTTTAATCCTTTGGATAAAATCAAAGCGGCTGTCGATCCCTACGTGCAGCAATGTATTGCCCGTATCAAGGCTAATGTGGCCAAACGTAACGAATACCTGAACACCATCGGTGAGGGTCCGAAACCTTACATCTATGTGATTGTGGCTACCGGCAATATTTATGAAGACGTGGTGCAGGCTCAGGCCGCTGCCCGTCAGGGTGCCGACATTATTGCTGTGATCCGTACCACGGGCCAGAGTTTGCTCGACTACGTGCCTTACGGCGCCACTACCGAGGGTTTTGGAGGTACTTTCGCTACCCAGGAGAACTTCCGCATCATGCGTAAGGCCCTTGATGAGGTGGGCGAGGAAGTGGGTCGCTACATCCGTCTGTGCAACTATTGCTCAGGTCTGTGCATGCCCGAAATCGCCGCTATGGGTGCTCTCGAGCGTCTGGACGTGATGCTGAACGACGCTTTGTACGGCATCTTGTTCCGCGACATCAACCCGCAGCGTACTTTGGTCGATCAGTATTTCTCCCGTGTAATCAACGGTTTCGCCGGTGTGATTATCAATACCGGTGAGGATAACTACCTGACCACTGCCGACGCATACGAGCAGGCTCATACGGTGCTGGCTTCCGACCTCATTAACGAGCAGCTGGCTTTGCTGGCCGGTATGCCCGAGGAGCAGATGGGTTTGGGTCATGCTTTCGAGATGAACCCCGACTTGGAAAACGGTTATCTTTACGAGTTGGCACAGGCACAGATGCTGCGTGAGATCTTCCCGAATGCTCCGTTGAAATATATGCCTCCCACCAAGTTCATGACCGGTAATATCTTCAAGGGCGAAATTCAGGATGCCTTGTTCAACTCCATCGCTATCTGGACGGGTCAGGGTTTGCAGCTGTTGGGTATGATTACTGAAGCTATCCACACGCCTTTCATGAGCGACCGTTACCTGGCTATCGAGAACGCTCGTTATATTTTCAATAATATGAAGAACATCGGCGATGAGGTGGAATTCAAAGAAGGCGGTATTATCCGCCAGCGTGCGGCCAAGGTGCTCGACGATGCCCACAAGCTGTTGGAAGACATGGTGAACGAGGGTCTGTTCGAGGCTCTGGAGAAAGGTATCTTCGCCGACATCAAGCGTAGCAAGACTGGTGGTAAAGGTTTGGCTGGCGTGGTGACCAAAGGCGAGAATTATTTCAACCCGTTTATTGCGCTGATGAAACAGCGATGA
Source organism: uncultured Bacteroidales bacterium (assembly GCA_905233625.1). Taxonomy (GTDB): domain Bacteria; phylum Bacteroidota; class Bacteroidia; order Bacteroidales; family WCHB1-69; genus RUG11690. The sequence goes on along the minus strand of CAJOFJ010000029.1, from coordinate 16,709 downwards.
GCAATGAGTGATGAGCGATGAGCATTGAGCGATGAGCAATTTAACGAATAGCTCACAGCCCACAGCTCACAGCCCAAAGCCCATAGCCCAATGCAAAATTAAACAAACAACAATTAAACAAATCAACAACTCACATGAGCGGAGGATTATATTCAATGGAGGAAAAGGATTTTGACAAAACCCTTGACCTCACCAAAGTTAAACCGTACGGCGATACGATGAACGACGGCAAGACACAGATCAGTTTCACCTTGCCGGTGCCCTGTGGCGACGAAGCCATAGAGGCTGCTAAACAGCTGATGAAGAAGATGGGTTTCGAGAACCCTCTGGTAGTATATTTCAAGGAGCTGACCAAGGGTTTCACCTTTGTGAACTGCTATGGCTCATGCACCCACACGGTGGATTATACCACCATCCATGTGCCCAAGGTGGAATCCACAGTGATGGGCATGAAGGAGACGGACGAGTACATCCGTGAGCATGTGGGTCGCAAGATCGTTGCTATCGGCGCCAGCACCGGTACCGATGCCCACACTGTGGGTATCGACGCCATCATGAACATGAAGGGTTATGCCGGCCACTACGGACTGGAGCGTTACGACATGTTCGAGACCCTGAACATGGGTAGCCAGGTGCCGAACGAAGATTTTATCGCCAAGGCTATCGAAATGAAAGCCGATGCTCTTTTGGTGTCGCAGACAGTGACCCAGAAGGATGTGCATATCAAGAACCTTACCGAGCTGGTGGAAATGCTGGAGGCCGAGGGTCTGCGCGACAAGGTTATCCTGGTGTGCGGTGGTCCTCGTATCTCACACGAGCTGGCCAAGGAGTTGGGTTATGACGCAGGTTTCGGCAGCACTTCGTATGCCGATGATGTGGCCTCTTATCTGGCTCAGGAGATGGCTAAGAGATTGCAAAACAAATAATTCAATTATAAAAACTCAATATCATGGAAAAAAACGAAATCAGAGAAGTAATTGCCAAACGTGTGGCTAAAGAATTACACGATGGCGATGTTGTCAACCTGGGTATCGGTCTGCCGACTATGGTTCCTAACTACCTGCCCGAAAATGTACACCTTACACTTCAGACTGAGAATGGTATGATGGGTATGGGTCCCACTCCCGAAGCAGGCAAGGAAGATCCCAACCTCATTAACGCTGGTGGTGGTTACATCACAGCCCAGCCCGGTGCCGCCAGCTTCAGCAGCGCCGACTCTTTCGTCATCATCCGTGGCGGCCATGTGGATGCTACCATCCTCGGTGCCATGCAGGTGGACGAACAGGGAGACTTGGCCAACTGGATGATCCCTGGCAAATTGACTCCCGGTATGGGTGGCGCTATGGATTTGCTGATCGGTGCCAAGAAGGTGATTCTGGCTATGGAGCACACCGCCAAGGGCAATCCCAAAATCCTGAAGAAATGTACCCTTCCTCTTACCGCCAAAGGTCAGGTGAACCTCATTGTGACCGAAATGGGCGTGATGGAAGTAACCCCCAAGGGTATCGTGCTGAAGGAAATCCATCCTGAATTCACGGTTGACCAGGTGAAGGCCGCTACCGAAGCTGACCTGATTATCGCTGACGACCTGAAACCGATGGATATCTAAATCTATGGAACCATTTGCATCCTCGCAGATGGGAAATATATTGTAGAGACGGGGCGTGCCCCGTCTCTTTTTTATGAAATCATTGTATATCGGGCTGTTACATCGTGGCATTCCTTTTTTATCTATATGATTTTTTATTTAATAAAAATAACTGATATTATATTTAATATTTAGGATAAAATTATTATCTTTGTAGCCTAAAAAAACAGAATAAAAAATACTATTATGAAAAAGGAAGAAATACAATTATTGTTTAAAAACTTTGAGGATGCAGTATGCATGATTAACGAAACGGAATGCTGGAGTGCGAGGGAATTAAGTGAGTTGCTAGGGTACCAGCAATGGCGTAACTTTTACAAGGTGATTGACAAGGCAAAGGAGGCTTGTACAAATGCGGGACAAAAGCAGTCAGACCATTTTGCTGACGTCAGCAAAATGGTCGAATTGGGTTCTACTGCAGAACGAGAGATTGATGATATTCTGCTTACCCGTTATGCTTGCTATTTGGTAGCTCAAAATGGAGACCCAAGAAAGCCGCAGATTGCTTTTGCACAAACTTATTTTGCTGTACAAACCCGCCGTGCAGAACTAGTTGAGCAGCGAATTTTGGAAATGGAACGGGTGAAAGCACGAGCAAAGCTTCAAGAGACCGAGCGTAAACTTTCAGGTATCTTATTTGAACGAGGCGTAAATGAACAGACTTTTGCGCTTATTCGCTCAAAAGGTGATCAGGCTCTATTTCGATTGAGTACAAGTATGATGAAAAAGCATCTTGGAGTACCACAGAGTCGTCCGTTGGCTGATTTTCTGCCGACCATCAGCATTAAGGCGAAGGATTTCGCGGCCGAGATGACAAGTGTCAATGTGCAGACAAAGGACTTGATTGGTGAGACAACGATTACGAAGGAGCATGTTGACAATAACACAGCTGTCCGGCAAATGCTAATTGACAGAGGAATTGTCCCTGAGGACCTGCCTCCTGCTGAAGATGTGAAGAAGGTAGAGCGCCGTTTGGCGAGTGAAAAGAAGAAGGCGTTGAAAAATTGATCTTTCCCATAAAAGATGTAGGGCTTTCATACTGTGGCAGCCCTTTTTTTTTGTAAAGTAATCTTACATCATTGTAAAGAAATTTTACATTCCTCCCATTCTCTTCTTTATTTAAAATACTGACAGAAAATAAAATAAGCTTTTTGGCACGAATTTGGCTTAATCACAAGTCAGACCAACAGCCGAAAAGATGAAGAGAATCATCCTTTTTATATTACTGATACCGGTTTCCGTAGCGAGCTTAAAGGCTCAGGACACGGTTGTCATGGATTTGAAGGCCTGTATTCGCCACGCTCTTGGTCATTCTACCCAGATGAAAATCAGGGAGGCTGACAATCGGGATGCGCAAATTGACCGTCGAAATGCCATCCTGGCCGCTTTTACGCCCTCCATCAGCGGAAGCACATACGCATACGCCAACTTTGGCCGTTCTATCGACCCCGAAACCAATACCTATAGTACGGTCACCTCTTTTCATAATGGCTATAGTATTTCTGCTGGAATTATGTTGTTCAATGGCTTTCAGGCGGTTAACAATATTAAAATCACCAAGACCGCTCAGCAGATGGGTTTGACGCAAACCCAGCAATTGGAGGACCAGTTGTGTTTGGCCACGATAGAGGCTTATTGCAATGTGCTGTATTATAACGAATTGGAGAAAGTGCTGGCTGAGCAGGTGTCCACGGCCGAGGCTTCCCTGCGTCTGGTGGAAAAGCAGGAGCAGATGGGACAGAAATCGCACATCGATGTGGTGCAGCTGCAAGCCGACCTGTCCAAATGCAGATACCGGCTGACCACCTGCCACAATTCTCTGAACAATGCCCTTATCACCTTGAAAGATGTAATGTTCTGGCCAGTGGACGAGCCTATGAAAATTGACGATTCAGTACCATTTTTGACGGGGTTGTCAACCCCTGATTCTACAACAATATCCGTAGGGCTGTCACATTGTGGCAGCCGAATAACGCCAACGGAAGATGTTTCGATGTTGGTTAATCATGCCAAGCAGTGGTTACCTAAAGTCGTTTTGGCAAAGGGTGCAATAACAAATGCCCGCATAGCCTTGAAAACCGCCCGCTGGCAGGTGGCTCCCTCTCTTTCACTGAATGGCGGCTGGTCATCAAGTTACTTCACTTACCCGGGCCAGCAGGGCTACCGGTCAGTGCCTTTTCCGGAGCAAATCAGAAACAACGGGGGCGAATATGTACAGCTGTCGTTGAGCATCCCCATTTACAGTCATTTGGCTATATTTTCTAATATTGAGAAAAGAAAAAATGAGTTGAAGCGCGCATCAGCCCTTTATGAGCAGGTGGTGCAGGAAGTGGAGGCTGAGGTGCAACGTGCCGTTGCCGACCGTGACGCTGCCGCGGAGGCCTTGCAAGAGGCAATGCTGCGTGCGTCGCTGCAAGGCGAGTCGCTGGAGCTGAACCGCAAACGTTTTGAGCAGGGAGCGATCTCTGCGGTGGAGTACCGAACCATCTCTGATGACTACCTCACCGCCGTAGCCGAACAACTCAACGCCCGACTGCAATACTTTATCAAAAGTTATGTTGTTAGGTATTATGCGGGAGAGAGATTTATGGAAACTAAGAATTAAGAACTAAAAACTAAAACCTAAGAAATAAAACAGTTCAACAATTCAACAAATAAACAATTCAACATTCTAAACACTTAATAAAACCTATCGTGGATAGAAAAATAGAACAGAAAAAAGGATGGCGTTTGGCTGTCAGCAAAAAGGCTTTGCCCTACTGGGGAGGAGTGCTGCTCTTGGTCTTTGTCGCTTGGCTGGTGTTCAGGGATAATTCCAAGAAACTGCGTGCCCAGGCGGATAACATCACCATCAGCACTGTAACCCAAGGCGAATTCAACGACTATATCCGCATCAGCGGACAGGTGGTGCCGATGACCACCATCCAGCTTAGTCCGCTGGAAGGCGGTGTGGTGCAGAAAATCGTGACCGAAGAAGGCAGTCAGGTGCACGAGGGGGATGTCATTCTGGTGCTGAGCAACGAGACCTTGGACATGCAGATTCTGAATGCCGAGGCCGATTTGGCCGAGAAGGAGAATATACTTCGCAACACCATGATTTCCATGGAACAACAGAAGCTGAGCCTGCAACAGGAAAAGCTGCAGCTGCAAATGGAGGTACGGCGTAAAAAGAGAACCTACGACTCGCAAAAAGAGCTGTTCAACGATGGCCTTATCGCCAAGGAGGCATGGCTGCAGGCAGAGGAGGAATACCAGTTGGCGAAAGACCGGCTCCAATTGGTGGAAAACCGTGCCAAGCAGGACAGTCTGTACCGCTCGGTGGAAATCCGGCAGATGCGTGAGAGCCTGGAGAACATGCGCCAGAATATGCTGATGATACGTCGCCGCAAGGACAACTTGAATATCAAGGCACCTATCGACGGCGAGCTGGGACTTTTGGATGTGGAGTTGGGACAGTCGCTTGCCGCAGGCACCAAGATAGGACAGATCAACAATATGGAAAGCTACAAAATTGAAGCGAAGATAGACGAGCATTATATCGACCGGGTTACCGCTGGTCTGGAAGCCAGTTTCGAGCGTCAGGGTGAGCGGCACCGCCTGCATATCCGCAAGGTCTATCCGGAGGTGCGTGAAGGCAAATTCAAGGCTGACTTCAAGTTTTCGGACGAACAGCCGGAAAATATTCGCACAGGACAGACTTTTTACTTAAATTTGCAGCTCGGTCAGCCCGTGGAGGCGGTGCTGATACCACGAGGAACTTTCTATCAGAAAACCGGAGGCAAATGGATATATGTGGTGTCGGCAGACGGGAAGCAGGCGGTGAAACGTGAGGTTCGCATAGGACGCCAGAACCCGCAGTACTACGAGGTGTTGGAAGGCCTAGAGCCGGGAGAAAAAGTAATCACCTCGTCGTACGACAACTATGGAGAAAGTGATGTGTTGATACTTAGATAAACTCAGGTGCGGAAACCGTATAAAAATATATAGTTTCCGCACTTGAGTTTTATATTTTTCGCTGTAAATGGTCAAACTTAGGTGCGGAAAGTGATAAAAAAATCAAGTTTCCGCACCTGAGTTTAAGAAAAATGTTTTATCTTTGCAGGCGAAAAAAGCAAACTTGTTATGGATAAAAACTTGTTTATCGGTCGAGAATATGAAATCCGTCAGTTGGAAAAATACCGCAAATCCAAAGAGTCGGAATTTGTCATTGTTTATGGGCGTCGTCGTGTTGGAAAGACCTTTCTCGTAAAGGAGTTTTTTGACGACACATACGACTTTAAAGTTACAGGGCTATACAAAAAGTCCAAGAAGACGCAGCTCAAAAACTTTTATCTTGCTTTGTTGGAATATGGTGCAGATGTAAAAAAAGTGCCGGCTGACTGGCTGGAAGCTTTTGCGGAGTTGAAGAAACTCCTGAAAAGCATTAAGGAGAAACGAAAGAAAATCGTTTTTATTGACGAACTTCCTTGGTTAGACACCCGTCAAAGTGAGTTTTTGGCCGCTTTCGAATCCTTTTGGAACGGATGGGGGGCACAACAGAACGACATTATGCTTGTTGTATGTGGTTCCGCCACCACTTGGATTACCAAAAAGATTTTGTCCGATAAAGGAGGTTTGTTTAATCGTGCAGCACGACGGATATATCTGATGCCTTTCACACTTCAGGAAACGGAACGCTATCTGATTTCACGTGGCATACGCTGGAGCCGTTACGACATCGTGGAATGTTATATGACTATGGGCGGTATTCCTTATTACTTGAAACTTCTTGACAACGAGTTGTCTTATCTCGCCAACATCGATGCAGTTTTCTTCAAACGCAAAGGCCCACTTTGGGATGAGTTTGATCATCTTTATGAGACGCTTTTCGGTACAGCCAAAGGTTATCTGAAAATCATAGAGGCATTAGCTACGAAGAAATCGGGACTTACCCGTAAAGAGGTTATTGATGAGACACATCTGGAAGACAACGGCCTCCTCACAGAAATGCTGAAAAACATGTCGGACAGCCAATTTGTAAGAGCCTACAACACTTTTGGATACAACGAGAAGAATGTGGTGTATCAACTTTCAGATTATTTCACTCTATTTTATCTGCGTTTTATGAAGGGTAAGCAAAATCCTGATGAACATTTCTGGACACACTATCTCGACAATCCTGCAAAGAGCAGTTGGGCTGGACAGACATTTGAGCAAGTCTGCAAAGACCATATCAATCAGGTTAAGAAAGCCATCGGAATCAGTGCCTTGTTGACCGATGTCTCTTCATGGCAAGGCGCTTCGGAAAGCGGCAAGGCACAGATTGACCTCATTATCGACCGTCGTGACCGTACGACTAACATCTGCGAGATTAAGTTCTCGGTGGGTGAGTTTGTCATCGGCAAGGATTATGAGGACAAACTTAGAAAAAAAATGCAAGTGTTCCGCGAAGCTACCAATTCGCGGAAAGCTCTGCAATTGGTCATGATCACTACCTTTGGTGTCAGGCAGAATGCCCACAGCGGCATCATGCAATCTCAGGTGAGGATGGATGATTTGTTTGCAAGTGTATAAACCAAGTAATAGCCACCGACCATCCTATCGTGTTCGACGATGACTTCTGATGTAAAGATTTTTTACAACGCTGTAAAAAAATATTACAATGTCGCTGATAGTGGTTTTTTATATCATGTTGGCTATGATTGATTTATGAGTTTGGCATGATAAATGCTATCTTGTTTTTGTTTTCAAATATCTATCATAATGATTAAAGTACAAAACCTCACCAAGATCTTCCGCACGGAAGACATCGAAACCCTCGCGTTGGACGGGGTGTCATTTGAAATTCAAGATGGCGAGTTCGTCGCCGTCATGGGGCCGTCGGGCTGCGGCAAATCCACGCTGCTCAACATTTTGGGTCTGTTGGACAATCCCACCGAGGGCACCTACGAGCTGCTCGGACATCAAGTGGGCAAGCTGAAAGAGAAGGCTCGCACCAAGTTCCGCAAGGGCAACATCGGCTTCGTGTTTCAGAGTTTCAACCTCATCGACGAGCTGAACGTCTATGAGAACATCGAGTTGCCGCTGCGCTATCTGAACATCAGCGCAACGGAGCGCAAGGAGCGGGTCACGGCCATGATGAAGCGAATGGCCATCACCCACAGGGTCAAGCACTTCCCACAGCAGCTCTCGGGCGGACAGCAGCAGCGTGTGGCCATTGCCCGCGCCGTGGTCGCCAACCCCAAGCTCATCCTCGCCGACGAGCCTACTGGCAACCTTGATTCCAAGAACGGCAAGGAGGTGATGGACCTGCTCACCGAGTTGCACAAGGAGGGCACCACCATCGTGATGGTCACCCACTCGCAGCGTGATGCCGGTTACGCCGACCGCATCATCAACCTCTTCGACGGCCGCATCGTCGAGGATGTATTGCCGGAATTGTAGTGTTATGAAGAGTTACCTTAATTTTTTGAGCCGCAACAAACTCTACACCGCCATCGAGGCAGTGGGGCTTGTCGTGAGCTTAGCGTTCGTGATCATCATCGGCAGCTATGTGTGGCAGCAGTACAGTATCACGCGTGAAAGTCCCGACCGTGAGAATATCTACATCTTCGGAACGCCAAACACTACGGGTCTCACCTACGCCTTCCCTGATGAGCTACTCGCACGGGTTCCTGAGGTGGAAGCGGCGGTACGCTATTGCCAGTGTTATACGACCGTCGCCCAGATGGGAGATGACTATGTGAAAGTGAATGCGGTTGCCGTGGAGAAGGACTTCTTCATGATGTTCCCGCACCTCGGACGTTTCGTTGAAGGCGGTCTCGAAGACCTTGACGTTCCTACTAATGTGATTGTCAATGAGATGTTTGCACGAAAGCATGATTTAAAATCAGGTCAGACAATCCGGATTGATGGCGAGGATTATATCATTGCCGGCATTATCAAGGAATTCGAAAGCACCATCTTCAAAAACAACGATTTAATCGTCAACGTGCGCCATCCCGCCAACCGGTTTGCCACTAAATCGCCCTATGATGGTTACGGTACGACTATCACTTTTGCGAAAATCGCTAAAGGTACAGACCCTCAGGTGATTTATGATAAGGTGAATAAGGTCTGCAAAGAGATTTATCCCATTTACGGACATGTTGGATTCTTCGAACGGTTGGAAATGATCCGATTCGACCAACTGTTTTTCAATGAGCACAATGGTCTCGAATTCAACCATGGTGACCTCAAAACACTGAAATTGTTGGCACTCGTTGGGTTATTGTTGCTGCTCTCGGCGGTGTTCAACTACATTAACCTCTCGTTTGCGCTCACGGGGAAACGTGCCAAGGAGATGGCCACGCGCCGCCTGCTCGGAGCGCAAAAAGGGGAGATTGTTTGGAAATATGTCGCAGAATCATTGGTGTTTACAACGGTTTGCTTCGGTCTCGGACTGCTGTTGGCCTATCTGTTGACTCCCTCGGTCAATGCCTTGCTCAACAATCCCGATGTGCCGATTCGGGTACGGATGTCACCTACGTATATCTTGGCCTACCTCACTGGCATTTTGGTGGTTGGTGTGCTTAACGGCATCATTCCGGCCTTGTTTGCTAGTCGTGTGCAGCCTATCGATGTGGTTAAGGGCACCTTTCGTCGTAACACAAAAATGGTGTTCAACAAGGTGTTTATCGTCGTCCAAGGCATCTTTGCGGTTTCCCTCATCGCGATGTCCTTCGTGATGGAGGCGCAGTACAACACCTCGCTCCATCGCCCGATGTACTGCAACACACAAGACAAATACTATGTGATTGTGTCTGATCGGCAGTCGCAACCCGAGCTGTTTGATAAACTGGAGAAACTGCCCTGTGTTAAGCGGATTGGCCGAAGTGTTGGGGCACCCGGTTTTGTATGGGGAATGCAATATGGCTGGATGGGAGAAAGGAATTTTACTTATTGGCATTTGCAGATGGATACGACTGCTTTTCAGATGCTTGGATTTGAAGTGCTTAAGGATTATAAAGCGCCGCTCTACAATTCAATGTGGTTTGGCGAACGGGCATTTGCCGCTTTGGGTTTCAGTGATGATGATCACGTCTTCAATATTCCTACGACGTCAGGGAAGGACGAAAGTGGGCAGGCGGCCGGTGTAATTCGTGATTTTCCCGCTAACTGCAGCAATATGGGCGAAGAGACGAATATTGTCATCAGCATTTTGAAAGAGGAAGAAGTTCCGTTGCCAGGCTATCTTATGGAGATTGTGGGCGACCATTCGGAAGCTGCGAAAGTCATCACCAAGGTGGTTGGCGACTGGTGTGACGAACAGCAGATGTTTTATTATGCCAACGGTTTTATTGACGATTTCTACCGCGATGCGCTGAAACCCGCCAAGAACAACATGCGCTTGTTGGAGATTTTTATGCTACTTGCTGTGCTGATTTCGTTGCTCGGGCTCATCGCCATGAGCACTTACTATGCGGGCGAGGACGCCAAGGGCATCGCTGTGCGCAAGGTGTTCGGAGGCACCGTCAAGAGCGAAACCTGGCGCACCGTGCGGGAATATATGCTACTGGTCGCGGTGGCCTGCGTCATCGGTGTCCCGATAGCGGTCTGGGCAGCACAGCGTTACTTGGAGGGCTTCATCGTCAGGCTGGAACACTACGGCTGGATCTTCTTCGTCGCTGTGCTCATCTCCCTTGCGATGGCCTTTCTTTCCGTCCTCTGGCAAACCTTACGCGCCGCGAGGATGAACCCTGCAGAGGCGCTGAAGAAGGAATAGGTGTATTCTGGTAGAGACGCAAAATTTTGCGTCTCTACTATGCAAACAATGCATCACCCTTTACCTCACGGGAAATCTTCCGGGCATACATGTTGTCCAACAGTCCGTTAGGGGTGATAAATGCCGGTAACAATGACTTCTTCGTTTGGGTGATTTTTCGGAAAATACGAATTCTGCGGGCGAGTTGACTGTCATAGCTTTTGGTAATCTCGTATTCATCGCTGGAGTATTTCATCTCGCAGATGCTGATGCACTTGTCAGAACGGTCGATGAGGAGGTCTATCTGGGCTCCGTGCTTCAAGTCCTCATCTGTTTCGTCTGAGGTGTTTTTGGGAGGACGGTAGAACCACGAGCAGGGCTTGTTGATGGTGCCGTCGATGCCCAAGGCTTGTACGATTTGGTCTATATGGTTAAGACATACAATCTCAAAAGCATAGCCGCACCAACTTTCATAGAGAGCGGTGGCTTGCATCTTTTGCCAATAACCTTTCAGATAGCTTCCTGGGTCGCCCATAAAGCGGAAATGGAACAGGGTGAAAGGATCAATCAGTTGGTACAACATGTCTTTCTTGCTTTTTTTGAAAGGGATATAGCTTCGGATAAAAGAGCATTCCTCAAGTTCTTTGAGCAGACGTGTCAGGTTACCGTTGTTGGTTTGGTGGGCTGCCTCGATAATCTCCTGTCGCGTCATTCCCATTCCTTTTTTTTCGAGTGCTGTCACTACAGCGATATGGTTTTCGGCTTTTTTGAAGAGTGACTTGAAGATTTTTTCAAACTCGTTAACCATTTCACCGCCTCGGGTGAAGCAGAGCGATTCGATGTTTTGTGTCACACTCTTATCGTGCTCGAACAGCGACAGATAGTAAGCTACACCGCCCACAGCCATATAGCTTTCGATGATTTCCTGACGCTCATAAAGGAAGCCTTGCGACTTGAAGTATTGTTCCGTTTCACCCAAGGTGAATGGAGAGAGGAGCATAGTGTGCGTGGCGCGGTTGTGCAGGCCGCCTTTTGAGTTAATCACTTTGTTGAGCATCCAGGTGGTCGCGCTACCACAGACGATAAGTTTTATGTCGTTGCGGTAGGCTGCCCAGTCGTTCCAGAAATGCTCCAGGGCGCTTACAAATTTGGAGCCTCTTGTGTCGAACCAAGGCAGTTCGTCAAAGAACAGAATCTTGGGTCCTTCTTCAGCTTCATGTTCAATGAAAGCCTCAAGCTGATGAAAGGCCTGGATCCAAGTCTCTGGTTTTTCATTGTTTATTGTGTAATTGTTCAGGGCATAATGGAAGTTTTCCAACTGTTCTTTGGTGTTGGCGTTTTCTTTGCCTGTCATTCTGAAGGTAAACCTCCCTTCGAACAGTTCTTTCACGAGAAAGGTCTTGCCGACACGTCGTCTGCCATAGATAGCGACAAATTCCGATTTCCCGCTTGCCAAGTATTTTTCCAGCTTAGAGATTTGTTCTTTGCGACCGATGATATTGTCTTTCATACCTGATGAATTTTGGCGCAAAGATACAAAAAAAATGAGATTGCGCCAACTTTGTGATAGAATTTTGGCGTAATCTCGATATTTTTATGAGATTTAGCCAAGATACTCTCGGTGTCAATATTTATATGAGGTACACTAACAACTGTAAAGAATCTTTACACCACTGTAAAGAATCTTTACGTTTTTGCTTGTATCTTAAAAATACATATCATTGATTAATAGTAAAATACGTTTTCTGGCATAATATTTGATATCATGTTTCAGTTGTATATAATATAAATCAATGAAAAGTTACCTCAAATTCCTTTCCCGCAACAAGCTCTATACCGCCATCGAGGCGGTGGGGCTGGTTATTTCCATCGCCTTCGTGATACTGATAGGCAGTTACGTGACGCAAAATCTGGCCGTCGTGTATGAGCAACCTGCATACGACCGCATCTACAGCGTTGGGCACTATCCTTCCTTAGGACTTTCGGTGTGGGACAAGGCCTCGCTTGAAGAACAATTGCCGGAGATCGAGGCGATTTCACGCTTCGGATTCGCCTCCGACGAGCTCACCTACCATGATCAACTCTACGAGGCGAATGTCCGTCATGCGGATGCGGGCTTTTTTGACATTTTTCCCCAGTTCAGTATAGTGGAAGGCACCGCCGATGCTTTTGAGGGTACCCATAATGCCATCGTCAGCAAAAGTTTTGCAAACCGCTTGGGCAAAACGACTGAGCTCTTAGGACAACAGTTTGTTATTGAAGAGGATGAATACACCATCAGCGGCATCATGGAGGAGCCGCAAAACACTCTGATTTCCCACTTTGATGTGCTGATTCCAGTGGATGAAAAAAGATGGGCTGGCCGCAACCCCTTTAGCTTAGTAGACGGCGTTTTGACCTTTATCCGAAGGATGGAAAACACTGAAGAAGAGGCCTTCAAGGCAAAAGTACTCGATATTTGCCAACGCAACTATTCTTGGATCGAAAAAAACGAGATCAAGGTTTATGACTACAAAGAGATGTTTTTTCATACAGACTACTTTTGTACTGTTTTGCATAGAGGAAACCTCACCAGCATCCGGATATTGACGGTTGTGGTGTTGCTGCTCTTGCTGTCGGCAGTCATTAACTACGTCAACCTCAACATGGCCTTGGTGGGCAAACGCGCCAAGGAGATGGCCACCCGAAGGCTGTTGGGGGCACAGCGTAATGCGATTGTCGGAAAGCATATTCTGGAATCCGTTTTGTTCACGGCAGTTTGCTTCGGTTTCGCCCTATTGTTGGCATATCTGCTTGTCCCCATGATGAACCGGCTTTTGGTCAGCGAAACACCGGATGCCGATATTCAACTGCAGCTTATGATGACTCCCGCTTATGCTGTTGTCTATCTTGTCGGTATTGTGCTGGTCGGAACCCTTTCGGGACTGCTGCCTGCCATGTACGCATCGCACTATGAGCCCATCGATGTGGTGCGGGGCACCTTCCGCTATCACAGTAAGATGTGGCTCAGCAAAATCTTTATCGTCTTCCAGAACGTTCTGTCTGTCTCACTGATCGCCTTGGCCATCGTGATGGAGGTGCAAATGCGGCACATGGTTAACAGACCCACTCATGCGCATACGGAAGATCTATACCTTATCGGTGGAATCATGTTTCCTGCGCCACTCTTTTCAACCTTGGGCAACGAATTGGCGCAATTGCCTTGTGTCGAGGAGGTCGGTTTCGGCAGAGGATATCCCGGAAATATTGAAATGACTATAGGTTCACGTATGGAAGATCGAGACTTCATCTTACCGTTGCTCATCTGCGACAGTACCTATTTCCGTATGCTGGATTTTGAGGTGGTGGAGGACTTCGGCCATCCGCTTACCAACTCCATTTGGCTTGGTGAACATGCCTTTGCCGAGAGCGGTGCTTCTGACACTTCCACTTATTTTGCAAGAGTAATTTCCGCCATGATTCATGAGCATTCCGAATGTATTGGCGGGGTTTTGAGGGATTTCCCTGGCGAAAGCGCTGCCTCGCCAGATGGCACGAGCAACCTCAATGTCGGAGTGCTAGTGCGGGGCGCCCAGAAGATGGCATGGGGAGGAGACCTTTTTGTCCGTACTATCGGTGACCATGCGGAAGCTGAAGATGCAATTAAGAAACAGTGCCAATTATGGGCGAAAAAAGGAGGATATTTTTTTGAAGAATTGATTTTTGAGGGATATGTTGACGACTTGAACCTGAAGTCGTTGGAGCCTGCCAAGCGCACTGTACGGCTGTTAGAGCTTTTCATGCTACTTTCTGTACTGATTTCGTTGCTCGGTCTCATCGCCATGAGCACCTATTACAGTGGCGAGAACACCCAAGGTATCGCCATTCGCAAAGCCTTCGGCAGCGATATACAACGCGAGCTCTGGCGCACGGTAAGGGGCTACATGCTGCTCGTGGGCCTTGCTGCCATCATCGCTAGTCCCATTGCAATTTGGCTTTGCGGCAAGTACTTGGAGCGTTTTGCCTACCGCATTGACCGTTACGGATGGATTATCGCCGTGGCGGTCCTCCTCACCCTCGTCATGGCCTTCCTGTCGGTCCTCTGGCAAACCTTGTGCGCCGCGAGGACGAACCCTGCTGAGGCGCTGAAGAAAGAATAATTATAACCGAAAGATATATGAAAAGTTACCTCAAATTCCTCTCCCGCAACAAGCTCTATACCACCATCGAGGCGGTGGGGCTGGTCGTGAGCTTAGCCTTCGTCATCCTGATTGGCAGCTATGTGGCCCAGCAGTGGGCCGTGGTCTATGAAACCCCTGACCATGACCGGATTTATGGCTTAGGCACAGCGGATGTGTTAGCCCTTTCATGGGATGACAAGGAATCGTTGGAAAGCCAAATACCCGAGATAGAGGCCATCACGAGAATCAGCTATGGCCGTGACAAGATTAGCTATAATGGCAATAGCTATCATGTGATTGCGCGTGAGGTGGATCCCGGATTCTTCGATTTATTTCCCAATTATACCATGGTGGAAGGCAGTTCCGATTGCTTTGAGGGTGGCCATACCGTCATTATCAGCAAAAGCCTTGCCGCCACTATCGGCGAGGACAGAGAGTTGATAGGCCATCCGATTCAAGTATATGATTCCACCTATATTATCGGGGGAATTATGGAGGATGTGCGCAATTCTTTTATCTCCTATTTTGATGTGCTTATCCCTACGGATGATGAAGCTTGGAGGCAAATACCTTTTATTGGAATGCAGGGAGGAATAGGCTCGCATTTGACCCTTTTCAGACGGGCGGAGAACACCGATGAGGAACTTTTCAGACAAAAAGTACTGGAAATATGCAGCAACAACCACCATGGTTCAAGAGACATAGAGATGTACAACTGCAAGGAGATGTTTTTTCATCCTGCGTCAAGCAATTTTATTCACGAAGGTAATCTGACCATGTTGAGGATCCTAACAGTGGTGGTGCTGTTATTGTTATTGTCGGCCATATTCAACTATGTGAACCTGAACATGGCTTTGGTGAGCAAAAGAGCCAAAGAGATGGCTACAAGGCGCTTGTTGGGTGCTCAAAAACAGGCGATTATCGGAAAATATATCCTTGAGTCCATTTTGTTCACGGCGGTCTGTTTCGCTTTTGCCTTGTTATTGGCATACGCGCTGGTCCCTACGATGAATCTTCTGTTGACGCAAGACCAGCCGGAAGCCGATATCCAACTTCGTTTTCTGCTCACTCCTGCCTATCTGCTTTCCTATATTGCCGGAGTCTTGGTATTGGGCGTATTGTCGGGACTGTTACCAGCGTTGCTCGCCTCGCATTACCAGCCCATTGACATCGTACGAGGAGTGTTCCGCCGGCACAGCAAAACCTGGCTCAACGGGGTCTTTATTACCATTCAGAATGTTCTGTCAATCATACTGATAGCATTGGCATTGGTGATGGAGGTTCAGATGCATCACATGATGAAACGCCCTTTGAACGCGAACACAGAGGATTTGTTTGAGCTTGACATGCTGGTGATGAACACCGATGAGTTAAAGACTTTGGCAGAGCAGCTGGAAAGCACGCCCTGTGTGGAGACATTCGGTTATGGACGTGGATATCCAGGAAGTGTTTTTTATACGAAGGGAGTGCTATTGCCTGATAGGGATGAGGTTATAGCTATCAGTCTGATTGTGTGCGACACAGCCTATTTCCGTTTGTTAGGCTTGGAAATCCTAGAGGATTTTGGTCATCCCATGGCCAATTCCATGTGGTTGGGGCAAAGGGCCTATCTGGAGGCCAACGTTTCCGACACCTCCACCATGTTTACCAGGTTGTTCAGTGTCAATCAAAGCAAGGCGGATTATATCGGAGGTGTTTTCAAGGATATTCCAGGCCAAAGTGCTGCCCATGCTGCTGACGAGTACTATCAATTGAATGTGGGCATAGTGGTGCAAAAACCGGAAGATTTAAATTGTTTTTGTGGCATGCTGATTAAAACCAATGGGGACCACAAGGAAGCCGAGCGGACTATTATGAATCTGTATAAAACATGGAGCGAGCAAAAATACGGATTCTATGAGGAGCCTAACGAGTATGGTTATATAGATGATCTTCTGGCAAAAGAATTGGAACCGGCCAAGCGCACCATGCGTTTGTTGGAGCTGTTCATGTTGCTTTCGGTATTGCTTTCAATGCTTGGCTTGGTGGCCATGAGCACCTATTACAGCGGTGAGAACACCCAGAGTGTCGCCATCCGCAAGGCCTTTGGCAGTGATGTGCGGAGCGAGCTATGGCGCACAGTGAGAGGTTATATGCTGCTGGTGGGCATAGCGGCGGTTATCGCTGTTCCCGTTGCTGT
>CAJOFJ010000028.1 GCA_905233625.1 uncultured Bacteroidales bacterium | reverse complement strand
TTTTGATGTGACACTTGGCCGTGTTTCATACCTTATTTTTCAGCTGTGCGGACTGGTGCTGGAACCGCCCTTTCACCTTTTACCTTAACATTCAATGGATGTTCTTGAATGTATCTTTGGTATTTTTCTTTACTCTCAATATCATCAGTGAAACATAAACCATAAATATCATCCGTCAAAAAAATATCGCAGTCATATTCCACTTCGTTAGGTATAACATTGTTGTCTCCTGGCCACCCATAATTCCAATCACAGGGCATGCTATTATAAGGATCCATGGAATTTAGACTGCATAATGATAAATTGAAGCTATCTCCAACAGAAACATTACGGCAATCATTTTCCACTTTTCTTGTAACTATTTTGAACTTTCTCTCACTATTGGAAGCACATATTATCATGTAGTCGTTTGTGGAATCTATTCGCTCAATGACTACCTCATATTGAATACTTTTACAACCTGCTGGTATTTGTGCAAGACAACTACTGAAAGTCAAAAACAAACTGATGATGGATAATAATAAAATTAATGATATTGTTTTTTTCATGATGTGATATTTCATAAATAGCACCTTATTTTGAGTTTTTTCGTTCGAAGAGTTTGAGGGCGGTGGAGAAGCGGTAGCCGATGCTGACGGCGTAATATTTGTAGTCTTGAAAGCCCAGCAGGCCGCCAAAATAGAGAGAGTTGCCTTTTTTGAAATTGCGGCATACCTGCGCACGCAATACCATGGGACAGTCGCCATTGTGCTCCCAGCCCTGATAGCCGCTGAAATCCACTTCGTACTGCCAGTGATTGGTGGTCAACCCGATGCGAATTCCATAGATAACAGCATCGTCTTGCATGGAATGGTCGGCACGGATGGACTGCCAGCAGAGGAAGCCCGCCCTGCCGGAAACAGCGACAGAACGCAGGTGCTTGTTTTTCTCAAAAGTGAAGGTCTTGCCGATGGTGGCATCGAAAAAATAACCGGGGGTGTCAAAATAACGGGCGGCGGTCAGCGGTCCCCCGGGAGCGGTTTTCATACACAGGTTGATCATGATGTCGGGGGCTTTGGGCCGGTCGCGCAAAAGCTGGATGCCCGTCTGGATGTACACATCACCTACAGCAAAGCCTTTGGGCACTTTGGTCCTCATCAGGCGCTCGTTTCGTACATGGATGGAGGTGTTGTAATATTCGACAGGTACCATCCATACTGCTAAATTGACATATTTGGGATACAAAGGGATATCGATACGCAGGTTGAGGTCGGTGGCATTGTCGCCATAGCCCCAGTATTGCTCCACAGCGGCATCCACAATAAGTTTTTCGGGTACCTTGCCATCACCCATTTTGGGCACGGGGAAGGCATTGGGACCGAAATAGCGAGGTGAGTAAGTATAATAATACTGCCAAGGAGTTTGTCCATCCCAATTTGCTAATTCATTCCACCAGGTCCAGTCTTCTTTCTGCGCAAGCCCTGTGCAAATCCATCTCCCACCGCACAATCCTAACAATACCGCTAACAATACAATTCTTTTTTTCATATGTTGTTCTTCCGGATTTTTATTTCTTCCTCAAAAAATATCTCTCTGATTTCTTTTAATTGATTGGTATTCATCTTGTTGAAAGAAAAGTCGTCTTTCAAAAATTCTGGCGGAGCCGTGGAGATAATTAGCGGCCAGTTTTCCCGCAGGGACTGCTCATCGCTGATGTTCATCTTCGACTGCTCCGTTTTGAGGAACTGCAACACCCGCAAGCCGTCGGCTTTTTCGTGAAAGGCATGCCTGAAATGGGCCAGATCCTTGACATTTTTCCGCAAAGGTCCCCATAAATCTTCGGTTTTGAATTGCTCTTTCAGAAAAGCGATAAAAGGAGTGCTCAAATCTTCCGTGTATAATCGGTCGATGAGGTCGTAGGTCTTTTTCACCTCGTCGAAAAGACTGTAATGGTATATCGGATAGCTGTCCCATAAGCCTTGGCTCCCCTTGATCATGGCGGGACCGGTACCGAAAAATACCCGGTCGGAGAAGCGGGCGGCGGGATAGACTAACTCGTCGTTCCAGTTGCTGATGGGCGACATTTTCCGCAGTTTCTGCAACAGATAGAAGTCCTCGCCGCTTTTCATGGGGGTGATGCCGTTGATTTTTTGCAGGGCTTTTATTTTTGCTGCGATGGCAGAACCGATAGCGGTAAAATTATAGGGACAGCCGATGCGGTAGAGGTTCAGCAGGCAGTTGCGCATGTAGATCTCATAGCGCAAAATGGCCCGGTTGGCGGCCTCATCCTCGGTCAGGGGGTGATAATAGGGTACCGAAACCACTTGTATTTGCGGATGGGCGGCGAAATTCTGTGCCAGCGAGTCTAGATATTGTTCGTCGAAAACCGTGTCGGCATCCATGCTGACTAAAATATCCTCAGGGTCGGCAATGCCCATGATATGGTCGAACAGTGCTTTGCGTGCCCAGCCCACCCCGAAATTTTTGTCATTCCAGCCCTTGCCAGGCGAGCTTTTGTCGATGATATGCAAGGGAAAGGCATAGTGTCGCCTTCTAAGCTTGAACAGCAGTTGCTTGTTGTTCTCGCAAATGCCTTTTTTGTCCGCTTGCTCCCACCAGGAATCGGGCTGGTTTACACAGACATACACCGAAAAGGAGACCTTGGTTTGCTGCTTTTCCAGGGCTTGCAGTGTTTTGGGCAGGTAGTCCAGTTCGTTCAGGGCAGGTATGGCGACAAAGAGATGCACGGTTATTTTTTCAAGGGGTTGTCAATAAAGGGTTTCTTTTGCAGGCTGATGTCGGGGTCGTTACTGATCTCCAGTTCCTCAAAGAGGAAAGCCTTAGGCAGAATAAAGCTGGCAGGGATGCCGTAAAGGTTGGATCCGTAAGCAGGAGAAAAAGAGGAACGTCCAACGTTCAGCATGGTGTTATACACTTGCTGCTCAGCGGCAACAGCGGCAATATGCCTGAAACTTTTGATACGGGGTGCGGGCATCTTGACCATCCTCACCAGTTCTTCCTCACCGGTTTTCACCTTGATACGGTAGCAGTATATGGGGTGCAATGTGCCGTCGGAAGTCATGTATTTGCTCATGCCAGGATAGGGCCACATAGTGTTATCCGCCAGTTTGGTCACGATATAGCAATAGTCGTAGTCTTCTGACTTGGACATGGCGATAAGTTTCTTTTTCAGCTGTTTATATGAAGTTTTGTTTTTGTAGTTCATCTCCACCACACCAGGACCGAGGCCGGTGGTCAATTTGCCGCGATTCAAGGCCAGACGGCGGTGACCATTGCTGTATGCGGCATTGTCGGCGGGTTGGCGGTCGCTGAGCAATTGCATCAGCACCCCGTTTTCTATCAGTATTTGCTCGTCTTCGGAAACATAGCCTTCGGCATCATGTATAAAACTGCCGATGAGCGGAATGCCATTGTATTGGGTGAGGGTGTTCTTGCTTTTGAGAGTCAGGTCTCTGGAAACAATTTTCTTGTTCATCAGCAGGGCGGTGGGGTTGTCCTTGTCGGCATAATTACCATAATATTGAGCCATCTCGGGGGAGGAGAAAATAGGCTTGCGCGATGCTAACAGTCCGTCGGGGTTCTGGAAGAAACATTGTGACATCAGTACGGCGGCGGCTTCGTCGGCAAACATCACCGGGCCACTGTAACTTTCATCCATCACCGGCGCTTTGCGCAGGGCATCCAGTTGGTTGGCGAAGTCAATAATCATTTTTTCCAATTCTTTTTCAGAAGGAAGTTGCTGAATGTCATTTCTGAAAATATTCAGTACATCGGCTATGGGTTCGCCGTCTTCAGCCTGTGCTTCGGCAAAAATATTGAGACAGACAATGTTGAAGGGCTGCTTGTATTTCAGGCCTTCGCTGTCCATGTAATAAGCATTCGCCTGAAAAGCGAACAGGTTAACGCCGGAGTTGGTGAATTCGGGGTATTGGGCAAACAATTTGGACAATTCAGACAACTTGTATTGGTATTGCGCCTTGTCAAGTGGGGTGGAGGATTGTTCTTCCGTGAAACTCTTGCTGACAATGGAGCTTCGGTCGGGCATGTCCAACTGCTTTTGCGGCAGATTCTGCTGTTGGATGGCCGCTTTCTTGGCTTCCAATTCTTCTGCATTGGCTTTGTATAGCAAGTCGGTGGTTAACCACAGGTTTTGGCGGATATTGTAATAGTTGTTGTCGATGGCCACCGTGCCTTTGGAATTGCTCTGTCCGCGCACCAGCTTGTTGAAATCGAAGTAATGAGTGTTGTTGCATTTGTCGTTGCCCACCAATACGTTGACATCTTTGTCACGGTAGGGTAGTTGTTCGGTGTAGAGAACTCCGCCCAAAGAGGTCCAAATGCTGGTGATTGTAGCGTCGGAGATCAGATAGCTGATGAAGTAGGGCGCTTGCAGTTTGTCAAGATGCAGCAAAGCCATGTTTTGTTCAATTTCGTCTTCCATAGCTTCGAAACACATGGTTTCAAAGTCGTTGTTACCCTGATAGCTGGAATATTTTTTGGGGATAATTGGGGGGCGCTGCTGGCTTTTACTTTTCTTTTGGGTTTCGATTTGTTTGACAAAGAGGGCGGGGGAGCAGCAGGCTACGGGCACAGATCCGGATTCGGCACCGCAGGTTCCGGCGAAGTTTCCATGCTCGCTGCCGGCAGCTTCTATTTTGGAGAACATGGACAAGGGGGTACCTACCAGATCCACTCCGCGGACCAGCTCGTCAGGGCGTCCGTCCACATAAATGCGATAGACTTCCAGAGGGGTGACATTGAAGGCGTTGGGCATGTAGCGTCCTGTGGTGGTGAAGCCGCCTTGCACACAGACGAACAGATAACCGTAGGCCTTTCCTTGAGCTTTGGCCTCGGCAATCAACATGGCGCGGAGTTGCTCATCACTGTAGGGATGTGAGGTCTCCACAATCAGGTTGGATTGGCGCGACACGGGCTGATAGCCGGCTTGGGCGCGGGCATGACCATTAGAGATGGGAAAACTGTCGATGGGGGTTCGTGTCATGAGGAATTTCTTCAGAATGCCATTTTCCACCACAGGTACCCGGTAGCCTAAAAAGCCTTCGTCATCGTATCGGTAATGGCCGTTAAGAGGAAGTCCTTTATAATCTTTCAAAAATGGGTCGAAGTAAATGGATATGTCCGTGGGGAGCACTTGCTCGTTCAGCATTTTCTTGAAGGTCTGCCCGTCAGTACTCTGCTTGAGACGTTGGCCCTCCACCCGGTGCCCGAAGATTTCGTGGAAGAAAACACCGGCGGCTTCCTTCGACAGCAGGGCGGGACCGGTATAGGCCTCTGCCACAGGTGCTTTTACCAATTGGCTGAGTTTGTCATTCAGCACTTGCGCGTCGATGAGCATATCACTTTGCACAGGCAGTTGGTCAGGTGTATGAGCATAATAGGAGTGGTATAATGGCAGTACCATACCGTCGTCAGCTTGTCCTTCCACGTTAAGGTACAGGTGACAGCTGGTATAGTTCTGCACTATGCTGGTTCCATCGCTGTTGACAAAATATTTTCGCAGTATCTCATAGTTGATGGAGGCATAGCCTGTTTGGATGTCCTGGTTTTGCTTGAAAACCGACGACAGTGCTTTTGTGCGGTCAATCCACTCGTCTTCATGGAATAAGTTGTCTGTAATGGCGGGCTCAAAATAAGTCTCTACGGCAGCATTGGAGTAGTCGGGGGCATGGTCATCGGCCTCTGCCTTAACAGCCACATTGGCTTTTACTTTTTCGTAGCGTTGCTTGGCTTCTCGGTAAGCTCGGTCGGTTTCCCGCCAGATAATTTGTGCCAGAGCTTGGGAATCGTCATTCAAAGGTAGCGTCACAGTGGAAATGCCCGACAGATAGTCCGAATAATCGTCTCGTAGTTCATGAAAGTTGTCCAGCTCGTAAGAGCCGACTCTGACTTGCACGGTCAGAATGCGTTCTGTCTGTTGCCGGTTATAAATCAAACTGCCCAAGGAACTCCATACGTTATGCGAGGTTTGCTCATCCACGCGATAGCTGAGCAGATATACCCCCGACTGGCTCTGGTCGAATTGGGTTTTGTTTTTCTGAAGCTCGGTCTGGAGCAACTGTAGGAGATCATCGCTCTGCTGGGCAAAAGCGGTGGAAAAAAATGCCCCTATCAGCAGGGAAAAGAGGAAAATAATGCTTCGTTTTGTCATCATAGTTTTTAATTTTTCCAAAAGGACGCAAGCGCTGCATCCCTACTGTATAGACGCATAAATCTCTACAAACGTTACAAATTAAAAATCCTTTTTGCGTTTTCCGTAGTTACTTCCATGACGGTCTCTATACTTTCGCCGGTCACTTCCGCCACCTTCTGGGCGATGATGGGAATGTAGCTGCTTTCATTAGTCTTGCCACGATAGGGCACCGGGGCCAAATAGGGGGCATCGGTTTCCAGCACAATATGCTGCAAACCCACTTCTTTGACAATATCCTGCAGTTTGTTGTTCTTGAATGTCACCACTCCGCCTACTCCCAAGGCGAAGCCGAAGCGGATACCCCATTGGGCTTCCTGAATGCCTCCTGAGAAGCAGTGCAACACGCCCTTCAGTCTGCTGTGGTCGTATTTTTTCAGCACTGGGATAGCTTCTTCGTAAGCGTTGCGGATGTGCAGTGACAGCGGCATTTGCCGTTCTTTGGCCCAGCCTAACTGGATATCAAAAACTTCAATCTGCTCTTTTTCAAACTCCCTGCTGAAATAGAAATCCAAACCGATTTCACCGATGCCGATTACACGCGGGTCATCCAGATAGCCAGCAATGGTTTGCAGTTCTTCTTTGTAGTCGGCTTTGGTATCTTCGGGATGCAAACCGATGAGCGGATAAAAATGGCCTTTGTAGCGGTCGGCCAATTCCAGCAATTCGGGGATGCCAGCGGCGTTCACGCCCGGCAGGATGATGGGGTCCACTTTCGCGTCAATAGCTCTATGAACTACCTGTTCGAGGGTGTCGTGATAGTATTCTTCGCACAAATGCGCGTGGGTGTCGATAAATGTTTTCATCAGATGGAGTATTCGTGCCAGTTTTTGTTGTCAAAACATACCAGTTGGTCAATGCCGAAGCTTTTCAGTTTTGCCACGGCTTCGTTGTAGTACAGGTCGAGTTCTTCGGACTTGTGGGCATCGCTGCTGATGACAAAAGGCAGGTGCATTTTCCGGGCTTGCGCTAAAATGTAATCCGAAGGATAGAAGCTGTCGCAGCGTTTTTTGTACAGTCCGCGGGTGTTGATTTCGAGAATGACATCGTGTTTGCGCACTAAATCCAGGGCATGATCCACCAAAGCGATGTACCATGGTTCCTGCTCGGTGAAAAAGCGGTGCTGGTTGTGCATCTTGATTTTGTCGATATGGGCAATGATGTCAATGCGCTCCTGCTCCAGCATTTCGAAAGTCTGCTCCCAAAAACGGGTGACGGCTTTCTCCACCTGATGGTTGAATAATTGATCCAAGCCATCGTCGTAAATCTCCCGTTTGGAGCCGTCGATGAACCAAAGCCGGTCGTCGTTGAGGGGACGTACCAGATGCACGCCACCGATGAGATAGTCCATATTATAGTCGTTGCGGTAATGGTCGAACGGCTGGGTCATACCGGGGATAAAGTCGCACTCCAAAGCCGCAAATAATTGTGTCTTGGAGCTTTCTTGATACGAATGAATTTCTTTCACATATTCGGGAATTCTTGCCTCGTCAATGGCGAAATTGTTTTCTCCAGGCACGGGAGCATGGGAGGAGAAGCCCAAATGGTCCAGCTCTATCTCGTTAGCGCGCTTCACAATAAGCTCCATCGGTTCCTTGCCGTCACAGTAAGTACAATGAGTGTGGTAGTTGCATTTCATCTTCACAAATTTTCGGCAAAGGTAGTGAAAATATTGGAGAAAAAAGGGTAAGGGCATTTTTTGCATCATAAAAATAACAACATCCATAATTTATTTGTATTTTTGTCGTTTATTATATATTTTGGAATAAAACTAATTTTACATGAAGTTTGTACATCATAAAATATTGCTGTTCTTTACTTTAAGCTTGATTTTGAGTGCATGTACCCCGTGCATCAAATCCAACAAAGTAGAACAAAGAATTATATTTCCCTCCTATTCCGCTCAGTATGATGCGGCAACACAAAGCTTAACGGCTACAGTCACTTTCCAAAAAGATAATGAGTCTGGCGAATTCATTAAATTGTCAAGTGACAGTTATGTGTTCTTCAACCAGGATGAGATGAAACAGATGTCCGACAAGGAACGTCCCTGCTATTATTTCTTTGAAAAAACGGATGTGGCTGAATGTCCTGAAAATGTGATGTTCAGTTATAACAATGATGAAGGAATGAATTTTTCCAATCAGATGAGCATAAAGTCTATCCAGATTTCAGATGTCAGTCTGAGCAGAAATCAGGATAATCTTGTGAAATATAAGGGATTGTCTTTGACCGAGGACGAGACCATCAGTTTGGTGCTGACAAAGGATGACCATCAGTATGAAATTTCCCCCGAGGTGGCAGAGAATAATAATCTGCTGATTAGTGCGAGTATGTTACAGGAACTGAAAGCGGGCACTTACGATGCCCACCTGCAGAGAACCAGCTACTCGACCTCGGTGAAAGCCATGGACAGAGGCGGCAGCGCGGAAACCAGCTATCATTCGAAATCATATAAAATAACCATTTAATAAAAAACTATACTCATGTTAAGAACACACACTTGTGGTGAACTGAACGCTACAAATATCAACCAGACCGTGACGTTGTGCGGTTGGATTCAGAAAGTCCGTAAACTTGGCGGAATGATTTTCATTGACTTGCGCGACCGCTATGGTATCACGCAATTGGCTTTTAATAACGAAACGAATGCGGCTTTGTGCCAGCAGGTGGAGAAATTCGGTCGCGAATGGGTGATTCGCGTAACAGGCTTGGTGGCAGAACGCTACAGCAAAAACAAAAATATCCCTACAGGCGACATCGAAATCATCGCTTCGGAAGTGGAGGTGCTGAACGAGTCCATGACCCCGCCTTTCACTATCGAGGATGAGTCGGATGGTGGCGATGAGCTGCGTATGAAATACCGCTACCTTGACTTGCGCCGTAATCCGGTAAAAAACAATATTTTGTTCCGTCATAAACTGGCTATCGAAATCCGCAATTACATGAACAACATCGGTTTTGTAGAAATCGAGACGCCTTTCATGATTAAGTCAACTCCAGAAGGTGCCCGCGACTTTGTGGTACCCTCCCGTATGAATCCGGGCGAGTTTTATGCTTTGCCGCAGTCCCCGCAGACTTTCAAGCAGCTGTTGATGGTATCAGGTTTTGACCGCTATTTCCAGATTGTGCGCTGCTTCCGCGATGAGGACTTGCGTGCTGATCGTCAGCCGGAGTTTACCCAGGTTGACTGCGAGATGTCGTTTGTGGAACAAGAGGATATTCTCAACACCTTCGAAGGTTTGATTAAGCATATCTTCAAGAAAATCAAAAATATAGATATTGATCCTATTGAAAGAATGACATGGGCAGATGCCATGAAATATTATGGTTCCGACAAACCCGATGCTCGTTTTGGGATGCGTTTTGTGGAACTGAATGACGTAACCCAGCACAAAGAGTTCAAGATTTTCAACGAGGCTGAATTGGTGGTGGGTATCGTAGCTAAGGGCTGCGCCAACTACACCCGCAAACAGCTGGATGGTCTGGTGGATTTCGTCCGTCGTCCGCAAGTGGGTGCTGGTGGCTTGGTGTATGTGCTGTGCAACCAGGATGGCACTTTCAAGTCTTCCGTGGATAAATTCTATGACCAAAACGACCTGAAGGCCATCGCCGCTAAATGCAACGCCGAGGCTGGTGACTTGATATTGATTATGTCAGGTCCTCGCATGAAGACTCAGAAACAGCTGTGCGAGTTGCGTCTGGAAATGGGTACCCGTCTGGGCTTGCGCAAAGCTGGCGAGTACAAACTGTTGTGGGTCATTGATTTCCCCTTGCTGGAGTGGGATGAGGAAACCCAGCGTTTCTATGCGATGCACCATCCGTTCACCGCTCCCAAACCGGAGCATGAGGCCATCCTCGAAAGCAATCCGGGTGCGGTCAACGCCAATGCCTATGACTTGGTCATCAATGGTACCGAAGTAGGCGGTGGTTCCATCAGAATCCATGACCGCCAGTTGCAGAACCGCATGTTCAAGGTGTTAGGTTTCACCGACGAAGAGGCACAGAAGCAGTTTGGTTTCCTCATGAACGCCTTCCAGTACGGAGCACCCCCTCACGGAGGTTTGGCTTTTGGCTTCGATAGGATGTGCGCTGTATTGTCCGACTGCGACTCCATCCGCGACTTCATCGCCTTCCCAAAGAACAACTCGGGCCGCGATATGATGATTGACGCTCCGTCAACCATCTCCGACGCCCAGTTACAGGAATTATTCATCAGTGTAAATACAAAACAAGAATAAACATGGCAGCAGCAAACGACCAGCAATTTAACTCATTCAGTTTGGTTCAATTTATGTGGAAGAAGCGCAAAACGCTGATTTTAGTGTGTATAGTGGTAGCCGTTGTGTCGCTGATAGCCTCATTTCTCATCAAACCGAAGTTCAAATCGACAGCTGTTATATATGCGCCACGCACCAATTCTACAGCCAAAATTCTGCTGAATGATGAAACGTACAACGAACGTCTGGATATGAAGGCATACGCGGATGATGAGGAGACTGAGCAGATGATGGAGATATTGAATTCTCGTGAAATCAAAGATGTGCTGATTGAAAAATTCGATTTGTATACACATTATGACTTTAAGGAAGGAATGTCATATCGGCAATCCAAAATGTACAAATATTTGAAGAGCAACATCATCATAGACAGAACCCAATATGGGGCGATTTCAGTGAGTGTGTTAGATGTTGATCCTCAGCTTGCTGCTGAGATGGCCAATGAAATCTTGGTGCAGCTTGATTCTGTGAAGAATCGTATTGAGAACGAACGAACCATCGCCGCTTATCATCTGCTGAAACGTCAGATGGAAGTAGTAGATGCCGAAGTAAATCGTCTTGATGATTCGATTCAGGTGCTGATGGAACAGGGTGTGTATGATTTTAACGCTCAGGCTAATAGAATAATGCAGCAGTATGCTATTGCGGTAGCTCAAGGTAATACTGCTGGCCAAAAGCGTTTGGAGGAGGAATTGGTTAAAATGTCAACATGGGGACCTAAATCAATCACTTTGCGCGAAGAACAGTCCAGTCTCAGAAACTATTATTCTTTGTGCAAGAGAAAGATGATGAATGCTATAGTGGATATGGATACGGAAATTCCCACGAAATTTGTCATCGAAAAAGCAATACCCTCCGACAAAAAAGCCTATCCAAAAAAATCGCTGATAGTGATAGTCTCCACAGTGTCTGCTTTTATTTTGGCAGTATTGGTGCTGCTGACTATTGAAAGAATAAAAACGACACCTTCCGCATTCGTCAAATCCAAAGAGGAATAAAATTGTTCCATGAATCCGGAAAAACGCGACAAATTTATCTTGTGGAGCTGTATCGGGGCATTTGCCTTGATTAACTTGTTGTGTATCTGGTGGAAGAGCTTTTTATACTTTCCTGCTATCTCTCTCGTGCTGTTGTTGGTGTATCTTTTGATATACAGGGTGGATTGGCTGATGTATGTTATGGCATTTGTAACCCCATTGTCGGTTGTCATAAATGCGGAAAATATCCGTCTTGGCATTTCCTTGCCTTCGGAGATTATTATGATAGCCATCACCTTTCTGTTTCTATGTAGGGTTTTATATGATTTGAATATGAACAGAAAGCTGGTGACCCATCCTATATCCATAGCCATTTATGCCTATCTGCTATGGATGTTTGTTACATGTATCACCAGCGAACAACCCATAGTTTCTTTCAAATTTCTGGCCTCCAAAGTATGGTTTATCACCTCTTGCTATTTTATGGTATTACAGCTGATGCAGAAAGACATGAAGAATGCGCGTACTTTTTTCGACAGCTATTTGGTGGGCTTGGTCATTGTGGTGATATATACTACTACACGTCATGCAATGCGAGGTTTTTCAGAAGTAAGTGGACACTGGGTGATGACCCCATTTTACAATGACCATACGGCTTATGGCGCTGTATTGGCTTTTTTTATACCTATTGTGGCAGGCTTTTTCTTTCAGGCGGAACAAAAAGGGAGAAAGCTGTTTTACCTGGTATGTGAGGTTTTTCTGCTGACAGGTTTGTACCTTTCTTATTGCAGGGCTGCATGGATTAGTGTTATTGCCATGTTTGGGGTTTGGCTGGTGATGAAGTTGAGAATAAAATTTTCGTTGTTGTTGTTGTTTGCATTGTTGTCAGGTACTGTTTTTTATTTTTCAGCTGATGATATCTTATATAGGATGGGCCGGAACAGTAATGAAACTTCGGGAAATCTGACAGAACATATCCAGTCAATGTCCAATATCCGTACCGATGCATCAAATGTGGAACGCTTGAACCGCTGGACATCGGCAATGGGAATGATTGAAGAAAGACCTGTCTTTGGCTGGGGGCCAGGAACGTATCAGTTTGTATACGCGTCCTTTCAAAAGTCCAAATATCAGACAATTATTTCCACTGATTTTGGAAATGGAGGCAATGCCCATAGCGAATATCTTGGACCTTGTGCGGAAACCGGTATCATAGGTTTATTGACGGTGCTGGCTTTGCTGGTTATTAGCATGTATTCGGGGATTCGGGCCTATAGTAGAATTCCCAATGGTTTTCGTCGAAGTATGGCGTTGTGCATGACTTTGGCCTTGGTAACATACTTTATCCATGGCTTCCTCAACAATTTTTTAGATACAGATAAACTGTCTCTTCCTTTTTGGGCGGCGTTCGCGGTGATAGCGATGATAAGTGTGGAACAGAATGATAATACGGCTGCCACAACGTGATAGCCATACATGTGGTTTATCATTACGGGAGATTGCAGGTGACGAGGGTAATGATGTAGTTTTATAAATCGTTAATTACCACGGCGGCGGCGTGACAACCGAAAACGGCGGGCATGTAAGAGACGGTGCCGACGGTTGATAATTTATTGATGTCGGGGTCGGCGTCAATCATAATGGCTTCCTCAATTACAGGTTCGGGTGAGAAAACAGCTTTGAAACCCGTGGTGATGCCCATGCGGTGTAAACGCTTGCGGATGGCATGTGCCAACCTGCATTGATGCGTTTTTTTGATGTCGCTGACCTTCACTTGCGAGGGGTCGATTTTACCACCGGCACCCATCACCGATACCAAGCGTAGCTGTCGCTGTAAGGCAAAATAAATGAGATATACTTTGGGTGATAAAGAGTCGATGGCATCCACCACATAATCAAACTTGGCACTGTCCAACAGCTCGGGAGTACGCTCGTCACGGATGAACTCATGCACTTGATGCAGCACAATATCTGGATTGATGTCTTGCAGTCGCTGGGCAATGACCTCCACTTTGGGCCTGCCAAGGGTAGAGTGCAGGGCGGGCAATTGGCGGTTGAGGTTGGTCAGTTCCACGGTGTCAGCGTCCACCAGGGTCATCTCGCCGATGCCGGCGCGACAGAGTTGTTCGGCGGCGTAAGCTCCCACTCCGCCCAAACCGACCACCAGCACATGGGATTTTTGCAGTCGCTCTATTTTTTCTTTGCCATACAGCAGTTCGGTTCTGCTGAGCCAGTTTTTCTCCATTTTCTTCAAAAATTAAAATTGAATTTCCCTGCGCAGACGGGCTACGGGCAGTCCTAATTGTTCACGGTATTTGGCCACGGTGCGTCGTGCGATATCGTATCCTTTTTCTTTCAGCAGGGAACATAATTGCTCATCGGGTAGCGGATTGTTTTTGTCCTCCTGCTCGATGATTTCCGACAGTATCTTTTTGATGGCCTTGGAAGACACGTCCTCATCGCCGACAGCTTCCGAAAACAGGTTCTTAATCAGCAGGATACCGAAGGGAGTCTGCACATATTTGCTGCTGGTGACCCTTGAAATAGTAGAAATGTCCAGGTTGACCTTCTCCGCGATATCTTTCAATACCATGGGCTTGAGGTCGAACTCGTTGCCGGAAAGAAAATACGCTTTCTGCATGTCCATGATGGCGTACATGGTGTTGTACAAAATCATTTCGCGCAGCGAAAGTAAATTGATAAAATTGTTGGCGTTATCCAGATTGTCTTTGAGGAATTTTTCTGCATCAGCACGGAGTTTGTCGTTTTTCTCCTGACTCAGAAAACGGTACTCTTTGGTGAAATCCTTGTTGATTTTCACCTTCGGAATGTAGGTGTTGTTGAGCGACAATTCCAGTTGCCCGTCATGGTTGCTGATGATGAAGTCGGGCACGATGATGGAAGAGGTTTGCTCTATCAGCGAGTCGTTGTTGGCGGGACGGGGGTCCAGTTTCCGTATTTCCGCCAAGGCGGATTTCAGTACGGCTTCGCTGACACCAATTTGGCGCATGAATCTCTCATAGCGTTTGCCGATGAAATCTTCGAAATAATTGTCAATAATGGCACGGGCAGTGTTCACAGCATCACTATCTTCCTTGTGTCTCAACTGAATCAGCATGCATTCTCGCAGGTTTCGCGCACCAACCCCATAGGGTTCCAGTTCCTGAATGTAATCCACGATGATATGCTCCAGCTCTTCGATTGAGCAGTCTATATTGTAGCTGAACAGCAATTCGTTGGCCATCGCCTGGTTATCGCGTTGCAAATAGCCGTCGTCATCCAGGTTCCCGACGACATATTCACAGATTTCATATTCCCGATCGGTCATATTCATCTCGCCCAACTGTCGGAGAAGTTGTTCCTGCAAAGAGTGGTCAAAAACAATGGTCCGCTCACGGGTTTCGTCGTCGGCACTGCGGTTGTTGGCATAGAGGCGGTAGTCGGGAATATCATTCTCTTCTTTTTCTTCTTCTGAAAAGAAATCGCTGTCAAAAGGGTCTTCATCGTGGGTGTTGTCCACCTCCCGGGCCAAATCGTCGTTTTCCTCGATATTTTCGTTTTCCTCGGGATTGTACAGCTCGTCAATGTTGTTGTCGTCATGGTCTATTTCCAGGGCGGGATTGTCATCCACGGCTTTGCGTATCTCCTCCTCCAGTCCCATGTTGGAAAGCTCGATCATCTTCATCAGCTGTACGGTCTGCTGCGAGGCAATCTGTTTCTGCGCAAGTTGCTGCTCCTGTCCTAAATTATGGTTTGACATTTTTATTAATGAGTTTTATTTAAATAATTCAGCATGTGATCCAAGTCTCACCAATTCGATAATATCGCTGGAGGGATCAAACCAGATTAGCAGAAAATCTCCTTGTATGTGACATTCCATGCATCCATCATATCTGCCATGAAGTGTGTGCGGATTATATTCAGGTGGAATGGGTTGATCATTTGCTAGAATATCAATGACCAATCCGAGTGCCGCCAGTTTATTTGGCTGATGACGATAACGCTTATAATCCTTCTTATATTGACTAGATGGGAATATCTTTTTCATTCTTTGTCAAGGGCTTTGAATAGATCTTCAACATTATCATATAATTCTTCTGTCGGATATTCTTTTCGATTCATTGCCTCTTCAATAGCGGCTTTGGTCACCTCGTTGGGTTCGTCATACACCATGTCAAGAAGAACACTCTCCACATAGTTATTCAAAGTTCTGTTTTCTTTTTCCGCTTTGGCTTTGAGGGCGTTTAACAGGTCTATTCTTAGTCTGAAAGAAGTTTGTCTTCTACGAATAGTAGTTTCCATATTAACTTATTTTTGCGATTAATTGTAGTGCAAAAGTAATACAAAAAAATGAAACGATGATGATTTTTGCGAAAATTTTTTCTTTAATAGACAAACACTAATTCGAATATTTTCTGTATTTTTGTTTTTTTAAAATTGAAAAAACAATACTATGGAATCCCAAATCTTTACCCCGTGTCAGATTGGCCCTATGACATTAAGAAACAGATCGATACGTTCTGCCGCATTTGAAAATATGTGCCACGGCAACAAGCCTACCCAGGAGTTGTTCGACTACCATACCGCAGTTGCTAAAGGTGGTATAGGTATGACCACAATCGCATACGCGGCTGTCAATCGCAGTGGTGTTTCTTTCGATGGACAGCTGTACATGCGGGAGGAGATTATTCCGGATTTGAAAAAACTGACCGATGCCATTCATGCCGAAGGTGCCAAGGCTTCCATCCAGATTGGTCACTGTGGCAATATGACGCATTTTTATACCTGCAAATGTATGCCCGTGGGCGCTTCCACAGGTTTCAATTTATATTCTCCTACCTTTGTCCGCAAACTGAAAGAACAGGAGATTTATGACCTGGTGAAAGATTTCGGTAAAGCCGTCAATCTGGCCCGTGAAGCGGGTTTTGACTGTGTTGAGGTTCACGCGGGTCATGGCTATCTGATTAGTCAGTTTCTGTCACCCTATACCAACCATCGTCGTGACAAATTCGGTGGCTCTCTGGAAAATCGCATGCGTTTTATGCAGCTGGTGATGAAAGAGGTGATGAAGGAAGCCAAGGACGATATGGCTGTGGTGGTGAAAGTGAATATGTACGATGGTTTCAAGTCGGGTATGCAGGAAGAGGAATGCATTAAGGTGGTGCAGGAATTGGAGCGTTTGGGCGTTCATGCTTTGGTGCTGACTGCCGGTTTCGTGAGCAAGGCCCCGATGGTGGTGATGGCCGGTGCCATGCCACTGAAAACGATGGCTTATTACATGAATCCTTGGCGTTATTGGTGGCTGAAGTTAGGCCTTAAATTTGTGGGCCGACTGATGGTTCCGACTGTTCCTTATAAGGATTTGAACGTTTTAGAAAAGCAGTGAAAATGCCGTTGATTTATGTGGGCGGTGTTTGCTCGAAAGAAAATATGGATGAGGTGCTGAATGAAGGTTTTATCGCCTTCCAGATGGCCCGTACTTTGGTTAACGATACGGATTTCATGAATAAGATCAAAGAGGGAGCCATTACCAAGAGCGAGTGCAAGCACTCCAACTATTGCATTGGACGTATGTACACTTTGGAGATGAAATGCCATAACTGTGTGGAGAACCTGCCCTGTAAACTGCAGAAAGAAATTGACAAGCTTGAAGCCGAAACAGCCAGAACAAACAGGTAGAATGCACGAAGTGCATGTCTCCAAGTCTTGACGTATAATCGTTATTGTGCTTTTACCACCGTCTCCGGCAGCACCTGTTTCTTCACTTCATACTCTTCGTTGAGCAACATGAAGCATGCCTTTTCCAGGTCAATGCTGCGGTCTTTTTTCATACTGTTGTTTTGATAAATGAAAGTCCAGGCTACGCTTTCATTGGGGGCTAAATTAGCTGTAATTATTTCTATATTAGGTAGTTTTGAAGTGTCGCCATGCTCAATTTCCTGCCAAGTTACCTTGCTTCTGAAGACTTCTTGGCGATACGAAATTCCTAATTGTTTATTTCCATTGACAATGGCGATGGTCACTTTGCATTGTCCAGGGGAAAAGTAGGAGGCTGAGCGGTTGTATTGATAGACCAGATTACCGACACTGTCCACCAGCCGGTTGCCTTGCTGGGCGTATGTAAACATGGATATTAGACCGCATATTAGCAGTATGAAAAACTTTTTCATAGTTAAAATTGATTAATCCAGTCGGCGATTTCGGTAGCGGATATTTTAGTCATGCAGCGGAAATGCCGGCGAGGGCATTTCTTGTAACCTCTTTGTCCACAGGGACGGCATTTGAGACTGCACATTTCAAACATTCTGAACATTTGGCGTTGTTCGGGCATATAGGGATATTTCCCGAATTCGGGCACTGTGCTGCCCCAAACCGAACAAACCGGCTTGCCTAAAGCGGTGGCGATGTGCATGAAAGCGGAATCGCCGGTGAGCACACAGGCACTCTGTTGTATCAGCGAGGCTTGTTGGTTGAAACTGAACTCACCGCAGGCATTGAAAGCGCGGTCGCCCAGTTGCGATACAATTTCCTGGCCGATGTCCTTGACTTCTTTGCCGCCCAGTAATAATACTGGTTTGTGCAAAATACTGGCCACTTCCACGATTTTGGTAGTGGGGATGCGTTGCGTGTTGCGTTCGGCATCCAGATTAACCGCCACATAACCATCTTCAAAAAAGATGGGGAGGTCATAGGTGTCAAACTGCTCATTTTCAGGAATATAATATTCCAATCCTTGATAATCGTTTTTCACGTGCAGAGACTCTACAGTCTCAAAATAGCGTTCCACCAAATGCCGGTGGGGCAGAGTGTTGATTTTTATGCGTACAAAAAACCACCTTTTGAAAGTGTGTGTTTTCAAAAATGAGCAAGGAATATTCAGTTGCTGGCAAATCCGCTTGGAACGGCGATTATGCTGCAGGTCAACGATATAATCGAAATTCTCCGCTTTCAATTCCTTCACAATATCGTCGGTATTGCCTTGAAACACATGGATTTTGGAAAGGTGCGGATTGGCCTTTAAAAGTTCCTGATTCTTTCTGTTGACAAAAAAATGAATTTCAGCTCCTACAGGAGTGGTCAGCAGGATGTCACTCGTTGAACTGAAGCGGATAAGCAATATCCGCAATCGCGCCGGAGGTTGGTTAGCGTCCATTATTGTTCGTTATATTTAATGTTCAAACTTGTGGTTACTGGGTTGGCATAGATGCGTAGCAGGTAGTGCATCATTTTTTCTTTGGGAACATCTTCCGTGACCGCCTGCTTGTCGAGATAAGCCATGAATTTCTCTTTTTCTTCCTCAGTGTAGTGGTCAGCAAAAGTATTGTTCCGGTCAATTAGGTCGAAAGCAATGAAGTTGTTGTGGAACAGCTTGTAGTTCTGGTAAATTTGCTGGTCCACCATCTTGCATACTTCATACATCTTGTCATTCTGGTTCAGTTCGTCCGAAATGCTGTCTATTTCTTTGATAATAGGCTTTCCTATAGTAAGCTGTGCTTTTCCTTTGAATCCGATAATGCCTTGGATGATGCTGTCGAAATCCTCCCCTTGTTTTTTATGGTATGGGCCGGCTTCTGAAAGAGCTAATTCTCTGGCTTTCAGTTTGTCACAAGGTTCAAATTCGTAGGAAATGGTCAAAGGCGTAAGGTTGATTTTTTTCAGCATTTCCATGGGATGCAGCTCATCGCTCATGGCCAACATTTTCACCAAACCCTGTTTGGTAATATCCAAACCGTCTTTGGTGCGTCCGTCGCGCTGGGCAATCCAAACGGATTCGTGTTCGTTGAAAAGCACATGATGTATATAGGCCGCAAGATGCTGGTAATTGGTGATTTTCTCGCGCATGGAGACAGAGCGTTTCACGATGAACATCTTGTTCAGCATGCCCACTTCCGCTAACAATCTGCTTGATACCAGGTTGTCACCGATAGCAATCTTGGTGGTGTTGTAATGGTTCTGAAACAGATATTCTTCCAGCATGGCGGCATCAAAAGTGATGTCCCTGTGATTTCCGATAAAGACATAATTTTTATCAGGGGAGATGTTTTCCAAGCCTTTAAAAGTAACCCCGGCGGTAGATAATTGGATGAATTTCTCAATATAACGTCGGGAAGTGGCGTACTGAAAATCATAAATTGTGTTAAAATGCCGGGCGTCTTCCTTAAGTTGTTCAGGGGAATAATCCGGAAGATATTGCTTTAAAGTATTGATAAACGTTTCGTTAGCAATAATCTGAGCAATCTTTTCAGGAGCTTCCTCTTCAGAATATGGCCTTATATCGTCGAAAATATCTGTCATAAATTTCTTTAAATTCAAAATGCAAAGGTACGATTTTTTTCGTAGTACGTTTAAAATATTTTCTGTAATCAGTATATTATGTCAGTATATTGTTGTGTAAACTTTCCCGGGCTTGCATTCGATGATGCCTTTCAGCTCCAGACTAAGCAGTAGCGAGGCAAGCCGGGGATAACTCATTGTGCTGATTTCGGTGGAAATCTGGTCAATAGTAGCTTCTTGTTTTTTCCTGATCACCTGCAGAATGGCATCTTCTTCCTCGTTGAGCTTGCTGAAGAGGGTAGGCTGCTTGTGTTGTGTCTGCGCCTGTTCCCAACCCATCATGTTGGCGATGTCTTTCCCCGAGCTGACCAGGGCGGCCAGATTGTTGCGGATGAGCTCATGGCAGCCATGTTGTGACTTCTGGAAGATGGATCCAGGTATGGCAAACACATCGCGATTGTACGAGTGGGCAATGTCAGCAGTGATGATACTGCCTCCTTTTTCCTGCGATTCGGCCACTACAACGGCATCGGACAGTCCCGCAATCACACGGTTCCGCTTGGGAAAGTTCATGCGGTCGGGCATGGCGTCAAATGGATATTCCGAGATAATGGCACCTCCGTTTTCGAGAATCTGCTGGGCCAGTTTCCTGTTTTCATTGGGATAAACCATGCTCAGTCCGCAACCTAATACAGCGATGGTACAGAGGTTTTTCTGTAAAGCCTCCTCGTGCGCGCAGGTGTCAATACCCCGTGCCAAACCGCTGACAATGCATACGTTGTGCGGTGCCAGGTCTTCCACAATTTTTTTTACCACATCCTTGCCGTAATTGCTGGCGTTGCGTGTGCCTACAATGGCGATGTTTTTTTTGTTGTTGAAGCATTCAGCGCCTTTATAGTAAAAAAAGTAGGGTGCGTCACTGCAGCTTTTCAGTCGGTCAGGATAGTGCTCGTCGTCAAAAAAACATAGTTTGATGTTGTGCTTTCTCGCTTGCGTTAGTTCGTTCTCAACAAACTGCCGGATGGAGTCGTTGAGCTTGGGCAGTTGCAGGTTCGAACGGTAGCGGTATAGCTTGGTCGCCGCCGACTGCGAGTTCTCAAACAACACCGTCGCACTGCCGCAGAGCCGTATCAGTTTCTTGACGGCGGCGTTCCCGTAGTTTGGGAAGTGTATCAACGCCAATCGGTAAAATATTTCTTTTTCCATAATTTTCGATGCTTCTATTTAAAATGGCAACCGGAAGAGTGTGAGTAATTGCCAAATATGTGTCGGGTGGGATACTGTAATGACGAAAAGAAGGGAGTCCGGTTGCCATCGCATTACATAACGCAAATATAAAACATTATTTTCTTATTTTATAGATATAAATTAAAAAAGTTATTAACAACAATGGTTTTGGTTGATGAGTTTGATAATCAGTGTTTTCAGCAGAAAATAAAGAAAAACAGAGGAAGTGGCGCTTTTTTTCAGTTATGCGTATGAAAATCCAAAAAAAAGATGTAATTTTGCTTCACTTTTGAATCAATGAAAGAAATTTAATAAACAATAAATTAGACATATAGATGATGAAAAAAACTCCTATTCCAGCAGAAATTGTTGACAAAATCGTAGCCGAAAGCGGTATCAAGGAAGTGGGCAGAGCCTCTATCCGTGAAGTGAAACGTTTGATTAACGACATTGAAAACGCCAGTGGCGAGAAGTTCGTGAGAATGGAAATGGGTATTCCCGGACTCCCTGCTTGCAAGATCGGCGTGGATGCTCAGATCAAGGCACTTCAGAATGGTGTGGCCGCCATTTACCCTGATATTGACGGTACTCCTGAACTCAAGGCGGAAGCTGCCCGTTTCGTCAAGACTTTCATCGATCTCGATGTTGACCCTGCAGGTTGTATTCCCACCGTGGGCTCCATGATGGGCGGTATGGCCGGCTTTATGACCTTTGTGCGTGCCCGCAAGGAACGCGATACCACGTTGTTTATCGACCCGGGCTTCCCGGTTCAGAAACAACAGCACCGTGTGATGGGCCTCAAATACGAGACTTTTGATGTGTACAACTATCGTGGTGCCAAGCTGAGAGACAAACTCGAAAGCTACCTGTCCAAAGGTCATGTTCATACTATTATGTACTCCAACCCGAACAATCCGTCATGGATTTGCTTCACCGAAGAGGAATTGCAAATTATCGGCGACCTGGCCAACAAGTACGATGTGTTTGTGTTCGAGGATCTGGCCTATTTCGGCATGGATTTCCGTCGCGACATTTCCAAACCGGGTGTTTTCCAGCCTTCTGTGGGTAAATATACCGAAAATTATGCCCTGCTGATTTCCGGTTCCAAGGCATTCAGCTACGCCGGTGAGCGTATTGGCTTGATGGTACTGTCGAAGAAGCTGTATAATAGCGAGTTTGCTGACTTGGTTCCTTATTTTGGTACCCCGAAACTGGGCAGAGCCATTATTTATGGTACGGTTTACGCCATCAGCTCAGGTACTGCCCATTCGGCACAGTATGCATTGGCTGCCATCCTGAAAGCATGCAACGACGGTACTTACAATTATCTGGATGATGTGAGAGAATATGCCGAGAAAGCGGCCATCATGAAGAAATTGTTCACCGACAATGGTTTCGTTATCGTGTATGATAAAGATGGTGACAAACTGTTGGCCGATGGTTTCTACTTCACTTTGGCTTATCCGGGTTTGAGTGGTGAAGAATTGTTGAAGGAATTCCTGTACTACGGTATCAGCGCTATCTCATTGGGTATCACGGGTAGCGAGCGTACCGAGGGCCTCCGTGCTTGCGTCTCTCTGGTCAACAGAAACCAGTTCCCGGCGCTGGAGGAACGTTTGAAAGCATTCAAAGCTAACCATTGATAAATGAGCAAAATGCAATTTGCGGGAAAGTTGCTTATAGCATTTTCTTTCCTGCTACTGGCGTCTTGTAACGCCAACACCAAAGAGGCCGAGCCGATACCCCATTGGTTCGATGTGTATTCTTCATTCCAAATGAAGGATTATCAGGAATATTTTAATCGGGAGCTCCTGGAGATGTCTCCCGATTTTATGCCATACGGGGCTTGGGTAAAGCAGTTTTATGAACTGCATAACGGAGCTCCTTTGTGGACCTTGAATGGTTTGCAGGAGCATAAGGTGGATACTTTATCTCGTTTTATATCAGATTCTTATATCCATGGATTGCCTGCCTCCTCTTTTGGTTTTGCGGATGCGGATTCCTGTATCCGTCTGTTGAAGGACAATGCGGTTGACAATGAGGCGGAGGCCTTGTATGAGACTTTGTTTAAATTGGAAATGAATCTGACAGAGTCTTTTCTGCGCTATGCCACTGCCATGAAATTCGGGGCGACAGACCCCAGACGTGTGAATGGGGAAAAATGGTTGAATAAAACGCAAAAGGCTGACTCTTTGTTTGTTATTGAATCCTTGCAGCAGTTTGGCAATCTGACTGCCACTTTGGAGAATATGGCTCCACACGATACGAATTACATTCGCTTGCAGAAAGAGTTGGTCCGCCTTTATCCCTTGAAAGATTCGGTGTTGACCAAAATTCCCGAAAAGGAGATTGCCAAAGGCCACCGGGATCCTGCTGTTCGACTGGTATGCCAGCGTCTGCACTTGACAGGAGAACTTCCTCAAGATGTGCAAGAAACAGATACACTGAATGATGTGGTGCTTGCGGCCGTCAATTTGTTCCGTGTGAACAATGCGATTCCGGAAAGCGACAAACTGGATGTGGAGACCATGGAAAAGCTGAATCGTCCCATCAGTTATTATCTGGACAGACTGACAGCGAATATGGAGCGTTTGCGTTGGAAGGTGCTGCCGGCCAAGGGTGACCATTTTGTGGCGGTAAATCTTCCTGATTTTACTTTATGCGCTTATTATCAGGGAGAAAGAGTATATAAAACCAATGTTTGTTGCGGTAGAACCCAGAATCCTGCAGGGGTGAAGGACCGGAATAGAGGGGAGCTGGTGTTGCCTTTCAAGGCCGAAACGCCGTTGCTTTATAGTGAGATTGATGCCATTGTGCTGAATCCTGAATGGAATATCCCCTATACGATTACCAAGGACGAGTATTATCCCAAGTTGGTGAAAAACAACACGGCCGTCATCAAAAAAGAGGATTTGTATATTGTCAACCGAAAAACGGGAAAATATGCGCAGGCCGATACAATTGATTGGAAAAAATTGCGTCGCAATAATTTGCCCTATCGTTTGTTCCAATCCTCAGGTCGCCATAATGCTTTGGGACTGATTAAGTTCGATTTTCCTAATCCGGAGTCGGTTTATTTGCATGACACCAACAACAAGGGAGCTTTCAAACGCCGTGTGAGGGCGCTGAGCCATGGTTGTGTGCGTGTGCAGAATCCTTTTGAGTTGGCCGCTGTCATTTATGAGCTGAATGGATATGATGAAAAAAGATTAGAGGAACTGAGCATCATTGTGGGTAATGAGCCGACAACGGAAGACGGGGAGAAGTATCTGGAAGAAAGGGAAAAAAAGGAAGAGGAATATTATGAGAAGCTGTCGGATGAGTTAAAGAAATACTATCGTAAGATTCGCCCCACACGCCTTTAATTGGAACATACCATGCCGGTGTATTTTGAGTATTATACCTGCTTTGTGGGCGATAACGGCCATATTCATTACCGGAATGATTTGTATTACAAAGACGGAAATATCCTTTATTTAATT
This sequence comes from uncultured Bacteroidales bacterium, assembly GCA_905233625.1. Lineage (GTDB taxonomy): Bacteria > Bacteroidota > Bacteroidia > Bacteroidales > WCHB1-69 > RUG11690. The sequence goes on along the minus strand of CAJOFJ010000028.1, from coordinate 969 downwards.
CAGAAATAAATACTTATCTGGCACACATTTTTATCCCGATAGGGATTCAATATCATTAGAATACGAAATTATAATACATATCTATCCCGTAAGGGATTTAATATCAATAAAATGAAAAAGTTTTTGTTATTATTGCTGATAATATGTTCAATATCAGTTATCTATGCACAAAATTTCGAGCAATTTTTTGAGAACAAAACGGTTCGTATCGAGTATAAACACATCGGTAACAGCCAGACGGAAAAGATTGAGGTGGTAAATTACCGTGTGGGAGGCATTTGGGAAGGCACCGTTTCCCATTTGGTTGAGCCCAAACGCTTGGGTGGCCTGCAGTTTGAGGTCTTTGATGCCTTGTCGGGACAATTGATATACAGCCGTAGCTACGATTGCCTGTTCAATGAATACCGTACCACCGAAAGAGGGGAGAAGGAAGTGGGTACTTTTGAGGAATGTGTGCGTTTTCCGCTGCCGAAACAGATGGTGAAATACAAATTTACCAGCTACGATCGCCATAATGTTCCCACAGAGTTGTTCCAAGGTGTTTTCGATCCCCAGAGTACTGCTTTCGAGCCGATGAGGAAAGAATATAAGGTGAAAAATTTGCATATTGGGGCGAAAGTGAATGATGCGCTCGATATTCTTATCATCCCTGATGGGTATACCAAAAGTGATAAAAAGAAGATGCAAGAGGATTTCAAGAAATTCACTTCTTATATTATGAATTGTTCGCCTTATAAAGAGATGGCTGATCATGTGAATATAAGAGCGATAGAAGCATATTCCAGAGAATCGGGCATCACTAATCCGAATCAGAAAATTTACAAGAATACGTTGTTGAATTGCAGTTACAATGTGATTGATTTGGACCGTTACCTGATGTGTCTGCAAGTGTGGAAAATGCATGCTGTTGCTGATGACGCTCCGTATGATTTTATTGTATTAATTTGTAACAGTGATAAATACGGTGGT
>CAJOFJ010000027.1 GCA_905233625.1 uncultured Bacteroidales bacterium | reverse complement strand
GGTGAACCCGAGCTATAACCTGGAGGCGAGCCAGACGATTTGCCAGAACGAGCTTCCGTACACATGGCGCGACACGACGTTCCAGGCGGGAACAGTGACAGGCAACTATGTCTTCCACCGCCACAGTGTAAAGGGCTGCGACAGCACGGTGACGCTGCACCTGACGGTGAACCCGAGCTACAACCAGGAGGCGAGCCAGACGATCTGCCAGAACGATCTGCCGTACGCATGGCGCGACACGACGTTCCAGGCGGGAACAGTGACAGGCAACTACGTGTTCCACCGCCACAGCATCAAGGGCTGCGACAGCACGGTGACGCTGCACCTGACGGTGAACCCGAGCTACAACCTTGAGGCGAGCCAGACAATCTGCCAGAACGAGCTACCTTACGCATGGCGCGACACGGTGTTCAAAGCAGGGACACTAACGGGCAACTATGTCTTCCACCGCCACAGCATCAAGGGCTGCGACTCCATAGTGACGTTGCATTTGACGGTTCATCCGAGTTACAAGCAAACAGAGACGGAGGTAATTTGTCAAAACGACCTGCCTTATACTTGGCGTGATACGACTTTCCAGGTGGGTACGTATTCTGGTAAACATGTTTTCCATCGTCATACTATTCATGGCTGCGATAGCACTGTAACCTTGTTCCTGACGGTGAATCCGAAATATAATTTGGAGGAAAATCAAACCATTTGTAAAGCAGACTTACCTTACACCTGGCGCGATACTGTATTCCAAATAGGTGCTGTTTCCGGTGATTATGTTTTTCATCGCAACTCTGTCAAAGGATGCGACTCTACAGTAACGTTACACTTGCTTATCAATACTCCATATGTGAAATTGAACAATATACCAGAAGCTACAATTTGTGAAGGTAATAATACCACTCTAACTGCTTCATTGGAAAGTTTGACAGGACTTGTTACTTATCAATGGAGTCCTGATGCTACTTTATCCTCTCCCGAAGGAGTTTCAGTAATAGCATTCCCGACTACAACTACCATATATAAACTTGTCGCTACCGCAAAATTAACCGCTGGAGGATTAACCTGTAGCGCGAAAGACAGTGTGTATCCAAAGGTTAATGTCAACCCAGTATACCATGTATCGGATTCTAAAGCAGTATGTCAGAGTGAATTACCTATTATATGGAATGGGGTAACGTTTAACGCACCAGGTGTGAAAACGACTACTTTGTCAACAGTTCATGGCTGCGATTCTGTGGTGACCATGACGCTTATTGCCAATCCTAAAGCATATGGTGATACGATTGCGGAGGCCTGTGAGTCTTTTACTTGGCATGACTCCACTTACACCGTAACTCCTTCTGTGAATCCTACTTATACAATCGTAGGGGGTAATAAGTACGGTTGTGACTCGGTGGTAACGTTGAAATTGACTATTAATCATCCAGTTCATACGTCAACGTCTCTTGCCGCATACGATAGCTATACTTGGCATGAAGTCACTTATACGTCAACGGGAACTTATACGTATTCGCACAATGATGCCCATGGTTGTACGCAGGTTGATACTTTGCACCTGATTATTGATACGCTGAAAGTAAACGAATTCTCTATTGTTGAATGTATTTCATACAAATGGAATGACTCAATCTATACGCATAGTGGAGATTACCAGCAAAAATTCAAGAATATTCATGGGTTGGATAGTATTGTAACCCTCCATTTGATTATCAATAATCCAGTGCATCAATCTATTACCAAAACTTCTTGTGACAGTTATATGTGGCATGGTATAAATTATTCAACATCAGGAAAATATACTTATCCTCATTTGGATGCCAATGGCTGTTTGCAGGTCGATACCCTTCATTTGACAATAACGCATAGCAATACAGGAACGGATGTGCAGGAAGCCTGTGACTCCTATAAATGGATAGATGGAAATATCTATACTTCGAGCACGAACACGCCAACCTATACCTTGACCAATGCGGAAGGTTGCGATTCGGTAGTGACATTGCATCTGACCATTCATTCAAGTTATGATCTTAAAGTAAGAGATACAATTTGTCGTGAAGAATTACCCTATACTTGGCGTGATACTACCTTCCAAGTGGGTTCGATGACAGGAAATTATGTGTTCCATCGAACATCTGTCCATGGCTGCGATTCCACAGTTACTTTATTCTTGCTGATTAATCAAGCTACGGTTAATGTTGATGGTGTAACGGATGAAGTTTGTGGCAAGGATGGTACAATTACTGTTTCCGCAACGGGTAGGTATCCTATTCAATATAGCATTGACGGAGGTTTGAACTTCCAAACTTCCACTACTTTTACAGGGCTTGAAGATGGTTCTTATGTTGTGCTGGCTATTGATGCGAACGGGTGTTCCGCTACGGCATCCGCGGTGATTGCTCCAGCATTGATACCAGTGCTAAGCATAACCTGTCCGCCCGATGTGTACGACACGCTGGCATACGGTGATTGCGTGATGAAGCTTTATCCTGAAGCTTTGGGAACACCGACAGCAATACATTCATTGAGCTGGCCGTTTACTATCACCAATGATATTCCATCCGACAGTCTGTATTTCGAGGGTGATAATGTGGTGACCTGGGTGATGACGGATAATACCTGTGGGTATAAGGATTCTTGCATACAACATGTATTTATTGTCTTTCCGAAGTGTCCTGATGCCATTGACTACGAAGGCAATGTTTATCATAGTGTCCGAATTGATTGTGACTGTTGGACACAGCGGAATCTGGAATCAAAGAAATACAGTGATAGTGACGATATTCCATGTGTGTATGAATACTATAGCGATATGTATCCTAATGTTACAGCCAATGTTAACACTTATGGACGACTGTATTGCTATGAGGCGGCAATACGAGACAGTGCCGACAATGGCTACGGACATATTCAAGGTATCTGTCCGGCTGGTTGGTATTTGCCTACTCCCGAAAAATATGATGCTTTGAATGTATACGGCACCTCTGCATTGAAATCTCCTTTGTATTGGATTACAGGTGCCGGAACCAATACTACCGGTTTCTCCGCTTTGCCTGCAGGATTCTATAATGGTGCTATGCATCGATTCGAAGGACTGCGAGGAGAGACATTCTTCTGGTCCACAAAGAAAGTGGGATCCAGTGTGAATATTGTGGCTTTCCAGATATTCCTGGAATGTGAAATTCTGATTGAAACCCACCAATACTCAGGTGTTGGTTATAGTGTGCGATGTATCAAAGAAAAAGATTAAACTTGTAAAAATAGGAAAAGTTAATAACAGTACTCAAAAACATACAACGATGAAAAGATACTTGGCAATTCTCTGGATTCTTTTAGTGGCAATCATCAGTACTATGACGGATGGTTACGCTCAGATGTCCGCAACCGTTGCGGATGGAAGTAATACTAACAATTATATTCCGATTGCTGGTCAATATGCTGATGGAATACAACATCAGCAGGTGATTTATCCAGGTACTATGCTATCGGATATAGTGGGAAGTACCATATCATCTATGACATTTTATCTGAATAGCATACCAGCGAATTCATGGAATTGCATCTTTTCAGTTCGTCTGGGTTCAGTGGATGCCAACTCTTTTCCAAATACCGCCTTTCTTCCGGTGGATAACACCGTAGAAGTGTATTCCGGGATATTGAGTATTGACGCGGTTTCAAGACAATTGACCATTAATTTCACAACTCCTTTTAACTATACTGGAGGCAGTCTTTTGCTTGATGTGCAGAATACGGAGGGTGGAGACGGATCAATGGCTAGTTTTTTGGGTGTTATCAGCTCTTCCAGCTCTTTGAATTCATTCAGTTTTTGGGGAAATGTTTTTGGTCCGAACTCACAGTCTTTTCTTCCTAAAACAACCTTCACCTATACGGGAGGATCCTCATGTATTACACCAACAGATTTTCATGTGGAGCATGTGGATGCTACCACAGCAACACTCTCTTGGCATCCTCGCTCAGAAAATATGCAGTATCAAGTGTGCTGTGTTCCGTCAGGTACCGATTTGGCAAATGTGGAATGGATTCTGGTTTCAGATACTTTATATACCTTTAACAATCTTGTTTCCAATACATTATATACTTCATACGTAAGAAACTATTGCGGTACTGAGGTGAGTGGTGCGGCTTCAATTTCTTTTCACACAGAATGTGGTGCTGTAATCAGTGAATTTCCATGGACGGAAGGATTTGAGGAGGACTGGGAGCTTTGCCATGTGTTTGGTCAGCAGAATATGTCTCCTCAGTGTTGGAGAATCTATAATGGAGGAACCACCGCGCATAGTAGTGGTGATGGATCTTATTTTTGGAAAATCAATCAAAGTGCAACGCAAGTTCATTCCGGGCAACATTCAGCGGTGTGTTATACCGAATATGCTTTGGCAGGACATAACGACTGGTTGATTTCACCGATGCTGAGCTTGTCAGGTAATCAAAAGGTTTCTTTTTATGTGCAAAATAATGTAAGTAATACTTCAAAAGTGGATGAGATTTCCGTCTGGATTTCAGAAGAAAATGCTACTTTGCAAGTGCCGGCAAATAATATGGATGCCATGCCGGGATTCACACAGCTGTTTCAGTCTGAGGTGCCGATTGGTGCATTCCAGTTGTTTGAAGTGTCTTTGGAAGGATATAATGGCAATCGCCATATAGCTTTTGTCAGAAGAAATACTCCTAATGACGGTTGGTATTTGTGTTTGGATGATGTGACAGTAGATGACATTTTGCCGTGTGCCATACCCACTGACTTGAGTGCCATATCTGCCGCTGATAATGCGGAACTCACCTGGACGGCCGAATCGGATACGGTTAACTTGTATTACAAAATCTCTGTTTCTGAGGAATATACTGTAATCCAGAATGTCAGTTTGAATGAAGACAGTGTTTACGTATTGTCAAATTTGATACCGGCCACATCGTATGACTGGTATGTGGAGGCGATTTGCGATGACCAAAGTCTGATGCCCAGTGCTGTTGCTTCTTTCAGTACAACATGTGCGGCCATATCCACAGTTCCGAGACTATGGGATTTCGAAGGAAATAACGAAGGGGGAACAACTGCATATCCACTGCCGGTTTGTTGGGAGCGTCAAGGAAGTCAAACATATCCTTATGTGGTTAATGATCCTTATGTGGCTCATGGTGGAGAAAAATGTCTGTTCAGAGGTGGTTTGGGAGCCAATGTGTTGGCCATTCTTCCTCAGCTGGATGTTCAAACATTGCCTTTACATACTCTTCAAATCAGATTTTTTGCTAAAGAAATTACGGGGATAGAATCTGCCATCGAAGTGGGATTGATGACAGATCCTTTAGATATTTCAACTTATACCACGGTGCAGGTGTTCTCAAATTTGACGGCAAACTACATGGAATATGAGGTGAATTTTGCCAATATTTCGTCTGATGCTGAGTATATTGTTTTTAAATTGAATGCACCTAATGGTAGTTTGTATCTCGATGATATTGTGTTGGAGGAAATTCCGCCCTGCGACAGACCTACGAATCTTTACCTGTCGAATATTACATCAAATAGCGCGATTCTTCATTGGACCACTACGATGGAAGAAAGCAAAATCTATTACCAGGAGGCTGGAACGGGAGCTTATGTGGTAACGGACGACAGTCCGGTGAGTGATATGGTATACACACTGCATAATCTTACCCCCAACACGAGTTACAGCGTTTATGTGTCTTCTGTTTGTCTTGACGGTACAGAAATGGCTTCTTCTATCCTATCGTTCGTATCGGATTGTATTGCACTTGATACCTTACCCTATAGTTGTGATTTTGAAAATGACAATACTTCGGGTACCCCGATTTATCCATTGCCGGCTTGTTGGAGCAGTTTGAATGCGGCGGCTCCTGCCTTATATGTTTCCAATGTAAGTTCAATGGCTCATAGTGGCGTACATAGCCTGTACAGCGTTCGCCCTGTCAATTTTGTGGTATCCATGCCAACAATAGACAATTCCAGTCTTTCTTTGGGAAGCCTTATGCTGAGTTTTTATGCGAAATCCAATTATGGCCGAAGTGCGATGGTGGAGGTCGGTGTGCTTGCTAATCCGATAGATGTTTCGACTTTTGAGAGTATAGCATCGTTCAATTTGACCTCGAATTATCAGCAGTTTGAGGTGCTGTTTGACACGTACTATGGCGATGGCAGAAATATTGCCTTCAGAATGAATGCAAGTAATGATTATGTGGTCATTGACGATGTGGTATTGGAAGTGGCACCTCCATGTCCGAAACCCACGAATTTCAAATGTGTCAGCACCAGTTCCACTGAGGTTACATTGACATGGAATCCTGGTCGTAACGAAAATCAATGGGAACTTGCGTATGGCGAGGCTGGGTTTAATCCGGATAATGCTACCATGGTTATGCAATTGAATAACAATGTGGCTACTATTGGGAATTTGTCGAATACTACAGCTTATGATTTTTATGTACGCGCTATTTGCGGTGGAGAAAACGGGTTTAGCGGATGGCAGAGCATACTCGCATTGGTTCCCGGAAGTTACAAAATGCGCACTTTCGGAACGGATACTTTGTATACTTGTGGTGCTACCATATTTGATGATGGTGGCGCAACAGGTGATTATTCTCCGAATTGTGAGTCGTATTTGGTGATTTATCCTTCTGAAGAACAAAGTTATGTGGAAATTAGCGGTACCTTGATGGCCGAAAGCAGTATGTGGGATTATCTGGTGGTTTATGATGGCGTCGGAACGGGCAGGGTATTGTATAGATCATCACAAGACGGAAGTTCTGTGGTGAATATTCCATCCACTACTTCCACTACAGGTCCGTTAACCATTTATTTCCATTCCGACGGAAGTGTATGCGACGATGGTTTTGTGATTAATACCTCCTGTATTACATGTGTGAAACCTGCGCTTACTGTTGCCCAAGTGGGCTTGGGTAGTATTACTTTGACTTGGAACCATGTGGCATCTGCCATTTCATACGAGTTGGCTTATGGGCCGGTGGGAGTAAACCCGGATAGCGTACAAACTGTCACAGTTGTAGATGCGTCTTCATATACAATTTCCAGTTTGTCCCCCAATACTTCATACGACGTGTATATCAGGACACAATGCGATGAAACAAGTCACAGTGCATGGTCCAATGCGGTTACTGTCTCAACGCTTCCTTTTGCTCCGGCTATCTTGCCATATAATTGCGATTTTGAAAATGGTAGCGTCAATGCTTTATGGACCATAGAGAATGGAAATCAGTTCAACAAATGGTATATCCAGAATGCTGTCAATAACACCAATGCCGGTGATTCGGCATTGTATATCTCTATGGATGCAGGTGCGACAAACTCTTATCGTCAAGATGGGGCTGCATCTAACGTATGGGCTTATCGGGATTTCCAGTTCCCTGATGGTGCTGAATTCCTCTTGTCTTTCGATTGGCTTGGGTATGGAGAAGGCTTCAACTCCTATTTGTTTGACTATCTTTCCATATATATTGGCACACCTATGCGTGTAGAGGCCGGTTCAGAATCCGCTCCCTCTGGAGCCGTGTTGCTTGCCAATTTATGCCATCAGCCGTCGTGGACTACTGCCGAATTTGTATTGGGAGCCGAGTATGCCAATACCACCCAGCGTCTTTATTTCGTATGGAGAAATGATGATACTGAAGGTGCTAACCCCCCTGCAGCCATTGACAATATTTCCCTCAGAACGGTCAATTGTGCCCAACCAGTGGCCTTGACTGTCAATGAGGTTACCGCCACTACGGCGAACATCAGCATTACTGCCGCAGATGAGCAGCATGTTGCATGGCAGCTGAAATGTGGCCCCGATATGCTTATTACAGTCACGGAAGACACATCATATCTTCTTACTGGTTTAACTCCGGCTGAGGTATATGAGGTGCGTGCCAGATCAATATGTAGTGATGGAGATAGCAGCCGATGGACACCGGTTAGTACTTTTGTGACAGCATGTCATACTATTGGCGCTTCTTCAATACCCTATAGTTGTGACTTTGAAACAAACAATTATGGTGGCTCTTCTGTTTACCCGCTTCCAGTTTGTTGGAACAGATTAGGTTCCGCCAATTACCCATTTGTGTATACTTCACAGCAGGCATACAGCGGAAACAACAGTTTGTGCAGTGGCGATGATCCTATCAATTATATTGCCGTGCTCCCTGAAATCAACACTGCGGAAATCACAATCAATAGCTTGCAACTTTCATTCTTTGCCAAAGTTGTCGGTTATGAGGATTGTCTGTACATGCTGGAGGTAGGGGTAATGACTGATCCGAATGATGCTTCGACTTTTAACCCTGTGGACACAATCACGAATCTAACTTCCGCTTATTCGGAGCAAGAGGTTGTGCTTGACCATTATATGGAGGAAGGGTCATTCCTTGCATTCCGTATTAATGCAAGCGGTAGTTATAGCTCTTATGGCTATTACTCAGCCGCAGTAGTTTATATTGACGATGTGGTTGTAAGTTATATTCCGCCTTGCCAAAGACCGAGAAATCTGACATGTGTAGGCAATACACTTTCCGCAGTGACTATTACATGGACTCCTTCCGGAAATGAAAATGAGTGGGCAGTGGCTGTCGGTAATTATGGTTTCAATCCGCAGGAGACGGGAATAGTTCAAGTTACCCAATCCAATGTGTTTGTTTTGAATAATTTGACAATAGGAGAGGCGTATGACATTTATGTGCGCGCTAATTGTGGAGAAGAAGGTAATAGTAGATGGCAGGGTCCGCTTACAGTGATTCCTGGTACGGTCAGAATGAAAACTACGGGAACAGATACCATACATGCATGCGATGTGGTCATATATGATGATGGCGGACTGTTTGACAATTATTCTGACGGTTGTGATGCATATCTGGTAGTTTATCCCGATCAACCTGGCCACTATGTGGAGATCAACGGAACCTTGACTGCGGAATATTCTGATTATGACTACCTGATTATTTATGATGGAGTCGGTGCTGGTCAGGTGTTGTTTGCTTCTGAACAAGAGGAAAATGTTCCTTATACCATATCTTCTGTCATATCCTCAACAGGTCCGTTGACCATCTATTTCCACTCGGATTATGTAAACAATTATTCTGGTTTTGTACTCAATGTTTCATGCGCTTCCTGTGTTGCTCCAATATTGTCGCTGTCATCTTTTTATATGGATTCTGTAGTTGTTTCTTGGACAGGTTCTTCACCAGACGCAAGTTATGAGCTGGTCTATGGACCACAGGGTTTCATGCCTGGTACGGCCACACCGATAGTAGTTGCTCAGGATACTTCTTATGTCCTTACAGGATTGACCCCGAATACCACATATGAAGCTTATATCAGAATGCAATGCGACGAGAACGAATACAGTTCATGGTCAAATGCCATTTCGTTTACTACCCTTGCCCATGAACCGGCAAGAATACCGTATGCTTGTGACTTTGAAAACGGTACTGAGCGAGATGCATGGGTATTCCAGAATGGAGGACAGCCGAACAAATGGTATATTAATGCTGTTGAAGAGGAAAATAATGTGATGTTCGTGTCAGGTGATGGAGGCCAAAGCAATATGTACATCCAAACGGAAAGTTCTCACGTATGGGCATATCGTGAATTCCAAGTCGGTGAACAGGCGGAATTGGTTCTTTCTTTTGACTGGAGATGTCAAGGGGAGTCTATGAACGGAGCCAACTACGATTACCTCAAGCTGTTTGTTGGAGATGTTGTCCCTGTGCAGGCGGGCTCAAATACTATTTCCGGAAATGTTGTTCAGCTTGATTTGTTGAATATGCAGGGTTCATGGACTCATGCGGAATATTCATTGGGTAATGTGGAAGAAGGTGCCATCAAACGTCTTTATTTTTTATGGAGCAATGATAATACAGAAGGAAGTAATCCGGCAGCGGCTATTGATAATATTGAAATCAAAGCTATCCATTGTGCCCAGCCTGTTGCGGTAAGGGCAGAAAATATCACAAGCCAAAGTGCAAGAATTGTTGTTACTTATGCTGATGAAAATGCCGTGGGTTGGCAGTTGCAGTATGGTAATGGCGATCCTGTTACGGTGATGAATGATACTGTACTGGAAATTCATGATTTGGCACCAGCCACTATGTATGAGATGTATGCCCGCTCAATCTGTGCCAACGGTGACACCAGTGTATGGACTTCCTGCTCGTTTATTACAGAATGTGAACTCTTGGGTGTGTCCTCATTGCCTTATTTCTGTGATTTTGAAACGAACAATATAGCTGGTACAAGCTCTCGTCCGTTGCCAGTATGTTGGGATAGATCAGATGCGGAGTATCCCTATGTTGATGTTTTCTCGTATGGTGCGCATAGTGGTATCAGATATTTGTATAGTGGAGGAAATGCCAACGACCTTTTTGTGATATTGCCTGAAATTAATACGGATGAATTGTTAATCAGTCAGTTGCAATTAGGTTTTTATGCTAAAATTTCCGATTTTAGTGGTAGTATTGATGTTGGTGTGATGACCGATCCATCGAATCTCATGTCTTTTGTCCCTATGGGTTCAGTCAGTACATTGACACAGACATACGCAGAGTATGAAGTACCATTGTCACAATATTCCGGCAATGGCTCGTATATAGCGATGAGGTTGAATTCAGTAGGTGGAACTGGAAATTATGGTGAAGAACTGTATGCGCTTTTATATATTGATGATATTACCTTGGGTTATATTCCTGACTGTCCGTATCCTACGAGTCTGAATCAGAGCAATATCACTTCAATGTCCGCTGATTTGACCTGGTCTGATGTGGCCAGTTCCTACATCGTATATTATCGGGAAGCAGGAACCACCGATTATATAGAAGTGAGCGAGGTGAGCCTGACCAATGGGGTATATACTTTGACGGGCTTGGACGCTGCCACTAATTATGAATGGTATGTGGCATCGGTTTGTGACAATGGCAATGTGGTTCCAAGCCACATTAGAGGTTCGTTCAAAACGTTGTGTAATATTATCACGGATTATCCATATCAGGAAACGTTCAACACTGACTTGGGCTGCTGGAGGTCTTCTGTATTGGCGGGAGATGAATGGCAGTGGCAGATTGATAACGAGTATGGCGAATATGAAAGTCCAATTGGTGCCGCTGAAGGAAGCCATTTTGCAATGGCAAACTATTACTATTACGGAAATGCGTACCGATTGGCGTCCCCAGTCTTTGATTTGTCATCCATGGAGAATCCATATCTCAAATTCTATCACATTCAGCAGGATTATGAAGGAGATCAGGATGTGTTGAAAATATATTATAAAACTTCAGCAGAGGCAGAACCTGTTTTGATTGTTTCCTATGATAATTCTATCTATCCCTGGCAACTGGATTCAATGGCATTGCCTAATCCGACAGCTACCTATCAATTGCTTTTCGATGCGCATTTGGACTGGGGCTATGGTGTGGGTGTTGACAATGTGATAGTATATGATGGTGGAGGAGATGAACCCGTGGTTGAATTACCGGTGGTGGTTACCAATGCGGCTTCAAATATCACAGCAACCAGTGCCATTTTGCATGGTACCATTACCAATTTCGGCAATCAGACCATTACTTCGCGCGGCTTTGAGTGGAAGCTGACCAACAATGGAGCATACGTACAGGAACTGGCTATTGGAACAACAGCTGAGATGATCTATATCTTGTCAGGTTTGGCCGACAATACTTCCTATACTTACCGGGCTTTTGTGTCCACTGCCGATACAACTGTTTATGGTGCTGAAATGCCATTTGTTACATTGAATAATACGGATATTTGTGTGGCTCCGACAGGCTTGCAAGTGACGAATATTACGGGCACTACCGCGGAAGTGAGCTGGACGGCAGGAGCCGATGAGGAAAGTTGGGTAGTGGAACATAAACTTCAGACCGAAAGTGATTGGCATGTGCAAAGTGTCAATACGGCACAGGTTATGCTTGCGGATTTAACTCCTGGCAGCAGTTATCAAGTACGTGTCAAAGCGGTATGCGGGGAGGCTGAAAGCAATTATGCCGAAACGTCGTTTACAACCTCCGTAGGTATTTGCAATGTGGACGATGAACAGTATATTCTGCTGATGCCGAATCCGGCAGATAATCATATTGTAATTTATATTAAGGGAAATATGATTTTCGAAACCGCAGAGATATACAACACTATGGGGCAGAGGATCCAAATGCTTCAGTTGCAAGACCAGCATACTGAGATCAATCTGGAAAATATGGTCTCTGGCCTCTATTTCGTGCGTTTGCGTAGTGAGCAAGGTATTGTCACAAAGAAATTCATCAAGCGGTAAACTGAAAAAAATGAGGAAGTTTTTTGGCGAACTTACATGAAAATTCAGAAAAATTATGTAAGTTTGCACCCTCATTATTGATTCAAGGTACTAATCATCTTATTATAAACCCAATAATTATGAATAACGCTTCATTTATTTTCAGAGAACCGAAAAACGAACCCGTTTTCGCTTATGCTCCGGGTTCACCCGAACGTAAACTGCTCAAGGAAGAATTGGAAAGACAATTCAACCAGGTTGTGGAAATTCCCCTTATCATCGGTGGTAAGGAAGTGAAAACCGGCAACATGGGCACCGTGGTGATGCCAACCAACCACAAACATGTGCTGGCCAAATACCACAAAGTGGGTGAAAAGGAAGTGAAAATGGCTATCGAAGCCGCCTTGGCCGCCAAGAAACAGTGGGAAGAAACTCCTTGGATTGAGAGAGCTTCCATCATGATGCGTATTGGCGAACTCCTGGCTAAGAAATACAGATATCTCATCAACGCCGCTACCATGCTGGGCCAGGGCAAAAACCCCATGCAGGCCGAAATCGACAGCGCATGCGAAACCATCGACTTCCTGCGCTTCAACACTTATTTCGCCTCCAAGATTTATACCCAGCAGCCTATTTCCGACAATACTACCCTGAACCGCAACGAGTTCAGAGCTATGGAAGGTTTTGTGTACGCGATCACTCCGTTCAACTTTACTTCCATCGCCCTTAACCTGAATATTTCTCCTGTATTGATGGGTAATGTAACCATCTGGAAACCGGCTACTACAGCCATTTTGTCTAACTATTATCTGATGAAGATTTTCAAAGAAGCAGGACTTCCCGACGGCGTTATCAACTTCTTGCCTGGTAGTGGTTCTGTTATCAGCAAAGTGGCTTTCGCTTCTCCGCATTTGGCAGGTATCCATTTCACTGGTAGCACCAGCACTTTCAAAGCATTCTGGAAAGAAATCGGCAAGAATATCGACAGCTACAGAACTTATCCGAAGATTGTCGGTGAAACTGGTGGCAAGGACTTCATCTTCGCTCACAAGTCAGCCGATCCTCGCGAACTGGCCGTGGCTATCGTTCGTGGCGCTTTCGAGTTCCAGGGACAGAAGTGCTCCGCCGCTTCCCGCGCATATATCCCGAAATCTTTGTGGGATGATACCTTGGCTCACGTGAAAGACATGATGAAGACCGTGAAAGTGGGTGATGTGTTCGATTTCACCAACTTCGTGAATGCTGTTATCGATGAGAAATCTTTCGACAACATCGCCGGTTACATCGACAGAGCCAAGAAGTCCAGAAAGGCTAAAATCGTGTTGGGTGGCAAATATGACAAGAAAGTGGGTTACTTCATCGATCCTACCATCATCGTTACCACCGATCCTCACTATGAAGCTATTCAGGAAGAGATGTTCGGACCGGTTATCACCGTTTATGTATATGACGACGAGAAATACATCGAAACCTTGCACCTGTGCGACGAGACTTCTCCCTATGCTTTGACAGGTTCTATCTTTGCTAAATGCAGATACGCTATCCTCGAAGCAGAGAATATCCTTCGTCATGCCGCTGGTAACTTCTATATCAACGACAAACCGACAGGCGCAGTGGTGGGTAACCAGCCCTTCGGTGGTGCCAGAGCTTCAGGTACCAACGACAAGGCCGGTAGCGAGCTGAACCTCTATCGTTGGATCAGCACCCGCTCCATCAAGGAAACTTTCTGTCCTCCGACAGAATATGGTTATCCTTTCTTGCTTCCTGACAATAAATAATCGGTAATGAATCAGTTAACAGCTGTCATTATTACCTTTAATGAAGAGCGGAATATCGCTCGATGTTTGCAATCAATCCACACCATCGCCGACGAGGTGGTGGTTGTGGATTCTTTGTCAACAGACCGCACCCGTGAGATTTGCGAGCAATTCGGGGTACGTTTTGTATCACACCCATGGGAAGGTTACATTCGTCAAAAAAATTATGCAAACTCTTTGTCTAACAATGATTTGATTCTTTCAATTGATGCTGATGAAGCACTCTCGGAAGAGTTACAAGCATCTATTGCTGAGGTGAAAAAACAGTCTGTGGAGAACAAAGTGTTTGTGATGCGCAGGTTGATGAATTATTGTGGCACCTGGATTCATCATGGAGGCTGGTATCCGGATAAAAAAGTCCGGATTTTTGATCGTCGATACGTGGAATGGCAGGGACAAAAAGTTCATGAGACGTTAGCTATTCCTGACAATTTCAAGCAGATTGAACTGAAAGGAGACTTGCTACATTACTCGTTTTATACCATAGAAGAGCACCGTGCACAAATCGGGAAATTTGCCAAATTGTCGGCGGAAGAGGCTGTTGCATCGGGGAAGCACGTTTCGATCACGGATGCCTATGTGCATGCCGTATGGAAGTTTATACGGGATTTTATTTTCAAAGCGGGTTTTTTGGATGGCCGATACGGTTGGGTCATCAGTAAAATCAATGCCCACGGCGTTTTGCAAAAATATCTGAATATCATTGATTTAACACATTATGAAAATAGGGTTTGACGCCAAACGGGCTTATAACAATTTCAGGGGTTTAGGAAATTACAGTCGGGATACAATTCGAATCCTTTCATCTCAAATTCCTGATAATCAATATTTTTTGTTTACCCCAAAAGTCAACTCCGATATCCATTTCGACACGGATAGAAACTGTAGTGTTATCTTGCCTTCCTCTCGATGTGAAAAATACATGTCTTCATTGTGGCGTACATTTTCCCTCACAAAAGAAGCAGAAAAAAGGCATTTGGATGTATATCACGGACTAAGCCATGAGCTGCCTTATGGCATAGAGAAAACAGGAATTCGAACGGTGGTGACGGTCCATGATTTAATTTTTATAAAGTTTCCGCAACTTTATCCATTCATTGATAGAAATTTATACAAGATAAAATACCTGCATAGCTGCCGCATCGCCGATAAGGTGGTGGCTATAAGCGAGCAAACCCGACGTGATTTGATAGAATTGGTTGGTATACCGGAGCAGAAAATTACCGTCATTTATCAGGGATGTAATCCTATTTACCGGCAACAGGTCCCGGTTGCTTTGAAAGAGGAGATTCGGAAGAAGTACAAATTGCCTCAACAATATGTTTTCAATGTGGGGGCCTTGGAAGAACGTAAGAATCAGCAGCTGATACTGGAAGCGATGCTATTGTGCCATACTGATTTCCATTTGGTCATCGCCGGAAGAGAAACAGATTATGCCCGCCAACTGAAGGCATTTATTCAGCAACATCATCTGGAATCGCGTGTCACACTACTTCCCAATGTGTCTTTTTCTGATTTACCGGCATTGTATCAGTCGGCCTCGCTCTTTGTCTATCCATCTTTATTTGAGGGATTTGGAATTCCGGTTCTTGAGGCTCTGCAAAGTGGTCTGCCTGTTATCGCTTCTACAGGCAGTTGTCTTGAAGAGAGCGGAGGAGAGGGGAGTCTGTACGTGTCTCCGAAAAACGCGGAAGAGCTGGCGGAAAAGATTTCTTTTGTTTTAGAGAATGAAAGCCAACGAAATAAGATGCTTGAAAAAAACAAATCTCATCTTGATTTGTTTACTGATGAAACGATTGCGCAAAAACTGAAAGAGGTGTATTTCTCTTCCATTTAATATTCCTTCCTATCCTTGTGGAAAATATGATGAAGTTGGGTTGGAATCATCTCCACTGCAGGGTGTTCACCAGCTGCAGAAGGTCGTTGCGGAGGTAGTCGATAACGGGCTGGATGGAGTCGTTGTTGGGTGGGAAATTGAAATACAGCGAGCCTCGCAGGAAATGATAGCTGCTGTCGCTGACCCAGAATTGGAAAGGAGTGGCCACATCAGAGCCTTCAATATCATAGATCTGTCCGAACATCCGGCTTTCGGGGTCGCTGATAATAGAATATTCCACATCATCGGCTTTCACATAATGGAATTGCACCATCTCGCGCTCCTGTACCATCCTGTCCCTCAGGTTTCCATGCATGGGAAAATAGGTCATCTTCAGCTCTGCGGCAAATTGGGGATACTGGAGGTCAATCCAAATCTTGCCGGAATCTTTGGGTGTGATGACGGCTTGGGCATGTTTCGACACCTCCATGGTGAAGGGCAGGGTGGTGTCCAACAGGGTATATTCCGCTTGGGGCAGGTCAATACGGAAATAGCCTTTCGGCTTGGGTGCAATCTGCTCGTTCTTATGGCCGCACGCCCCCAGCAGGAGCAGCGAGAGAAGTAGGATTATTATTATATTGTATCTCATGGTATATATTATTAATTCAAAATTCAATTTTAAATTCCCCTTCTTCTAGAAGGGGTGGCCGAAGGCCGGGGTAGTGATATCGTAATTCAAAATTCAAAACTAACCCCTATCCACTAATTCCTATTCCCTATAATCATTTGCACATTTGCTAATTCAATTGGCACATTTAAACTCCCCTCGAGCACGAAGTGCGAGACTCCCCTTTGGACGAAGTTCACTCCCCTTGAGCGTAGCGAAACTCCCCTTGGACACGTAGTGTCCATCTCCCCGTCACATTGTCACTACCGTAATCCCCGTGCCGCCCAGCTCCAGCGCTTCGTCGCAGAAGCTGTTGACTTCCTTGCGCTTTGCTAGGTATTGCCGTATCACATGGCGCAGGATGCCATTGCCCTTTCCGTGCAGCAACTTCACTTGGTGAATGCTCAACAACACGGCTTCATCTATGTAGCTCTCCAGCATTTGCAGCGCCTCGTCGGCCCGCATGCCCCGCAGGTCCAGCGTAGTATTGAAATGGGAAATCTTCTGGTTCATAGCGTCGGCCAAGGAACCGCCATCCAACCTCACGCCCGTGCGTTTTACTGTGCGTGCCTCGCGCTTGCTGATTTTGGTCACTTTGTCCTTGGTGGTGCGGAGCGATACGGAGTTGAACGAGATGGTGATATCGTCCCCGTTGAGTTGGGTGATTTCGCCCACCACTTGCGTTTCCATCATAAAGACCGAATCGCCAACATGCAAGGTAGTGTCTTCGGGTTTCTCCTGTTTTTTGGCCTGTGTCTTGGGTTTGTGGATGGGCACAATGGGCTTCAGCGCAGGTTCTTTCTCTATGGATTCCACTTCCTTGGCAAATTCCTCTTTCAGCTTCACAATATCCTGTCGCGCCTGCTTGGTTTTCACTGAGTCGGCCTTGTGCTCTTTGATTTCGCGTATGGTCTTTTCGATCACCTTGTTGGCACTCTCGATAATGCTGTTCGCCTGGTTTTTGGCCTTTTGGATGATGTCCTTCCGGTGCTTTTCCAACTCGGCGAATTTCTCGCTGTATTCGTTGATCATCAGCGCCAGCTGGTCGTCTGCGGAATTAACGAGGCGGAGCATCTTGTCAATCTCCATCTTCTCGTTCTCAATCTGCTCCAGTTTCTTCTCATAGTCAATCTGGGCAGTGCCGGTTTTGCTGATGGCATTGTCGATAATCTGCTGCGGAAGACCTATCTCACGGGCAATTTCGTAAGTAAACGAGCTGCCGGGCTTGCCCATTTTCAGTTTGAACAGCGGCCTCATGGCGGTCATATCAAAAAGCATGGCCCCGTTGACCGCTTGTTTGTGGGTATCGGGAAAGAGTTTGAGATTGCCGTAGTGGGTGGTAATCACCCCGAAAGAACCCTTGTTGTACATGGCTTCCAGCAGGGCTTCGGCCATTGCCCCACCAGGGAGTGGGTCGGTGCCGGAACCGAACTCGTCAATCAGAAACAGTGACTTCTCATCCAGATGCTCAATCATCATTTTGGCATTGGTGAGGTGCGAGCTGTAGGTGCTCAGGTCGTTTTCGATGGACTGCTCATCGCCCATGTCGATAAAGAAATGATGGAAGATGCCCATGTCGGAAGTATCTGACAAGGAGACCAGTAAGCCGCATTGCAGCATGTATTGCAGCAGACCGATGCTTTTCAGGCAAACGGACTTTCCACCGGCATTGGGACCGGAGATAATCAGGATGCGCTCGTCGTTGACTAAGCGGATATCTAAAGGTTGTACTTTTTTGCCTGTGCCTTTGAAATTCAGATATAGCAAGGGATGAATGGCATTGTGCCAGTTCAGCATGCATTGGTCGAAAACATGGGGCAGAAAACCGTTGATATCAATAGCCAACAAGGCTTTCGCCCGGATAAAGTCGATGGTGCCGAGAAATTCGTGACCGTAGCGCAGGTTGTCGATGGAAGGCCGTATGCGCTGGGTAATTTCGGTCAGAATGCGGATAATCTCGCGGTGCTGGGCGTTCAACAAGTCCTTGATTTCGTTGTTGGCATCAAACACTTCGGCAGGCTCTATG
Organism: uncultured Bacteroidales bacterium; assembly: GCA_905233625.1. Classification (GTDB taxonomy): domain Bacteria; phylum Bacteroidota; class Bacteroidia; order Bacteroidales; family WCHB1-69; genus RUG11690. The sequence continues at coordinate 789 of CAJOFJ010000027.1, read as the reverse complement.
AAAACGGTCTGTCCTGTAGCCGACTCGTCGTGGATAAAGCCTTTCAGGCGGCGTTTGAACTGGGCGGAAACGGGGATGCAGAGACGTCCGTTCCTGACGGTCATTTCGGCATCGTCTTTGGTGATGCCGTCCTGCTTGGCGGCGTTCAGCAGTTTGCGGATACGGCGGTCGGCCTCGCCCGAAATGCGGTTGATTTCGCTTTTGATGCGTCTCAGCTCATCCGACGCGTTGTCGCGCAGCTGCCCTTTGGGGTCCAGTATCTTGTTGATAGCCTCCAGCAGGTCTTTTTCGGGCATAATATCCTGACAAATGGCCCACAGACGTGGAAATTTGTTGTCTTCGTGCCGGATTTTGAAATACACGAACACCTGGATAATCATGTTGATGAAGGCACGCAAAGCTGCCAACTCATCCAGTTCTATATAGGTGCCGTCAATGTGGAGTCGCGAGAGCACCGGCCTCAGATCGAAATAGTCCTGGGCAGGGAAGGGGTCTTCCAACAACAAAACCTGCTTGAATTCTTGCGTTTCCTGCAACTGTTTTTCAATCAGCTCGAAGGAGTCTGAATACCGGAGCTGGTCCACCATCTCACGACCCATATCGCTGATACAGTGATTTTTAATCAACGTTCGGATGGTGTCAAAACCTATTTTTTCCTCAAAAGAAGCAGGATATATCATCTACAACAAATTAGGTTGCAAAGGTACATGAATTTCCCGAAATAAAAGTAGTCATTTTAAATGACTCGCCATAAATCCGAATTTCATTAATACAAAGATATTATTCCGA
>CAJOFJ010000026.1 GCA_905233625.1 uncultured Bacteroidales bacterium | reverse complement strand
TTATGGTTGGATTATCATTTTGGCGGTGGTTATCTCCATGGTTATTGCCTTCCTGTCGGTCCTCTGGCAAACCCTTCGTGCCGCGAAGACGAACCCTGCGGAGGCGCTGAAGAAGGAATAGGAGTGTCACAGTAGAGACGCAAAATTTTGTGTCTCTACAAAAAAATGGAATTTGCTGTACGTTGTATTGAAATAATCCGTATCTTTGCATCATTAAATATAACAATCGGATGATTTATTGCATTTATTTATATTTAAACTATTTGATTAGATGATTAAAGTTAAGAGACAATGACGGATTATTATGAGTATTCGATTCCCGAGTTGGTGCAACTGTTAGGCACCCGTTTCAAGGATTACCGCATGCGTTCCCGCATGACACAGAAGGATGTGGCGGAGCAGTCGGGACTTACGGTGAACACCATCCATAAGTTCGAAAACGGCAGGGTGCCCAACCTTTCGCTCAGCACCTTCCTATTGCTGATGAAGGCTATAGGTTGCATCAATGGGATTGACGGACTGATGCCGGAACTGCCTGAGTCTCTTTATCTTATCAAAGAAAGCGGGAGGAAAACCCAACGCATTCGGCATGTTTCTACGAAGTCCAACACTTTGGAATAACCCGAGATGATGACGAGAATACTGAAGATAATGCTATGGGGACGCGAGGTCGGGCGGTTGAGCATCGATACTCGCAGGGGACTTCCTTATTTCGAATACAACCCTGAGTGGATTGAGTCGGGGCTTGACATCGCACCGCTCAATGCTTCCATCAAGTTGCCACAGAACCTTCGCCCGATATTCGGTGCTTCTGAGAGAATTTATCAGAAGCTGCCACCATTTTTAGCTGATTCATTGCCAGATGCCTGGGGGAACGAACTTTTTGAGCAATGGCGCAGGCAACAAGGAATAAAACTTGGAGATATAACGCCGCTTGATAAGCTGGCTTTCATTGGGAAAAGGGCTATGGGAGCATTGGAGTTTTTCCCTGAGACATCAGGTTTTTCCCATAAGGAAAACATAAATTTGAAAGCCTTGATTAATTTGTCCGAACGAATTTATACGCAAAGGGAGAACATGCATATTGACCCGGAACAGTTGCTGACAATGCAAGCGTTGATGGCAGTGGGTACTTCTGCAGGTGGGCGACAGCCCAAGGCTATCATTGCCATTAATCGTGAGACCGGTGAAATTCGCAGCGGGCAGATTGGAGAACTAAAAGGTTTTGACTACTGTATCCTGAAATTTGGCATACGTGAACGTTCTACAGCTGAACTGGAAATGACTTATTATGAGATGGCAACAAAGGCTGGAATAAGAATGATGCCTTGTTGGCTGATGGATGTTGAAGGAGACAAACATTTTGTCACTAAACGGTTTGACAGGGATGGCGAAAAAAAACTCCACATGCAAACGTTAGCGGCTCTATACCCCGAAGCTGACAGTTATGAGCGATTGCTGTGGGTTTGCCGCAAAATGAGACTGTCGGAACTTGATTGCGAGGAGGTCTTCCGTCGGATGGTGTTCAACCTCTTGGCCAATAATACCGACGACCATAACAAGAACTTCTCGTTTTTGATGGATGAACAAGGGTGTTGGCGACTCTCGCCAGCATACGATATGACCTATATTTTTAATTCCGGGGGCTTCCTTCCTGAAACTCAACATTGTCTGATGATTCGGGGAAAATATTCCAGTATAACTCTTGAAGAAGTAAGGGAACTGGCTGTCGAAAATGGGATACGCAAAGCTGAAAGCATTATTCGAAAGGTTGTTGGTGCAGTTTTGGAATTTCGTTCTATTGCTGAACGCAATGGTGTTCTGGAGCAATGGATTTCCGCTGTGGAAAATACGCTTATCCAAAATCTTGAAGCATGGGGTCTCGAGAAAGCCAATAATGTTCCTAAATATACCGATGCTTTAGGTCGATGCATTGAGAATGCCCGTATTGAGATGCAATTCAAGGGCAACTATCATCTGCTTGCTACCATTAACGGCAACGAGCGGAAATATGTAATCCGTAAGAAGACAAGTGAGTACGAGGTAATAAGCCGTATTGGCATAAAAAAACTATCAGAAGGATATGTGAAAAAACTTGTTTCAAAGTTTTTCCGTGATAATTAACATTATTGTTTATGTCCAAACTTAAAGCGAAAATATTAGTTGTTGACGATAATGCGGGAATACGCGCGACGCTGAAGCTGTTGCTTCCCGCCCGTTTCTCGGAGGTGGAAATCATCTCTTCTCCCAAAGAGTTGATGAACAAGTTGCAGATGTTCAGACCCAATGTGGTATTGCTGGATATGAACTTCGAGGCGGATATCAACACTGGCAATGAGGGTTTGTATTGGCTGTCTGAAATCAAGCGTCATTACGCTGAGGTGGAGGTGGTGCTGTTTACCGCCTACGCCAACATTTCGTTGGCGGTGGAAGGCATGAAGCGCGGGGCCTTTGACTTTATTGTGAAACCCTGGCAGAACGAGAAACTGTTTGAGGTTTTGGAGGCCGCCTGTCAGAAACATGAGAACGTACCGCCAGCAAAACAAGAATCAGCCGTTTCACAAATGCTATGGGGGGAAAGTGCTTCCATGAAAGCGCTGCATCAGATGGTGGAGAAGATTGCCCCTACGGAAGCTTCGGTATTGATTACCGGTGAGAATGGGACGGGCAAGGATGTGCTGGCCAACGAGATACACCGACTTTCGTCCCGTTCGGGGAAGGAGATGGTCAGCGTGGATTTGGGTTCCATTCCTGAAACATTGTTTGAGAGTGAGCTGTTTGGCCATGTGAAGGGCGCTTTCACCGATGCCCATACGGAGCATAAAGGCAAACTGGAAGAGGCCAATGGTACCACACTCTTTTTAGATGAAATCGGCAATATCCCCATCCATCTGCAAGCCAAACTGCTTCGGGTACTGCAAAACCGCAGCATTACCAAAGTGGGTGACACGAAGGCTATCCCGCTGGATATTCGTCTGATTTGTGCCACCAATAAAGACCTTCCGCAGATGGTGAGCGAAGGGACGTTTCGCGAGGACTTGTATTACCGCATCAACACTGTTACCCTGCATCTTCCACCCTTGCGGGAAAGGACGGATGAGATAGCCTCTTTGGTTCCTTATTTCATAGAGCAATTTGCCTTGAAGTATCATCGTGAGGTGAAAGGAATCGCTGAGAATGCCCTGTCACTGCTTGAGAACTGTCAGTGGAGAGGCAATATCAGGGAACTGAAAAACAGAATAGAGAAGGCGGTCATCTTGTCGGAAGGAGAACTTATCCAAGCTACGAATTTGCAGATTACGGACAGTGAGTTGAAAGACGATGCCGTTTGTACAACACAAGGTGAATCGTTGCAGGATGCGGAGGAGCGTATCATCCGCCAGGCTATGAAGAAATACAATGGCAATCTTTCTTTGGTAGCCAAATCGCTGAATATCAGTCGCCCTACTTTATATAGCCGACTCAAAAAATACGGGATATGAGTACTTGGCTATGGATATTGATAGTGATTGTGGCTTGTGGCATATCGGCACTTGTGGCTAGTCTGGTGGTTCGCAAACAGGATTGCAACAAGGTGAATTATATGATGGATGCGCTGGAGGATAGGGAGACAAACTTCCGTTTCAGTAAAAATTCGGCCATCAACCGTGCGCTTAACCGGTATCGCAGTATTTTCGAGCGGCAGACCATGCATGACGAGGCCAAATCATGGAACAAACTGTTTCGGGTGATGACCCACGAGATTATGAACACCATCACCCCTATCGCTTCCCTAAGTGATGCTTTGTCCAAGGACAGTAGTTTGGACACCAAAGCGGGATTGGAAACCATCTCCACCTCTTCCAAAGAGCTGATACATTTTGTGGAATCCTACCGCTGTTTCACCCGTATGACACCTCCTGTGCGGAAAACGCTGCTGGTGGATGAACTGATAGACAGGGTGATACATCTACATAGTGGGAAAGCCAGCGAACAGGGCATCACTTTAAGTTACGAGGCACTGGCACCCGACCTGATGATTTATGCTGATGAGAGCCAGCTGATGCAGGTGTTCAATAACTTGATTACAAATGCAACACAAGCCCATGCCACGCAAATACGCATTACGGCGGACATTAACTCAGAAGAACAGACAATTATCTATGTGATTAATAACGGCAAAGCCATCCCCATGCAGAAGATGGAGGAAATCTTTGTGCCTTTTTACACTACCAAAGCCAATGGCAGCGGCATTGGACTGAGTCTTTCCCGACAGATTATGATGCGGCACAACGGGATGCTGAATCTTGTCCAAAGTGATCAGCATTCTACAGTTTTTTCATTGGTATTCAAATAGAAAAAAGGCTGCCACAATGTGACAGCCCTACATTTCTATGACGTATTAAAGGGTTTATAGAGACACACGGCTGTGCGTCTCTACAGACATATTCAAAATGTTATTTGAAGGCGTTCTCGCTGAGGCCGGGGCCACCGATTTTGAGCTGTTCCATGTAGCTTGGCACCTCGCGACCGAGGTACTTGTCCACATAGAGCTTCGAGAGGTACTGGCCTAACATGAAGCCGTGGCCACGGAGACCGGTGAGCAAACCGACTTCGGGATCGACCACATAGCGCGGCTCGGTGTAGCGTCCTGCCCAGACGGCCAGGAAGCCTACCTCGCGGAGGTTGGGAATCCATTCGGCGAAGACCTCGGAGACAATCTCGAGGAATTCCTTGCTGTTGTATTTGATATTCTGGCGTGCCTCGTAGGCGTCGGTGTCTGGGCTGGCGCAGCCGATAATCTGGCCGGTGTGGCCGAATTGCTGTCCATACACGGCACTGAAGCCTTTGTAGTGGCGACGGTCGATAATCATGTCGAGAGGTCCCTGTTTGCCATTTGTCACTTTACCCATCATGGGCAGACGGCGGGTGATGAAGGCCTGGTGCTTGACAGGGTAGAGGCCGATGTTGAGGTCGAGCTGGTCGATGAACTTCTCGGCACCCCAGCCCATAGCGTTGACGAAGTGGTCGCAGGTGTATTCTACGTAAGTGCCTTCATGGTCGCGCACAAGGGCGAGATATTTGTCGCCATCGCGCCAAACGTGCAGCAGCTCGCAGTCCTCATAGTAGCGTCCGCCGTTTTGTACACCGATACCACGGATGTAGTCGATAACACGGCCTGGGGTTGCCTGCCAGCAGTCGCGGGTGATGAGGGCGTGGCTATAAGTGTCCTTGCTGTCATCCCAGAGAGGAGAAATTTCCTTCTTGAAGTCCTTGCGTTCCACCATGTAGGCGTCACTCCAAGCGCGTGAAGCGTCGAGTGAGCGGTAGGTAGCATCGTCGTGTACCAGGTTGACGTAGGTAGTGGGTTGGAAGTTGATATTATGCACTGCCTGGATGCTCTTGAAAATCTCACGGTTATGGGTGGCAATGTCGGCGATGTCGGGGTTGGAGAAGGCAGGACGGCCGCCACCGATGTTACGCCATGAGGCTCCACGGCTGTAGTTGATCATCGTAGGCTTGCAGCCTGCTTCGGAGAAGTACCGCAGCAATCCGCTACCGGCAATACCGCCACCAGCGATGAGAACGGGAACATGCTCGCGGCGCACGTGGTCGGCCTTGGTATAAACAAAGGTCTCCTTGGTGTGGGCGTTGTAGAGGTCGCCGAGGGTCACCTGGTTGGAGAGGGGAGCACGGGGTGTGGCGTCGCCAGTCAGCTCGATGCCACGGACGCGCAGAGCCTGGCGGGCACGCAGGATACAGCGTTTTCCACGACAGGGACCCATGCCAAGACGGGTGATGTGCTTCAGCTCGTCAACGGAGATAACCTTGCGGTTGCCCACAGCGGCGAGCACCTCTTCGAGGCTGATGTCCTCGCAGTGACAAACGTAAGTTTTGCCATCCACTTCTTGGAGAGGTTTCATCTGGAGGGGTTCGGGATATTTTTCTTTGATGATGAAGCCTTTGATGTCGGTCATCTCTCCGTCAACCTTGTCCACATGCACGCGGGCTACATTGGTCTTGTTGTTCTTCTTGAGAATCTTCTCGATGACACCTTCGCCAATCTTCTGGCCGTTGTTGTCCACTAGGAATACTTCGGCACCTTCTTTTACATCGTACTCGATGGGCAGGAAGCATACATTTTTCTGCAGGTCGTAGCCGAAGATGGCTAGACCCGGGCAACCTGACACGCACTGCATACAGCCGATGCACTTGTTGTAGTCAACGGTAGGTGTACTGCTGGTAGTGGGCTTGGAGATGGCGCCATGTGGACAGGCGAAAGTACAAGGATTGCAAGCGAAACCATAGATACAGTCGGTTTGCACGAAAGGTTTCAGCTTCATGCGCTCAGGAGTGGGAAGGTTGGGTTTCTCCAATACACGCACGGGGTGTTGCTGAGAGTCGATATATTGGCGGGAGATGTCGAGATAGTCGTCGTAGTTAAAGCGGATGTTGAGGTTCTGAGCTACTTCATAAGCCACCTGCTTACCGCGGAGTACAGCGCTGGTACCCTCGCCGATGCGGATGGCATCGCCAGCACCATAGACATTGTGGCCGAATACCTCGCGTCCTTTGGTGAGGAGCTGGTTGTCGGGGATAAGTCCGGTGCAGATATTGATGATGTCGATGTCGTCAATTACTTGCTCGGTACCGGGAATAGCCTTGAAGTTCTCGCATTTGGCGATGACGGCTCCCTTGATGCCGCTGTAGTCGTCGTTGGGGATGGCGCGCACAAGGGTATAGCCTGTCATGATAGGAATGCCTAAGCGGCGCACACGGTTGGCCTGCACGGGGAAACCACCCTCGTGGGGCATAGCCTCGATGATAGCCTTGATGGTGGCTCCGGCTTGCATGCCCTGGTAAGAGGTGAGGTAGCCAATGTTGCCGGCACCTACGGTGAGGACACGTTTGCCGAGCAGGGTGTGCTCTTGGTTCATCATTTTCTGGAAAACAGCTGCCGTATAGACACCAGGAACATCGTCATTCTCAAAGGCAGGTAAGAAAGGCACGGCACCTGTGGCCACCACAAGGTGTTGTGCATCCACGTAAGCCATCTCGCCGGTGGCGATGTTCTTGATGGCCACACGCTGGCCTTCGAGGAGATCCCATACGGTATGGTTGAGCAGAATGCCGCTTTGGTCGTCACCCGCCAATGTTTTGGCGATGTCGAAACCACGCATGCCTCCGAAGCGTTTCTCACGTTCGAAGAAGAAGAACTGGTGGGTCTGCATATTGAACTGGCCGCCAATGCGGTTCATGGAGTCGATGACGAGGTTGTCGATGCCGAAAGCGTTGAGTTGCTCGCGGCAGGCGAGACCGGCAGGACCTGCGCCAATGATAGCCACGGTGGTCTTGTAGATTTTCACCTCGCGAGGATGCTGTTCAACCACATTGGGCATTTCCGCCTCCTCGTGAGCGATCTGGCGCACTTCGCGCACTCCGTCAACGGGGGTGATACAGATACGGCGCACCGTGCCATCGACCAGCATTTCGCAGGCACCGCACTTGCCGATGCCGCAGTTCAGGCTTCGGTTGCGGCCGTTGAGGCTGTGGCTGTGTACAGGAAATCCGGCCTGATGCAAGGCCGCTGCGATGGTGTAGCCCTTGTGGCCTGTCACTTTCTGTCCGTTGTAGGTAAAGGTGACTTCTTCCGCTTTCGGAATATCCAAAATGGGATGTTCTTCGATTCTTTTCATGAGATTTGTGTTAATTAATTGTATATTAGTTGTTTGTGTTGTTCTTGAAATTTTTAGATAGTAAACTACAAAGTTATGTAAAAAATCAAATAAGTGTGACAATTTTATGAGGAAAATTATGTAAATTTTATACGGATGCGATGAATCCCATCCCTACAAAAAAATTATCCCTTTGTGTGTAATTCGAGAAATTCATGTAAATTTGCAGAATGTCTTTAATACCGAAGCATTATGCAAAAAAAACTCTTCCTCCTCGACGCTATGGCTCTGATTTACAGAGCGTATTACGCAATGGTGAAATCTCCCCGCATCACTTCCAAAGGGGTGAACACCTCCGCCACTTTGGGCTTTACCAACACCTTGTATGAGGTTTTGCGACAGGAACAACCTACGCACATAGCCGTGGCTTTTGATACCGGGGCACCAACATTGCGTCATGCCGATTTCGCCGCCTATAAGGCCAATCGCGAAGCTACTCCCGATGACATCATCAATTCGATACCTTATATCAAAAAGGTGATAGACGCTTTCAACATCCCCATGGTGATGATGGATGGCTATGAGGCGGACGATGTGATCGGCACATTGGCAAAAAGGGCTGAGATAGAGGGTTTTAAGGTGTATATGATGACCTCCGATAAGGACTATGGTCAGTTGGTGTCCGACAATATATATATGTATAAGCCCGCCAAGTTCGGTCAGCCTGCACAGGTAGTGGATGTGGCAGGTATTTGTGAAAAATACGGCATCAGCAAACCAGAACAACTGATTGATATTCTGGGACTTTGGGGCGATGCCTCCGACAATATCCCTGGTGTGCCCGGAGTGGGGGAGGTGAAAGCGAAGAAACTGATCGCCCAGTTCGGCTCCATCGAGAATATCTATGCCAATATTGATGAGGTAGGAAATCCCAAACTGAAGCAGGCGCTTATCGAGAACCAAGAGCAGGCATTGACCTCCAAGATGCTGGCTACCATTATTTTGGATGTTCCTGTGGAATGCGATTTCGAGGCGATGAAATACACGGGTCCCGATCCGCAGAAACTGAAAGCGGTGTTTGACGAATTGGAGTTCCGAGCTTTGGCAAAACGTGTTTTCACGGACTTGTCACTGCCGACAAGCACGAAAAAAGAAACTCCGTCTGCCCAGCCTGATTTGTTCTCGGCACCAGCTCAGGTTGAGGAGGAGCTGATACCCATGCATAAGAATCATCAAGCTGTTGATCATCAGTATATTAAAATAAAAAGCATAGCCGATATTCCTACGGAAGCGGATCAGGAAACCCTCTTTTTTGATTGGCTGACCGTCAATGAGAAAATAGCGGGTTTTGCCTTTGCCACAGATCCCAAAACAGTGTATTACCATCTTTTGGAGGATGCGCCGGAGTTCAAGAAATTGCTTCAGTTTGTGTTCGAAAAAGAACGTTTGGTGGTGTCGTATGCCTTAAAGCAGACTTTCAAATATTTTCATGGACTGAAACTCAAGGTGAAGGCTTCTTTCTTTGATTTGCAAATTGCCCATTATCTGATACAACCCGAAAATCAGCATAAATTAGAAGTGCTGGCGGAAAGTTATCTGGATTATGAGTTGATGGGTGAAGCCAAGGAGTTGCATCTTGCTGTATGTGAGCATGTTGAAGTGTATGCTCAACTGTACCCCATTTTCAAGAAGGAGTTGGAGCAGAATAATTTGATCTCCTTGTTCAATGAGGTGGAGATGCCCTTGGCGGCGGTGTTGGCGGATATGGAATATACAGGTGTGAAGCTGGACACGGAGGTGCTGCGAGAGAACTCACAGACCTTGGCCAAGGACATCGCGGATTTGGAGGAGCATATCTATGCCTTGGCGGGTCAGCAGTTCAATATCGGCTCGCCCAAGCAGATGGGGGAGATTTTGTTCGAGAAGCTCAGGATTATCGAGAATGCCAAACTGACAAAAACCAAGCAATACCAGACTGGCGAGGAGGTGCTGAACAAGCTGGTGAACAAGCATCCCATTGTGCCGTTGATTCTGGAATGGCGTTCGCTTACCAAGCTGAAATCCACCTATATTGACGCATTGCCCCAGCTGATCAATCCCAAAACAGGACGTATTCATACCACTTTCAACCAGACAGTTACCTCTACAGGACGGTTGAGTTCAGTGAACCCCAATCTGCAAAATATCCCTATCAGAACGGAGCGTGGACGTGACATTCGCAAGGCTTTTGTGGCTCCGAGTGACGACTATGTCATCATGGCGGCGGACTATTCGCAGATAGAGTTGCGCATTGTGGCTCATGTTTGCGGTGATGAGCGCATGATTGACACATTTCGGCAGCACAAGGACATCCACTCTTCGATGGCGGCTCATGTGTATCATGTGGCGGAGGAGGAGGTGACGAGCACGATGCGTCGCAATGCCAAGACGGTTAACTTCGGTATTCTGTACGGCATTTCCGCCTTTGGTCTGGCCGAGCGACTGCATATTCCGCAGAAAGAGGCCAGAGAACTCATTACCGACTATTTTGCAGGTTTCCCGAAAATCAGTCAGTATCTATCTGAAACCATGGAGTTTGCCCGTCAAAACGGGTATGTGGAGACCTTGTTGGGTAGGCGTCGTTATATCAAGGACATCACCTCGCCTAATGCCATTTTGCGCAAGGCGGCGGAACGCAACGCCATCAATGCGCCCATACAGGGTACTGCGGCGGATCTGATTAAAATTGCGATGGTGCGTATTGCCAAGGCTATTAAGGAACAGAAGTTGGACTGCCGCATGGTCTTGCAGGTGCACGACGAATTGGTATTTGAGGTACGGAAAACGGAAGTTGAGAAAATAAAAAGAACGGTACAAGAACTGATGAGCACTGCGCTGGAACTGTCTGTACCGTTAGATGTGGATATCAATGAAGGCAAGAGCTGGTATGAAGCCCATTAGCCTACTATTTGCATTGGATACCTGTTTGTGACTCTTCGTCAAAGTCGCTCATAGCTGAGCAATCTTTGTAAGCTTTATCTAATTCCCGTTCAAACTCTTTGGCTTTTTCAACGACCGCACCGTTTTTGAGTAGTGTACATTTGCACATTTTGGAGCAGGAAGACATGCCGGCAACCAATGCAAGGGCAAAAAACAAAGCGATAATCTTTTTCATTTGAGTATATTATTTTTCGTAAACACAAGCCACTTGACCGCCGATGGCGTTTAAGGCCTCATTCTGACTGGTTTCGTATGCTTTGCAGGCGTTTTTGCTTTTGGGTTGCTCGTATGAGATGGTCCCCTCATATTCCGGAATACCCGTGGTCGTACACGTGCATTTCTTGTTGCAGGAAGATGCACCTACGGCAATGATAGCAATAAGACCGACGATTTTCAGTATGTTTTTCATTGTTGCTTACGAATTATTTTCTGTGGCAAACTACGGAATCGTGGAAAGTGCCGGTATAAATCTGAACCTCTCTAACTCCTTGCAAATCCTTGCATGCTTTGGCAGTGGTGGGGCCAACATTAAGGTTCTCAATAACTTTACCTGTTTCAACTCTGTAGAAATCGCAATAGCAGTTTCTTTCACAAGAGATAAAACTTCCACACACCAAGAGTACAAAACCAAGAGCTAATAAAACTTTTTTCATAGTTTATCAATTTTGAACGACAAAGATAAGAAAAAAATCGGAAAAAACAGCTCGAAGATTAAAAATTAGTCTTTGAGTTTAATTAATTGGTAGCCAGCTTGATATGGTGAGATTTTCTTTTCTTTTATCATGTCGGTGAGTTCTGAAATCTTGTTTTTTATCGTATTGTCGGAATAAAAATTGTTTTTGATGCTAAAATCCACCCAGTCATAAAATGTTTTGATGAGTTGCTGATCGCGTTGTTTGAAAAACCATCCGTTACCTTTGGTGAGGTCGGTGAACTGGCAGATCATTTCCCATACTTTTTCGATGCCTTTTCCGTTGAGGGCGGAACAGGTATCCACGAGGGGTACCCATTGGTTGTCGTTGGGCGGGAATAGTTTGAGGGCAGAGCTGTATTGGGCTTTGGCGGCGGTGGCCTGGCTCAGGTTGTCGCCGTCGGCTTTGTTAATGACCAATGCGTCAGCCATTTCCATGATACCACGCTTGATGCCTTGCAGTTCGTCTCCGGCACCGGCCAGCATCAGCAGCAGGAAGAAATCGACCATGGACTTGACGATGGTTTCGGACTGGCCCACGCCGACAGTCTCGATGAGGATCACGTCGAAGCCTCCGGCCTCGCAGAGGATGGTGGTCTCGCGAGTTTTGCGGGCCACTCCGCCCAGGGTCAGTCCCGACGGGGTGGGGCGGATGAAGGCGTTGGGGTCGGCGGAAAGGTGCTCCATGCGCGTTTTGTCACCCAGAATGCTGCCCTTGGAGCGCTCGCTGCTGGGGTCGATGGCCAAAACCGCCACTTTGTGACCCATGCCGGTCAAATATTGCCCGAAACTCTCGATAAAGGTACTTTTGCCGACGCCGGGAACTCCCGTAATACCCACTCTGATGGAGTTGCCGGAGTAGGGCAGGCACTGCTCAATCACGGCCTGCGCTTTGTCGAAGTGCTCCGGATTAGTACTTTCCACTAAAGTGATGGCCTGACTTAGAATCACACGGTCATGGGCTAGAATGCCCTTTACATAATCTTCCACTTCCAAGGCTCGGCGCGAGGCTTTTTTGCGCTTGAAGTAGGGATTGACTTGTGCGGGTTGCTCAATGCCTTCTTGAACGGATAGTGCTGATTTGAAGTCTTCCATAGAGATATTTCGAAAATAAAATGCAAAGATAGTGAAAATTTGCCTATAATATTTTTCAGGGAGCTTTTCTATATGCTTTTTTCTTTTGAATAGAAAAACTATAACGGAAGGTTGTCAAGCAGCTTTATCGTATCTTGTTTTTGAGAGATTTTCAAAGCGACATGTTCTCCTAATGGAGAAATAAGCAGGTTGTCGTAACAAGCTTGTCGTGGGGGAAGGTCAGGGTTGCCAGCGGTAATGCATAAACGGGTGGTATGGTCAGGAACGCTTAGTGAAAAGGCGAAAAAGGCATCTTTCCCGTTAAGGGCGACAAGGTGATCTGAAATGGGATTCCATGTCAGATTTTGATGGTTTTCGTCATCTAAAACGGCATCCGCTTTCATGATAATTCTGCTGATCAAATCATTGGTGTAACCATGAACCCAGAAGGAAATTGTGATATTTTTGCCTATTGCGGTGTCAAGCGGGGCATTGTACAGATCAATGTATTGGTCGCAAGAGGTGGTGAGCATGCCACCGTCAAGGGTATCCCATGGTTGAAAATAGTATGCTGTGGTGTTGTTTTCCATTGTGGCAAGATACAATTGTTCCCGGTCTTTTTGATAATCATGGCATAATTGTCGCAGCTGAGGAATGCTGATGCGGTACAAAGAGAAATTATCATTGGACCATAGAAAATCGGCATAGTCGATAATTCTTTTCTCATTCGGATTCATGCGGTCCTGATTGGGGGCTGATACGATGAGTAGAGGACGATCGTTTGGCAAGTCCTGAAGAATATTGTACTCTTTCCACGGAAACAAGGCAAATTCCACACTGTTGTATGACTGTATGATAGGACTTCGTGAGCTGCAATAGCAGATGATGGGCAAGCCCGTTTTCAAAGAGACGTAAGTATATTGTTGTAGCATGTTTTCTTGACAGCCAATGTAGATGTGTTAAGAGCCTATGTGGAAAATAGGAAGCGGCAGAATGGCTTGATAATCAGATGGATTGATTTGTGCTACCCATTGGTTTTCAGGAGTTTTATTGTCGTAATCGGTCCATTGGGGATAGGCCTGGGGATAGATGGATAGCTTGGAATGTGTATATACTTCATAGCCATACGCCAGACAGACCAATGAAAAGACGGCTATCTGACACCACTTTTTGTCCATTTTGGATATCCATTGCCATACCCAATAGACTGCCAGCAGGTTCAGACTTACAAAGGGAAGCCAAAGCAGACGTCCCAGTGCCCGGAGCTGTGCAAATGCTGATATATAGTCGAAGAGTATGGGATTCTGTGTGATAATATTGGCCACCAGAGATGAGGCGAGATACAGCAGAATGGAGGCCCATAGGAAAATGTTGAGCAACGGACTATCGGTGGGACGAAACAGACTGGTAATACGGCGATGGAACAGATCGATGATAATACGGACAAACCATACGGCCAGACTAATGTCCGCGATAATTCCAATGTAGCAGCATGTTTCCCAACATGTGGGATGAATTCCTGTAAGTTTACCGAATTCTTTGTCAAAATAAACTCTATGAAAAGGGAAAACAAGACCTTCTACACGGCCCCGGTACTGGTGCATGCCATTGGGGATGGCTGTACGGTCAAGGGCAATGTTGCCTATGGATGTCAGTCCAAAAAAGACCATGACAGGCAGGATGAACTGCAGACAGAAATTCCATCCTATTTGTGGAATAGTCCACTGGTTTTTTTTGTGGGTAAAGAGTAGATATACCATATAAACTATGGAAATATCTGATAAAAATGCCAGGTAATAAGGATGTGATAATGAACTTATTATAAGTAAAATGCCATAAAAAACGGACCATTTCCAGTGGTGAGTGTTGTGCAGTTTCGCAATGAAGTACAACGCCATAGGGATAACGCAAAGGTAGCTCAGGGTGAGATGTCCTCCCATACGTTGTATCTGAGGCATCAAAAAAGTGATGCCGATAGCGCCCAAAAGCGAGGGTATGGGTGGTATTTTCAGCTCATTAAGTAACAAATAGAGAAATAAGGCGCATAGGAAGATGGAGATGATAATGTAAAAATTAATGAGGGGGAGACATGCTTTCCAAGCATCTTTCACTCCCATTTTCTCTAGTAATTGCAGGGGGGCAGAAACCAAAATCTGCAAACCGGTATAGGTGTATTGTTCACCGTAGGGATAGGCCATTGCGGTGCAATGGGTATAACTGCTGTCATATTTGGTGTGATAGGTGGTCGTATAAACGTCTTTGATCAAGTCTTCAGACCACAGCGAGAAAAAACTGTGATGGGCGTTGGAGAGTAGTCCGGCTCCGAAGAAAAGTCGAATTACCACCAATGTGGCCACTATAGTCAGTCCAGCGCCAATATATCTTGCTGCTTTTGAATTATTTGTGACGATATTATGCATTGATGTCATCAGTGGTGTTTTGTTCAATACTTTGGACGATATAGAGGGGACGATGTTTTGCTTCATCAAAAATAAAGCCGATGTAATAGCCGATGGCACCGGTGACGAAGAGCTGGATGCCGGCGAAGGCACAAAGGAAGATAATCAGGGTGGTATATCCTGATACGGGGGTGTTCACAATCCACATCACAATGGAATAGATGATGAGGATTATGCTCAGCATGACGAATATCAGTCCGGAATATATGCCGATTTTAAGCGGGGTTTTGGAGAAGGAAGCGATGGCCGAGAATGACAATTTCATCAGCTTCCACAGGGAGTATTTGCTTTCCCCAGCTGCGCGTGGTGGGGCTTCGTAGGTCAGTGAGTCTTTCACGAATCCGATGGTCTGGATAATGCCGCGCAGGAAGCGGGTGCGCTCGCGATAGTCGTTGCGCAGCACATTGATTACTCGCTGAGACAGCAGGAAAAAGTCGGAAGCTCCTGGTTGCAGTTGCGCGTCGGATATTTTGTTGATGAGACGGTAAAACATACGCGAGCTGATGTTCTTGGACTGGCCTCCGTCGGCGCGTTCAGTGCGCACCATGGTAATTATGTCCTTGCCCTGCTGGTACAGCCCAAACATTTGAGGCAGCAAAGTAGGGGGATGTTGCAGGTCACTGTCCATGCATACGGCGGCTTCTCCCCGGCAGTGGTCAAGTCCGGCGAGCATGGCCGCCTCATGGCCGAAGTTGCGGGAGAAGTGGATGACGCGCACACGGGGGTCTTTCTCCATTAGTTGGTGCAGCACCTGGCGACTGTTGTCGCTGCTGCCGTCATTGACGAATAGCAACTCAAAGTCGGTGGTTTCGCTCATGCTGTCGAGCACAGCGGATATTTCCTGATGAAAAAGCGGCAAAACCGTTTCTTCATTATAAACCGACACAATGATGGAGTATAGGGGTTTTTGCATAATTTTCAGTATAATAAAACTGCAAAGTTACACAAAATTCTTGAAATACACGCCGACGGAGTCCTTTTTTCCGCGCCTGCCGCATGAATTTTCTTTTTTATTCCTCTTTCTTTTGCCGCCACAAAAGAAAGAGGCAAAGAAAAGTGGCTTTTTTGCCGACATGAATGCTGCCCGCTCTGTCCGCCCTCCAACAGCTGCGGCAAAAGTAAACTGGACGCTGTCGCGCTTTTGCACGCAGCTATAGGAGGCCGTACATTCACACCGCATCCGCACCGCATGTCGGCGTGGCCCTCGCACGCAGCATCAGGGCATGATAGTTACCTCTTATATCCTGTAGGGACGCGATTTATCGCGTCCGTACCGCATATCGGCCTTGCTCCCGCATGCAACGTCAGGGTAACGAGGCAGTCAGCAGGAATTGGTAGAATAAGTGAGGAGGAGCAAAATTCCCCTTCTTGAAGAAGGGGTGCCCGAAGGGCGGGGTAGTGGAATCACTTTGAGGCTGTCCATTCACAACGCTAATCCATCCTATCGAGAATAAATGATTAATCATACTCGACAATTTTGATCTTGCTGATATCCGTCGGCCATAACCACATCGATTCGCGCCTGTCGTTCAGGTGCTCAATATCTTCTATCGGCTGAAAACCTCCTCTCCACCCTTGGCAACCATATCTTTGTGGCTCTTTCTTTCGGACAAGACTCCGGTCAATGAAATAGGCCATTTTATTTCTCGGAATATCACCTTGCTCCATTAACGGCATAAACTCGTTAATCAGGCTGTCCTGCAAATCAGAATCTATGTGCATAATCAGGATATATGCGGAATGAAAACCCTCGTAACCCACATTGCTCCAAGTTGGAAGTCCGTACTCCTTAATCAAGTTGGTCAGTATCACCGTGTTGACAGAATCCATTGTCCGCATCAACAACCTGAATGAGTCCCTGATCTCTTTTGTTTCCCCATGAATGAAATGATACCTGACAATAGAATCCCTTAATTGCAATTTTCTTAAGGTATCAATATACTTCTGGTCCTTGTATCCATATAGCTGAGACAGGGAATCACACAAGGGCCACCAGGATTCCGTTTTATACGCATCAAAAATAGGATTCTCGAAAAACGTAATGTCAAAACATTTGTATTGGGTGAGTCTCAATGCGGTGTTTTTTACCCTTTCAGTATCACCACACATTACCGATGCAATACAATACTTCCTCATATCAGCGTAATCCACAATCCGCCCATAGACAGAATCCATCTGGGCATACTTATTAGCGGCAATGGGATAATCGGCTTTGTTGAATGCCCGAGAAGCGCCAGCTTGCAACGAAAAACACTGTTGCCACTCGGGAGACTGCGAGAACACCTGCCCCACGGCGAAAAACAATATGACGGTGAGCAGTTTTTTCATATCAATTTATTTTTGTGCCTGCAAAGATACATTTTTTCAGAGAAAACTCCTTAAAAATTGGTTTCCACCAGATTAATGATAATCTTTGAGCCGTCGATGTTGGTGTTGTCCATTTTGACAAAACCGTAGGTGTCGTTGTAATAGGCTGTGAGGTGGGTTTTCCCGATACGGCTTTTGGCCATGGCCTCCACCTTTACGCACGAAAGCGTGCCCATGGGCGTAACGACTTCGCATTTTGTATCAGTAATCTTATACTTGTATTTATTGACGATAAGGCCATCCCATGTTTTCCAACGTTCGTCGCCCCACTGGCTGCCGATGGTAAGTCGCCATTTCCAAGTCTTTCCTTTTTTGATGGGGTATTGGATGTAAGGAAAGGGATTGAGCTCGAGAACCTTAAACAAACAACTCCGATTAGGATGCATCCACAAATTCCGCTCGTTTTCCACGATGCCGGAACGTGACGAAGACCGTTCTCTTTGGTCATCAAAAAAGAAACGAAACTCTTCAATAGTTTGATCATAATCATTGCCAAAACCGCCACCAGTGCATGCGACTTTCAATAAATAACGGTTGACGCAGGAATCTGTGGCATCAAAGATATCCGAGAAGGAGAAGTCCGACGCCGTATATGTGCAGGTGGTGGTGTCGCCAGTTTCCGTGAGACATATTCCTTGTTTGGGAACAAGCTTATACCTCATGAAGCGCTCGTTTCCTTGTGGGTCGAAATAGTGGAACTCAAAGGTGAATTCCCTGTTGGCTTGGTAGATTTTGTTATCCTCGGTATAGCGGCAAGGATTCAAGCTGTCATTTCTCACTTCAAACCAGACGCCATCTTTGCCACTACGTGAATATTCGGTGTTTTGTGAAAAGGCCGGAAGACAGGCGCAGATAGTCAAGATGGCGATGGTGATGAGATTTTTCATGTTGTTTTGGGTTTGTCTGAAGTAGTTGATGGTCAATGGTAAATTGGGTAAATTGCAAAGTTACCTTCCTTTCAGCGTACTCGTGCAGAGCTGGATGTTCTCGCGCTTATCGAAATTAACGTAGTACGCTTTTATGTTCAGGCTGTCCTGCTCGTTTCGTTGCACGACTTCCTCGGCGAGGCGCTTGTTTTTGGGTTTGTTGAAGACACCTTCGTAAGTGGCCCAATAGATCAAGACCACAAAGTCAGCATCGGCAATATCAGCATAAAAAGCTGTGCTGTCGAAATTGATGACACACTGGCTGTTGATGTACCATGAGAGAGGCTTGTTGGGGTCTGTATGGTATTGAGTGCTGTCCGACAGGCTATGAACCAAGGTGAAACTGTAGGCAGTACACCCGGTACTTGTCTCAACGGGAATCACCATATCCCCATGCTTGAATATCAGAGGGTCGAATTTATTACTGGCGGAATCCACTGTACGCAGGCGGTCGGTTACCCAATAGCGAATGGTTCCCGTATCGGTGGTGAACAGCATCGGGAACTCATCAAAATGAAACTTGCGGGCTTTTTTCAGTACCTGTTTTTCTGTTTTCGGCGAGGGCGTTTTGACACCCAAAATCCCCCGTGCCAAAAAACAAGATGACAGCAGCACGGATAACATTACAAATACAAGGATAATGGTTAAGCTTGTTTTTCTCATACTTGTTGATGTTTTGTGATAATTAGTACGTCATAAAGAATCCGTTTATCGGTTTCTGCTCTTCCAATGGGCACAGGCCGATATTGGTTCGGTGCTTGTTGACCGCAGCTGTGTCAGGGTTTGCGGCGAGACCATTGTCATCCCATACGCCATAAAAACTCTTTTCTCCCCGTGCTTTGATAATGCATTGGTCGTACGTGCGGGCGTATGTCAATGGGATATAATGACCCTCTATCAACTTCTGTTTCCAAATGGGCTCAATATAGGTGAGCCAGAATTGAGGATAAGCCGTGAATATGTGGCGGCTCAGCAAAAAGTACGACCACTCATCAAGAGCAAACGGATCTAAGATATTCGGATTCTCCTGGATAATTTTTACCATATTGACCATGGTTAGCGAGTCTGTATACATTATCAGGGCTGAACTCGGATGGACATTATCATAGTTTCTGGCCAATTGGTCTGCAGAAACCATTGCGGAAATCTGTTCTATTATCCTCAACTCCTGATAAGTGAATACCTTGCTGTAATTCTCTTTGTATTCCTTGATTTTATTGAAAAATAATATGGAATCCTGCTCCATAAACTGTTTCCTGTATCTTTTTTCAAAGACTCTTGGCAATAGTTCTTTGGCGTAAAAAGCCTTATCAAAATACTCTATGGCCTCAGCCGTGTGCTTTCTTTTCAATAATATTTCAGCATACGTTACGTACGCCCTCTTTTTATATATGGAGACGTCGGATTTGAATATATTATTGTAAGCTGTTTTTATGGCTTCGTCAGAATAGTTGGCAAAATAATTCTCAGATGCCATTTTGTCAACGACATCATGAAGTTCAAAATATTTTTTTATGCGGTTAGAGAGGACTGGCTCTTGTGCCCACACCGCAGTCATCGCCGCGATTAAAATGATAATGGTTAAGGTTGTTTTTCTCATATTTGTTGGTATTTTGTGATACTGTCGCAAAAAAACTGGTGATTTCCGGGCCGGTTTTCAACAAAGAGAGAGGGTGGTTGTATAACTCGTGATAATACAGTACAGCATTTATACTCCTTGCACCGCAATAGCTGTCAAAGACTTTTTGATAGTTTCCTCGGAGGGTGGATTAAAAGTGCCATAATTCAGAAAGGTCTCCACCAATAAAGCATCACTAGAGTGTACCAAAAAAGTGCCTTGTTCTTTTCTATCAGCTGTTCTCTTGTCATTCTAAAATTTTGGCAAAGATACAAAATAATCGCATTCAATTGTTGCAAAAGTTATTCATCAAGCAAAGTATTAAAGAATCAATCGTATGCGGGCATGATCATGAATTCGTCCTTTTTCAACTCTTGCAAAGGAGGCAACCCGAGCCAGCGCCTGCGCTTGTTGACCAACTCCGTATCCGGGTTCGCATTCTTTCCGTTATTGTCCCATTGGCCATAGTAACTCTGGCATCCGTATGCGCGAATTATACATTTGTCATACAAGTCGGCATAGACAAATGGCATGCAAATTCCTTCTTCCACCAGTTTTCTCGTATTGGGTTCAAAATAAGTGAGCCAAAACAGAGGGTATGCTGAGAAAAGATGTCTGGATATTACGATGGAAACCTCTTTGTCCACACTAAAAATATTTTCATATTCCGGATATTCTTTCATTAAATCCACCAGCCTTTTCATAATCAGCGAATCAGAGAATCTCAATATATCAGTACATTCCGGGTGCTTTAACTCATATTTCCTCGCAAATTGGTCAGCCCCTAACAATTGTCGGAGTTCATAAATTAATTGTGATTCTCGAACTGAATGTACACACATTGACTGGTATTCCTTTAGTTTCCGATTATATAAGGCAGTGTCTTTTGCGAAATATTCTTTTCTGTAGGTATAGCCAAATTCATCAGGTTCCGCGAAGCCGTTATTAATAGCCAGGTCATAATAGGTGATGGCTTTTGTGAGGTTCCCGCTTTGAGCCAGGACATCAGCATAACCCCGATAGAAAGGGCCACAGACAGAGAGCGGTGGATCCATTGCGAACAAATCCTCATACGCCTTGATGGCCACAGGTAAATTCTCGGGTTTATGATATACACGGATAGAATTGATGACTTCCTTTTGCTTATTGATTTTCTGAACTTTTTTTGAGAGAACAATATCCTTTTGTTGGGGCTGGCATACGGCACCAAAAACAATATAAAGGAAGATGATAAATAAGGAGATTTTTTTCATGGTTAACACTTTTATTTCATATTATTGATTTTTTGTATTGTTACGTGCTGAAAGCACGGTATTCTATTAACCCCTAACAAGGCCGTAGGCCGCAGTTTGGGGTGGCGATACTCGTGGTGGAATGCAGCGTGCCGAAGGTACGCAACTATGAGTGTCGTTGTAGCGTGCCTTCAGCACGCATATCACACATTCGGCCTCAATACCCCACACTGCACTCCTTCGTCGCTTGTGCGGGGTTAATAGGATATTGTGCCTTCGGCACATTCTCTCATAATTCAAAACAAAATGCGATAAAAACTTTATATTCAAAACCATAATGATTTATTTTATCTCTATGAGTTCAACATCAACTTTTGATCCATCAATATTTTTAAATTCCAGAAGAACGTTCATAACGTGTCCGCCGTGAAAAAAACACAGTGTAAACAGAAAGAGGACGATTACTAACAAAAACTTTTCCATGCTTATTTTCTTACGGATTCGTCAAAATACAATCTATGAAAATCACCGGCAGCGTGCTCTTCGTCTATCTCTTTTTTCAATTTTGCCGCTTCCGCGTTGTTTTCGTCTTTATCCCCGTATATACAGGTGCTAATGCTGTGCCATCGCATAATGTTGTGGGTGTATTCCCATGATACTTTTTTCACCAAATCTTCAAAAGTCTCTGATAGTCCGAGTGCTTTTCTATGTTTGTTAACCATCTTTATATTTGTGGGATAAGTGATAAATACAGTACCTCCAATTATGTAAAAATAGAAGTTCCCTTGTCCATACCCATTGGGGTCTTTCAGTTCGTCAGTCTCCTTGTTGTTTTCAATCACCAAGAGGTATTCATCCTCTAACCTCATATACATATCGGCACCTATATTGCCCTTTAGAACATGTTCCTTGAACAAATCTTGTAAGTCGTGCAATTCTGCACGTACGTAGTGTATTGCTGGAGCATGGAGATTGTATAGATGATATATTCCTGTTGTCTGTATATTGATTTTATATGTGTTGAAAAGAAGCTTAATGTCATCTATGATAGCACGATTCATAGAATCCTCAAATGCATTCAGTCCACGACCGTGCCGATATGATTGATCTTTTTCCAGGATTTCATCCAATCTGTTTTGCAAAGCCGTGTCGCAGAGTGAGTGATAATTCGTTTCAATGAATTGTAATAGTTTGTATACCTGTGAGTCCACCTCACATTCGCTTGCGTATCTTTCAGAAAGTTCAGAATCCCCACATTGGACAAGATATTTCGCATATGTTTCTATTTTATCCACATCGTGGGTGAGTTTCAAATTCAACAAGTAAGCTGAAAGCAAGTCTTTGGCAAATGGGATTTTCAATGCGAAAGCCTTGTCATAACACGCATTGGCCGTTGCATAGTTGCTGTCGCAGATAGCCAGTTCGGCTTGGTTAGTCCAGTAATAGTATTGACGGAGGTTTTTTTTCTGCCCAAAACTAAACAATGATATTAAAACCAGAGACATTGTTAATAAACAACACTTAACAATCTTTCTTTCCATAATAAGATTGGGGGATTTATTAAACATTCAATATAATAGACGCAAAAATCGGAAATTTGTTGCTCATAAAAGACACCTTTTTCCACACCTCAACACGAAATCCCATCCATATTTCGTCAAGTTTTCGTCCAGAATTCGTCCCAACTCAATAGGGTTCAGCAGATTGCTTCCTTATCGTGTGCGGATCGGCTACCAGCTGGATGGTTGATAATGTCATGCGCGATTACGGAGGCCTCTACGGAAGGATTACAGAATCCATCTTCCTTAAGCCTTTCACACTTTCAGAATGCGAGGAGTACTGGACCAAACGCGGCTTCCATCTGTCGAGATACGAAATAGCCCTAACCTATATGGTCATTGGAGGAGTGCCATTTTATATGGACAGTATCCGTCCCGACCGGACAATGGCCGACAACCTCAACACTATATACTTCGACAAGGACAAGGCCCGACCGGAATTCAAGGACGTTTACACAGGCCTCTATTCAAGTTCCGAAATCTACATCGACGTCATCCGTCAGTTGGGCAAACGATTCTATGGTATGACTCGGTCAGAGTTGCTCAAAGCAGTTGGCAAAAAAGGCGGCGGCTCTTTTTCAGATGTCCTTGAAAACCTGATTGACTCCGGCATCATCAGAAGTTATTCCCTTTATGGATGCCAAAGGAAACAGACCTTTTATCAACTGGTTGACTTTTTCACCCTGTTCTATCATTGTATTGCCAACAGGTGAAGAACTATACCCACTATTATACGGAAACGGATGAGTACACAAGCCTTACCACTCTGAAGGAGATCAAGGAGTTAATAGGTGAGGACTGTGTTCAGGTGGGCCGTAGCCTTTTGGTGATGCGACATGCCATTCAGGAGCAGACGGAGCTTACATCACCCTGCGCAATCCGTCCAACCCCGGTGAGCCTATTGTATTGTCAGTGAAATAGGGGCTGTCGCTGATTTCCTGGATCGGTTATTTACAAGAGATAAGGTTATTGCTGTTATACTATTTTACGCAGCGTCGTATGCCAGTAATAATCTTTACTTTTTCTGTTCCATCTCTTGTTCGGTAACTCACTGATATACAGACATCTTTTTATAATCACCTTCTATAATTTCATTGTTTCTACTGAAAAAACAGTCGTACTATTCGACACTTTTTGCAGTGCGAAGATAGGTGCGGTTTTTGTTGCCTCCACGGGATTGTAAATAATAATCGAATTGTGCATCCTGAATCAAGTAGCCTTTTCAGTAGTTCTGAGGTTTTCAATCTTCATGATATTTTCTTTGCAAAAATACAAAAAAATGAATTGTTTATTAATAAAAATAAATTTTATTTTAGGATTATAATATTCCTGTTTACCGGCACAGGCGCTCAATGAGGTCGGTGTGTTGGGGGAATTGGCTTTGCAGTTCGCTTTTGGTGCCCAGTTCGAAGTTCTCGAAGCTGAAGGCGGGGGCCACAGCGCAGCCCACCAGGCAGAAACCGGTTTTCGATGGGATGTCGGCGGCAAACCACTGGCCGGGCTGTATTACCACTTGCATCTCGTTGTTGGCGAACAGGTGATGCACGGTCAGACTGCCGTCAGGATCAATAACATAAATATTGAGACGTTCGCCGGCATGGTAGTACCAGATTTCCGTCATGTTGTGCAGGCGATGAAAGGCTGAGAAGTCGCTGCCGGTAAGCATATAATATATGGTGGAGATGGGCTTGTTGCCGCTGTCGTCGTTGCCATATACCTGCCGGAAGTACCCGCCTTCGGGGTGGGGTTCCAATTGAAGGGTCTCGATGTATTTCTTTGCGTCCATAAATAGTTTTATTGAGAATGCAAAGATAAAAAAAAGCTCCGCATTTGCGGAGCTTTTTTACATGTTTTTTTGTGAACGATTATTTGTTCACCTGGAATTTCTTGTCGCCATTGACGAAGAAGTTCACGATTTGGCGAGCGGCGGCCAAACCAGCGTTGATGTTAGCCTCAGCGGTTTCAGCACCCTGTTTTTTAGGAGTGGCGAAGAAACGTTTCTCGAAGTTCTCGAACAGACCCATTTCTACCGGAGCGATGTCGGTGCAGTATTTCAGGTCTTCGCGTTCGGTCATCAGCTGAGCCAGTTCTTCCTCGTTGATGACTTCCTTACGGGCGGTGTTGATCACGCAACCGCCTTTGGGCATACGGCCAACGAGGTTCTTGCCGATAGACTTCTTGGTCTGGTCATTGGCGGGGATATGCAGAGAGATGTAGTTGCAGTTGCTGTACAGCTCTTCCAAAGTAGCGGGAACGGTAACGCCTTCGGCTTCCATTTTGTCTTTCGGAACGAAGGGGTCGAATGCCCAGACTTCCATACCCAGCGCTTTGGCTTTCTGAGCCACGAGGCGACCCACATTGCCGTAAGCTTGGATACCCACTCTCTTGCCTTTCAACTCAGCACCAGTGCCGGGTTTGAAAGTGTTGCGGGCCATGTAAATCATCATGCCGATGGCCAATTCAGCCACAGCGTTTGAGTTCTGGCCAGGAGTGTTCATCGCCACGATGTTGTTGGCGGTGCAAGCCTCCAGGTTGAGGTTGTCGAAGCCAGCGCCAGCGCGAACCACAATCTTCAGGTTCTTGGCGGCGTCGATAACTTCGGCGGTCACTTTGTCGGAGCGGACGATCAGGGCGTCAACATCGGCCACTGCATCGTACAACTGCTGCACGTCAGTATATTTTTCTAATAAGCAAAGTTCGTAACCTGCTTTTTCAACGATTTCGCGAATGCCGTCAACAGCAGCTTTTGCGAAAGGCTTTTCAGTAGCAATTAAAACTTTCATGTTATTTCGTTTTTAGTTTTTTCACGTTTTGGTTTTAAATTAAGAACTAAGAATTAAGAGTTAAGAATTTTTTGTCTTTTGTTTTGAGGGTTTTTAGGCTTGAAGTTAATAATGCGATTACTTCATCTAGATCTGTCAGTAGATTCTTGGACTGTTCTGCAGACAAATAGTCACAATCTCCAAGAAGTCTTATCCAGTAATGCGTTTCTCTTGCTTCTTTTAGTGCAATATGTAATTTGGCAATAAAATCATTGTCAGATTGTGCACCAGTAGCTTCTTCTATATTTGCTCCAATGGAAGTACCACTCCGAACAACTTGCTTTGAAAGGATGTACTCATGCTTCTCTTCGCGTAGGAAACGACATAAATTCACTATCCGTATGGAAAAAGCATAACTCTTCTCTCTCAAGGCATTCTTCTTACTCATCCTCCTTTCCGCATTAATTCTTAGTTCTTAATTCTTAATTCTTAGTTCTTGTGTGCTGCTTCGAAATCCTGCATGCATTTCACGAGAGCCTTGACATCGTCGAGGGTGCAAGCGTTGTACAGAGAAGCGCGGAAGCCGCCAACGGAACGGTGACCCTTGATGCCCACCATACCGCATTTCTTAGCGTAATCCATGAATTCAGCTTCGAGGTCTTCGTGACCGGGAGCCATCACCCAGCAGTGGTTCATTCTGGAGCGGTCTTCTTTGTTCTTCACAGTGCCCACGAACATGCTGTTGCGGTCGATTTCGTCATACAGCATATTGGATTTCTCGATGTTGATTTTTTCGATAGCGGCAACACCGCCCATTCTCTTCACCCATTTCAGGGTTTCATACATTACGTAAATAGAGAATACTGGAGGAGTGTTGAACATTGAGCTGCCGTCAACGTGGGTCTTATAATCCAGCATAGTGGGGATGTAACGTTCGAATTTGCCGAGGGCGTCTTCTTTCACGATTACGAAAGTAACACCGGCGGGGCCTACGTTCTTCTGAGCACCACCATAGATCATGGTATATTTTGAAACGTCAACGGGACGGCTCATGATGTCTGATGACATATCAGCGATCAACGGAACGGGGCAGTCGAAATCTTCACGGATTTCAGTACCATAGATGGTGTTGTTGGTGGTGATGTGGAAATAGTCGGCATCAGCGGGGATGGTGTATCCCTTGGGGATGTAGTTGAAAGTGGTGTCTTCTGAAGAAGCCACGCAAACAGCCTCGCCACCATATTGTTTGGCGATACCTTCAGCTTCTTTCAGAGCTTTCTTGGCCCAAACACCGGTCTTCAGGTAAGCACCCTTCTTGTTGAGGAAGTTCATGGCCACCATCATAAACTGCAGTGAGGCACCGCCACCGAGGAACAAAACTTTGTAACCATCGGGAATATTCATCAATTCTTTCCAGAGAGCTTCGGTCTCATCCATGATAGCCTGCCATTCTTTAGAACGGTGAGAAACGCAGATCACGGGCATGCCGGTGCCGGCGAAATCTTTCAGAGCTTCAATAGAGGCGTCAATAACTTCTTTTGAGAGGACGCAGGGTCCTGCGTTGAAATTGTGAACAACTTTCATAATATCAGTTTTTTATGTTATGTAATATGTGTTTTAAATTTTCTGCAAAGGTACTGATTTATTCTGAATAAATAACATTTATTAAGAAAATATTTTTTGGACTGATTAATAGCGTTTATCCACTATCGGTTCGCCATAATAAACGACCACTTTGTGAATGAGATTGCCCTCTTTGTCGAAGACTTTGAAATCACCGTGGGCAATGTCGTAATAATAGTGTCCTTCGTGCCTGGTCTGTCCGTTGGGATAGTAGTAGATTTCCTCGCCATGTTGCTGATCTTCTTTATATTCCGTTTTGGAATATACCATTCCGTTAGCATAATAATGGAAGATTGGGCCTTCAAAGAGGTCGTTAGCAAATGTAATGGTCTGATAGGCCTGTCCGTTGGGGTAATAAATGGATTTGGTGCCGTTGAACAGTCCGTTGCGGAAGGGTACCACAGCGCCGAGAGTTCCATTGGGATAATAGGCTTTGAAAGTCTGCTCATCCTTTCCAATCATAACGAAATCAGACATTTTTCCGTCTTTTTGGGCGCAGGCGATCGAAACCTTCATGCCATCTTCGTAAAGAATCTTATACAGCGGTGTTTTGCCATCGGGAGCATAGTATTGGGTCACACCCGTACGGATGCCATCTGTATAAGTGATGTTGTAGAAGAGCTTGCCTTCCATGGTGTAATGGCGGCTATGAGTGATGTTGCCATATTCGAATGTGGATTCTATGAGCGCTTGTCCGTCATGTGAGTATTGTTTGTATAATCCATGATAGTTGCCCTGGATCGTCTTCACTTCTTCGCGAAGCTCTCCTGTCGGGTAAAAGCTTCTCATCATTCCGTTGTTATTTCCTGACAGATAGGTGGTGGAATCAATAATTTGTCCGTGAAGATTGTAGGTGAATGCTGTTCCTTCAGCGGCACCGCCCACGTATGGAGTGGTGGATTTAAGCTGGCCTTCGGGATAATAATGCTTAAGGATGCCGTTTCCGTTGACCAGGGTGTCGCGGGCAATGACCTCATTGTACTGGTTGTAGGTGATGATAAAGCAAGGTGCTCCGTGATAGTAGTAAATTTCTTGGCCTTTGGATTTGTCAGGGTGGTACAGGCAGGTGTAAATTAGCTTTCCTGATCCATCATATCGGCTTGCGAGTTGCATGCTGCCGTCGAAATAGTAATTGTAAGAAACTCCTTTGATGGTGTCGTTTTCCACATAGTATTCGGTGGCAATGTTATTTTCCTTGTTGTCATAATATTCAACATGAAAACCGTTAGCACTTCCATTTTTGTATGTTTCATGGATTTTCAAACGTCCGTTTTCATAATATTCTTTCCTATCCCCGTTCAAGTTGTCATTTTTGTATGTCGATTCCTGAATGATTTGTCCATTTGGGGCGTATAAAGTATTGAGACCTTGCCAGTTGAAGTCCGCATCCAGGGTGCCGGTTAAATTCTTATAGCCAAGACCGGAATACAAATCGAAATTGACTTTGTTGCCTTTGACAGTGTATTCCTCCCTGACGGTGCCATCGGGCATGTAATTGGTCACGCTGACCAACTTGTCGTTGTCAAAAAGATAGGTGCAAGTGGGAATTCCTGTGTTTTTTCCGAAACCTTCATATTTTACCTTTTTTCCGTGGTTGAAGACGGTTTCTGTGTTGATTTTTCCATTGGAGAAATATTGAAGGCCTTTGCCATCGACTTTGCCGTCGTCATCATATTGTTCTATGAATGAGATTTTTCCAGAGGGCAGGTAAGAGGTCCATTGCCCCACTGTTTTATCGTCTTTGAGGAAACCTTCTTGTTTTTTAGAGCCGTCGATGTAGTATTCGAAATACTCGGTTTGTTCGTTTTCGTTTCCCGCCCGGTATTCTTTTTTCAGTTGGCCGCTTGGATAGTATGTTTTTTGTTGTCCGTACAGTTTACCATTGGTTAGGTTTTCAATAAGGATGAGGTGCCCTTGAGCATCATAGTATTTCACCTGGCCGTCGAATTCGGATTTGACCATGGTGCCTTCTTTTTGAAGGATACCTTGGTCGGATTCGGAACGGTATTGGCCCATGTATTCGCCGTCTTTGATGTCGAATTCTTCATTGATAATCTTCTGATGGAAGATGGGGTCGGCGGTGTACAGATACACCCGACCTTCTGGCTTTCCGTCTTTCCAAGTCGCCTCTTGTACCATCTCGCCATCCTGGTATAAATGGGCTAAACCATTCCTTTTGTCCATCAGATAGTTCGCGATTTCGTCAAGTTGGCCGTTGTCGTCAATGGTGGTCCATTCACCGTCCTGCATTTGCTTGTCGACAAAAGTTTTCAGCGGTCCCCATGCGTTCAGCTTGAGCCTGTCGGAATAGAGATAGTAGGTGTTGTCTTTGTTTTCCACACCCAAACCGAGCTCCGCTTGGGTTCTGATATGTTCGATAATGTCGTTGATCAGCACATCGAATTCTTTTTTCATCGTCTTGGCCTTTTTAGCTACTTTGTTATTGTCCACATCGGTTTCCGAGAATTGGTAGTAACACAAGGTGTTGAACTGTTTCTTGTCAAGCACTTGCTGGAAGAAGGGAACATACAACATGTCTTCAATGGCTCTTGACTCAGGACGAATTTTTACATTGGAGAATACCAGCTGGTTGTATTTGGCTATATTATGGTTGACCTTGGTCAGACTGTGGAATTTCTGAGTTTCCACGGCCTTGGTGTTCAGCAGGGCATGAATGTCTTTGTAAAATACATTCAATTCTTCGTATTCGTCACTGAGATCAATGTTGTTTTCCTTGTTGAATTCCGAAATGCTTGAAGAGGCGTAGATTTCGTCTAGCAGTTGCAATGCGTTGAGGCAATAACTGGAGGAGGGGTTGATCAGGGTGGCGTAGTTCAGGGCGAGGATGCCGGGTATGGTATAGCCCAATTTCAGGCAGCAGAGGCCGTAGCGGTAATGGCTTCCCAGATGAGCCGGCGAGATGAAAATCGATTTTTTGAAACATTCCAGCGCTTCCTCTGTTTTTTCAATGTTCATGAGCGACACCCCTTTGTTGAAAATGGTGAGGTAGTCGTAAGGAGCGATTTGTAATGCCTGGTCGTAGGCCTCCACTGCCTTGTCATATTGCTCGAGATAATCGTAGCAATCCCCTAAAATCATCAATACTTTGTTCCTTTTGATTTGGCAGGAAGGGTTTTCTGCCAGCTCGCTGATGCTTTGGATGGCATCCCGATAATTGCCCATAACTTCCTGGGTCAAGGCCTTTTCGTAGACTGCCAGGTCGTAGTAGATATCCCCAAAAGGCACTTTGCCATATTCGGCAAGGGCTTCGTTGTATTTGCCCTCTTCGTGGAATTGTATACCTTTTTTGATATATTCGATGGAGTTGACCCGTTGCAGATTCTGTGTCCGCTGGGCGAAACTTGTGCCTATAATCAGGGTGCACAGGATGAGGCAGATGATTCTTTTCATATAATTGGTATTAAATGATTAATTGACAATAATAACTTTGCAAAGTTACATAAAATAATTTAATTAGCGAGGGTGCTTTTAATTAATTCGTGGAGGCGAGAAGTCGTTAAGGCGTGGAGTCGTTAAGACGTGGAGACGGAGTGGTAGATCTTGACGTCTTAACGAATGTGCGTAGCGCATGTCTTAACGCCTTAACGCAAAAATTCTTCATTTGCTAATTATCTAATTAATTTGCTCATTTTTTTGTAATTTTGCACTTTCAAATCAAAAAAATATAACATGCTGAATAAGAATAAGTTAAAAACAGAGATTTACGCATATTTCCTCTTGGTTATCGGAAGTTTGCTATTCGCCGTGGGCGATGTGATGTTTGTGAACCCTTATTTGCTGGCTCCTGGTGGCACTTACGGTCTGGCCAACGTCTTCAATACGGTTTGGCCCTGGAAGATCAGCTACTATGCCATCTGCATGGATGTCCCTTTGCTGATTGTCGGCACCCTGGTGCTGGGACCCCGTTTTGGTGTGAAGACGGTGGTTTCGACGGTGCTGATATTTTTATTCACCTGGCTGATAGAAACGTTATGGGGCTATGATCCGGTGATCCATGGTGGTGTCACCGAGGTGGCTGCCGATGCGCATAATTTTGTGCAAATACCGCATAGCGACTTGTTCTTTGTTCCTGACTATTTCCTGAATACGGTGGTCGCCGGTGTGATTTACGGTGTGGCTATCGGTTTGATTTTCAAGTCGGGAGCGACTTCCGGTGGAAGTGATATCATTTCTATGATTATCCATAAATATACTAAGATTTCTTTGGGTACGCTGGTGTTGATTGTGGACTCGTGTATCACTCTGACTACTCTGATTGCGTTCAAACAGATACGTCTTCCTATTTACTCTATCATTCTGATTGCTATCGAAAGCAAGGTGATTGACTTGATTGTAGACGGTCTCAAATCTTATAAAACCGCTTTCATTGTTACAGAAAAGGTGGATGAAGTGCGCGATTTTATTATCAATGATATGAAGCGTGGTGGTACCATTTTTGCCGGTACCGGCATGTACCAGGGTGTGGAGCGCAAGATGATATATGTTACTCTTGATCGTAGCGACCTGGTGAAACTGAAATCCAATTTGCGTTTCCTGGATCCTCACGCTTTCGTCAACGTGATCGAAAGCTCCGAGATCATGGGCTTGGGCTTCAAGGCGCTGCCGGAGGAGTAAAGAAATTAAGAACTAAGAATTAAGAGTTAAGAATATTGTCTTTTTCTTAGTTTTTAGTTCTTAATTCTTAATTCAAAATCCTGTAATCCTGTAATCAAAATTTGCTCCCCTTGAGCGCAGCGAGACTCCCCTCGAACATGTAGTGTGAGACTCCCCCTCTGGACGAAGTCCAGCTCCCCTCGAATGCGCAGCATGAGACTCCCCTTGAGGACGAAGCCCGAAACTCCCCCTTACAACCATCGATTAGGCAAGTTCCTTCAGCAGTGCGGTGCACCCTTCCAGCACATCCTGCCAGGTGGCTTCGAAGTCGCCGGTGTACCAGGGGTCGGCCACGTCGCCGGGACGGGAGGTGTAGTCCATCAGCAGCGAGATTTTGTGTTGTGTGTCATCGCCCAGCATGCGGTGCAGGTTCCGCAGGTTGTTGTGGTCCATGGCGATGATATAATCGTAGTATTCATAGTCTTTCCGGGTGATTTGGCGGGCGGTCTTGCCGGCGCAGCCTATGTTGTGCTCCGCCAGTTTCCGTTTGGCGGGTGGATAGACGGGATTGCCGATTTCCTCGGTGCTGGTCGCCGCCGAGGCAATCTCAAACTCGGATTCTCTTCCTGCTTCTTTGACCAATTTTTTCATTACAAACTCCGCCATCGGGCTGCGGCAGATATTTCCATGGCAAATGAAGAGGATCTTGTGCATAGTTGGTATGATTTCTATAAGATGTTTGCGGTTAATAAGCCGCATATTTTGCGGTTAATTGATTTTACAAAGATACAAATAATATTTGATTTTGAAATCAATTTGTTTCGAAATGATTCTATAACCACAGTACTTCTCCAATGTTTTGTAGTATTTCTATTTGGTCTGCAATTTGCTGACGAATTTCGTCAACGACTCGTTGACAATATGTTCCGTAAATATCTTGTTTTACGGGCGCACTAATTCCCCTTCTCTTAGAAGGGGTGCCCGAAGGGCGGGGTAGTGAAAAATGAGCCATTACGAGTCACCATTCTCCATTGGAGCTTCTTGATAGAACGTTGTATTGTCATTTA
>CAJOFJ010000025.1 GCA_905233625.1 uncultured Bacteroidales bacterium | reverse complement strand
TATATCGCTCTACCACTTCAAGCCGTTCTTCGTTTGAGTGTGTTTTTCTCTTCATGCTGGACTCTTTTTTTTAGTGTCCAACTTTTGGGGTGCAATACAGTAGCGCAGTGTGGGGTATGGAAAATGCGGTGTATCTCTTCGCAGCGCGAATGTAATATGCACCGAAGAACTGAATAAACCCGCTGCGAAATGGGGTAGCATGCAATACCCCATTATCATTGGACTTGCGCTATACTACTTCCTTAACCATATAAATTTTGATAGTTACGGAAGTAGTATCAGAAAAATCATTATCTTTGCCAACCAATATCAACGAATTACATTTTATATGCATGATTATAAAGACAAACTGAAAAACATCACCACCTTCATTTTTGATTTTGACGGGGTGCTTTCTGATGGTAAGATATGGGTACTGCCTGATGGCGACCAACTGAGAGCCACTGGCGTAAAAGACGGCTACGCCTTGCAGTACGCCCTGCGCAAGGGCTACAGGGTAGCGGTCATTTCCGGTGGCTATTCCGAATCCATGCGCCTGCGCTACAAGAATTTTCCAGGCATGGAAATCTTTTTGCAGGTACGCAATAAGGTCAAAGTTTATAACGAGTATTTGAACAAATACGGTCTCAGCCGCGAGGAGGTAATGATGATGGGCGACGATATTCCCGACTATGAGATTATGCAACTTAGCGGACTGAAATGCTGTCCCGCCGATGCCGCTGAGGAAATCAAAGCCATTGCAGACTATGTTTCCGTGAAAAAAGGCGGTGATGGAGCAGCCCGCGACATTATTGAACAGACCCTCAAAGCCCAGGGACGCTGGTTTGAGAAGGATGCATGTATTTGGTAACAAATTAGTTACAAATGGAAGCCTGTATTCAGTTGTACAAGAATTATATCAAGCTGGAACGCTCCCTCTCGCCTAAGACGGTAGAGGCCTATCTACATGATATTGTAAAACTGAATGATTTTTTAGCTGACAAAAAAAAATTAGAGGACGTTGAACTATCTGATTTACAGTCTTTTTTATCTACCTTGTACGATGAAAAAATGTCGTCCCGAAGTCAGGCACGCATTATTTCAGGTTTAAAATCCTTCTATAAGTTTATGCTTTCTGAGCAACTGATCAAACACGATCCTACTGAACTACTGGATGCACCCAAAATTGGCCGCCATCTGCCCGAAGTGCTCTCTGTTCCTGAGATTGAGGCCATTTTGAACGGCATCGACCTCAGCAAGCCCGAGGGGCATCGCAACAAGGCCATAATCGAAGTGATGTATGGCTGCGGATTACGGGTTAGCGAAGTGGTAAATCTCCGCATTTCAAACCTTTATTTTCGTGACAATTATATCCGTATTATTGGCAAAGGAGATAAGGAACGCCTGGTGCCTATTGGGCAAACCGCACAAAAGGCCATTAATTTATACATGGAAGGTGTTCGTGAGCATATTAAAATCAAAAAGGGGGAAGAAGACTTTGTTTTTCTCAACCGCAGAGGTGCCCGTCTCACCCGCGAGATGATTTTCATGATGATTAAGCAAGCCGCTGAAACAGCGGGAATTACGAAGATCATCAGTCCACATACCTTCCGGCATTCGTTTGCAACCCACTTGGTGGAAGGTGGTGCCGACCTGCGTGCAGTGCAGGAGATGCTCGGCCACGAAAGCATCACTACCACTGAAATATACACCCACCTCGACCGCAGCTACATCAAGAGCATCATCGAGCAGTATCATCCGAGGAAATAGGACTAATTAGCAAATTAGTTAATTAGTTAATGTGCTAATGAGACAATGTGCTAATGTGCCAATTATCAGGGGACAGGTTACAGGTTTCAGGGGACAGCTAACAAGGAGCGTTTTTTTTTGCGATGGCATTCCATAATTTTATTATCTTTGTGCCTTAATTTTTTCGGAGTATTTTTTTGTATCAAAAAACTAAATTCAAAATATATGCAAACTATCAACCCTCAAGAAAATTACGAAGCCAGCAAAGACGCTATTGGCTACGTAAACCGTAAGCAAGCCACCCAGGCCGACTACGACCGCATCGGCTTCATGTCGGGACTGGAAGTTCACCAGCAACTGGCTACCAAAGAAAAATTGTTCTGCCGCTGTCCCGCGGGAATTTTCCAAAAACCCGACCAATATGACGCAGAGCTGTTGCGTCACATGCGCCCCACCCTCTCCGAAATGGGTGAGTACGATGGCACCGCGCTGATGGAATTCAAAACCCGCAAGAACATCATCTACCGCATCGCCCATAAAACCGCATGTACCTATGAGGTGGACGACACACCTCCATTTCCCATCAATCCGGAGGCATTGCAATACGCCTTGGAAATCGCGTTGGCTTCCAAATTGAAGATTGTAGGCGAAGTGCATATCACCCGTAAGCAATACCTTGACGGCTCCATCCCCACAGGGTTCCAAAGAACGGCCATCTTGGGTATCGACGGTGAAATCCAGCTGAAAAACAAAAAGGTGCGTCTGATTCAGCTCAGCGTAGAGGAAGACGCTTGCCGCGAGGTGTCCGACATCGGCCATACCCGTATCTACCGCACCGACCGTCTGGGTATGCCCTTGATTGAAACGGTAACTTATCCCGAAATGGTCAACCCCGACGAGGTGGAAGAGGCCGGCAACTATATCCGCTTCCTCAACCGCAGTACTGGCCGCGTGCGTACTGGCATCGGCGCCGGCCGCCAGGATGTGAACGTGAGCTGCAAAGGCGGTACCCGTATCGAGGTGAAGGGTGTTGCCCATACCAAATGGATTCCCGAGGTCACTCACGTGGAATGCTTCCGCCAGTGGGCTTTGCTCGCCATCCGCGATAAACTGAAAGCCCGCATCAAAAAAGAAGATTGGAAGATGGCCTTCACCGAACTGGATCCCAAGCAGTTCCATTTCTATTTTGACCCGATTACCGACGCCATTAAACGTGGCGAGAAAGTATATGCGGTTAACCTGCCGCAATTTGCTGGTTTGTTGTCACACTTCACCCAGCCAGGTCATCCTTTCTACTGCGAATTTGCCGACCGTTTGAAAGTTATCGCCTGTATTGAGCGTCCTAATATGGCTTCCAGCGAAGACTTAGAAGATGTAGTAAGCCGCAGCGTTTTCGAGAAAGCCGCCAAAGTAATGAACGCTGGCGAAAACGATGCCCAAATCATTTTCTGGGCTCCTGAGGACGACGTGAAAACCGCTTTGGAAGTGATTGAGGAGCGTGCCCTGATGACCTTCGACGGAGTACCTTTCGAAACCCGTAAGGCCCTGCCCGATGGCACCACCATTTTTGAGCGTGTGTTGCCCGGTGCCGACCGTATGTATCCCGACACCGACTCGGCTCCCATTCCATTGCATGCCGACTATATTGAAGAATTGCGCAAAAACATCCCCGACGCTGTGGCCGACCGCTATGCGCAGATGGTGGCTTGGGGCATACCGCAAGATTGCTTCAAATATATCTTCACCCATAATTTCTTCCCGAAAATCAAGAAAATCGTAACCGAACTGGATATGTGCCCCAAATATATCGGCACCTTCTTCGGTCACCGTCTCAAACACCTGCACGGCCAATATGGTCAGATTCCATTCTGCACCTGCAGAATTTACGATCTCTTCGCCTTCCTGAAAAAAGAAGGTTTGGACAAGGCCATCGCAGCCGATATGCTGAAGCTGATGTTCAAGTTTCCTACTGCCACAATGGAGAAATTGCTGGATAGCACTGGCTATTGCGATTTCACGAAAGAAGAGATTATGAGGGATCTGGAAGTCGCATCATTAACTTTTGAGCCTAAGCGCAAACGTACTAGTGAGACGGACAAACGTAATGCCATCCTCGGTAAAATCCGTCCGATAGCATTAGGCAATATTTCATTTAAAGAAATAGCCGAAAAGAGCATTAATTTTTAGTTTTTAATTCTTAATTCTTAATTGACATATGGACGACGATAAAAAAACATTCCAAGGATATAAAGGACGCGCATTAGAGACGCTCAAAAAATACGACGTTCACGTGTGGGACAAAGCCGAAGTGGAAACCACCCGCGGACATTTCTCGGGAAAGATTCTGCCCCGTGCGGAAAACACCGACGACATCCACATTGTGATGAAAGTCAGCACCGGTTACAATATCGGTATCGACATTGACACCATCACCGACATGAAGGGCGAGCGCGACCCGCAGCCCGTTTTCAAGATTCCGGAAAAGGAATTCCCCTACACTCCCGGTCTGCCTCACGTGAAACTGCTGGGTACCGGCGGTACCATCGCCTCACGTCTGGACTACAGAACCGGTGCGGTGATCCCCGCATTCTCTCCCGGCGAATTGTATGGTGCCGTGCCCGAACTGGCCGACATCTGCAACTTGGAAACGGAAAAGGTTTTCGCTGTGTTCTCCGAGAACATGTCACCCGTTGAATACATGGCTTTGGCCAACAAAATCGGCAAGGAAATCGAAGCTGGCATCGAAGGTATTGTGATTGGTCACGGTACCGACACCCTGGCCCACACCGCCGCCGCTTTGACCTACATGTGCCAGAATATGCCCATGCCGGTGGTATTGGTAGGCTCGCAGCGTAGCTCCGACCGCCCCAGCTCCGATGCCGCTTTGAACCTGATGCACGCCATGACCGCTGCCGGTCACGGTGACATCGCCGAAGTGATGGTCTGCATGTTCGGTCCCACCAGCGACGACTACGGTTTCCTGCACCGTGGCACCCGCGTGCGTAAAATGCACAGCTCCTACCGCTCCACCTTCCGTACCATTGGCGACACTCCGCTGGCCACAGTGAACCGCAAAGACGGTGTGCAGCCCATCAAGGAAGTGTACAACCACCGCCGCAGAGGACAACGCCAGATTGAGGTCATCACCAACTACGAGGACTACAAGCGCAGCCTCGCCAAAAATGACCCCAACGTCACCCGCATTGTGCCCACCTTCGACGACCGTGTGGCCATCCTCTACTACTATCCGGGCATGAAACCCGATGTGCTGGATGCCCTCATCGACAACGGCTACAAGGGTATTGTATGGGACGGCACCGGCCTCGGCCACGTCAACAAAGGCATGTTCGACGCCATTCAGCGCGCCACCGACGCGGGCATCCACCAGTACATGAGCGTACAGACCATTTGGGGCTATACCCACATGTTCGTGTATGACACCGGCCGCGACATGATGGCCCGTGGCATCATCCCCGCCGACAACATGCTGGCGGAAAGCTCTTACATCAAGCTCGGCTGGGCATTAGGTTTGACCAAAGATAGCGGCCAGAAACGCGAAGATGTGAAAAAGCTGATGCTCACCCCCATCAACGACGAAATCACCAAGCGCGAACCTTATGATGGCTACCTCGTCTATCAAGGCGGCGTTCCCGAAGTGGAAGAGTTTGTGAAAAAAGTGAGAAAATAATCCCTAATTCACAATTCATAATTGAAGAGACGTGGCATAGCTGCGTCTCTTTTTTGTAAGAGCAATTAAGATTTTTTGTATCTTTGCATCCTTAAAAAATGTTAATATCAACGTTATGCAAGAAAAGAACTATTTCCCGTCTATGCTTCCTGCCGAGGAGCTCGCGCAGGTGAAGTACATTCCCACACTTCCTGAATTCGTAACTTGGATTGAACAAAAATGGTCCAATCTGCCGTGTCTTTCGGATACGGTGAACACGTATACATACAGCCAAGTCTGCGACCGCGTGGCACGCCAACGTGCCCTGCTCAACAGCTTCGGCCTGCAGAAGGGCGACAAAGTGGCCATCCTCGACAACAGCACCATCGATGCCGTTATGATGTTTCTCGCCGCCACTTCAGCGGGCTATGTGGCCATCAACTTGCCAGCCATGCTGCCCGCGCAGGCTATCATCGGCTGTTGCATGAAATTCGGTGTGAAGGTGCTGGCCGCCGGTCAAGCCTTCATAGAAGCCGTGAAAGAGGCTCCCTGCAAGGTTATCGCCATCTCTGACATGGCCGACCACACTGCACCGGTTGTTGCGGTTGACAAAAACGATCCCGCTGCCATCTTCTTCACAGGCGG
This sequence comes from uncultured Bacteroidales bacterium, assembly GCA_905233625.1. Classification (GTDB taxonomy): domain Bacteria; phylum Bacteroidota; class Bacteroidia; order Bacteroidales; family WCHB1-69; genus RUG11690. The sequence continues at coordinate 15,288 of CAJOFJ010000025.1, read as the reverse complement.
CACAACAGGCGCGCCTAAAGGTGCCATCCTGCCTCACCGAGCTTTGATGCGCGGCGCTCTGAATGGTGTTTACGCTCCAGGACATCAACTGGGCTGCCACCGCTACGCTAACGTGCTACCCCTCAGCCATGTGTTTGGACTGATTCGAGGCACTTTGTCAGTGCTTTTCGAAGGCGGCGAATGGTTCTCGGCAGGCAACTCGAAAGACACTATCGGCAAGTTCCCGATGATTAAGCCGACCTGCTTAGTGGCGGTTCCAGGCATCTGCGAAATCCTGCTGGGTCTCGTCAAGATGTACGGAAAACCCTTCCTTGGCGGCGAGCTGAAGTTCATTATCTCAGGTGCAGCCAACGTACCCCCGAAACTCATCGCTGAATTTGACGAACTGGGCATCAACCTCTTCGGCGGATATGGCATGACCGAAGGTGCCAACCTTACCACCGGCAACATTGACGTGAAAACCCGACCCACATCTGTCGGTAAACTCTATCCAGAACAGGAAGCTAAGGTAGTTGATGGCGAACTGTGGTTCCGTGGCGACAACGTTTTCCTCGGCTACTACGGTGAACCCGAAAAAACCGCCGAAACCCTCACGCCCGACGGCTGGGTCAAAACCGGCGACCTCGTTCGCTTCGACGAGGACGGCTACATGTATATTGTGGGCCGCATCAAGAACCTCATCATCCTCTCTAATGGCGAGAACATCAGCCCCGAGAGCATCGAGGAGCCTTTCTACAAAGACTCCAAACTTCGCGACTGCCTCGTGAAAGAGGACGAAATGGATGGCCGCAAGGTGATTGCCATCGAGATCCTGCCGCGCATGGAAGAGTTCGGCAATAATCCTTGGGAAGAGGTGGAAGCTTATTTCAAGGATCTCGTCGGCAAAGTCAACGCTACTCTGCCAAGCACGCACCAAGTCAGCAAAATTATCGTGCGCAAGGAAGACTTCAAACGTACTGGCGCTCTGAAAGTTTCACGTAATCAATAAAAAAATGGAAAGAGAAGCTATTTTAAAAGAACTAAAAGAAATTCTGATACTCATAAAACCCTCGATGGATTTGTCTTCAGTCACGGAAGAATCGCAACTCGTTCGCGATGTCGGCCTTGATTCCCTCACCATCCTACTGCTCAGCCTCGCCGTTGAAAATAAGTTCGGATTCAAGTTCGAGGGCACTCCCAAGTTCGAAACCGTGGGCAAAGTGATTGATTACATTACAGATCATGCTACTGTTTAATTTAAGGTTTAGAGTTTAATGTTTAAGGTGGTTACAAGCCTACTCCTTTTTCCTATTGCATATAAAATAAAAGAATTATGAACATCAATATCGTAAAGGTGGAAAGTCGCAAGCAGCTGAAGCTGTTTGTGACTTTTCCTCTTCATTTGTATAAAGATTGTGCTAATTGGGTGCCCGCCCTGGAAGGCGATGAGTATGACACCTTCAATCCTAAGAAAAACGGAGCTTACGACTTCTGCGAAGCCGACTGTTTCTTAGCCTATCGCGATAAGGAAATCGTAGGGCGCGTGGCCGCCATCATCAACCATAAAGCCGACGACGAGCAACACTTGGTTCGTTTTGGCTGGTTGGACTTCATCGAAGACGAAGAAGTTCTCAAAGCCCTGATTGATACCGTCGCTGAATGGGGAAAACAGCATGGACGCACCGCCATGCGCGGTCCATGGGGTTTCACCGACATGGATAAGGAAGGCTTGCTGGTGGAAGGTTTCGAACATCTGAGTCCCTTCACCTGCCTCTACAACTATCCCTATTACGGCCCCATGTTGGAAAAGCTCGGCTTCACGAAGGAGGTGGATTGGACCCAACGGACGTTGGAGGTGTGCAAGACCTTGCCTAAAATGTTCGAACTCTCTCAACTGATTGAGGAAAGATTCCACGTGCACGTTGTTCAGCCGAAAAGCATGAACGACATGTGCAAGCGATACGGCATGGAAATTTTCCACATGTATAACGAGGCGTTCGCGCCCTTGCACGGTTTTTCACCTCTGACAGACAAGCAGATAGATGCGTATCTGAAGACATACGTGCCCATTTTGGACAAGGATTTCGTAGCAGTAGCCGTCAACGACAAAGACCAACCCATAGGCTTCATTTTCTGCGTGCCATCCCTCTCCAAAGCGGTGAAAAAATCCAACGGTCGTTTGTTCCCCTTCGGTTTCATCAACATATTCAAAGCGTTGAAGAAAAACGATACCTTAGAAGCCTTGATTATGGGCGTATTGCCTAAGTATCAACAATGTGGAATCCCGATGTTGATGTTCAAATACATCCATGAAAGTTGCATCAGACGAGGTATCGAAACCATCATCATGAACCCGCAATTGGAGGAAAATTACAAAGTTCAATCGTTATTCAGCGAATATAACCCCCACCCGTTTATGCGCAGAAGAGCGTACAAACGCCAAATCATGTAGAGATGCGATTAATCGAGTCTCTACAACGGGTACAACAAACCACGGAGACGCGGAGTGTTACAATTTGTAATAACTACCAAGGATTTTAGCGAACCATTTGGCAGGCAAAATGCGTTTCAACAACACCGAAAGGCGTTGTTCGAACGAGGCTACCACGTATCCGTGTCGCGGATTGTTTTTACGGATGATTTGACTGATTTTATGAGCTAACACCTGCGGTTTTAAGCCACCGGTTTCATCATGCTCCACCTTTCCCATCGATTCGGCATAGGTCTTATAGACTTGCGCTGCTTCGAGGCTGACAGTCTTTTTGCGACTGGCCGTAAATCCCGTGGAGAAATCGCCAGGACGGACAACCACCACTTGGATACCAAACTGTTGCGTCTCGAGTCGCAGGGCTTCGCAATAGCCTTCGATGGCGAACTTGCTGGCGGAATAGAAACCTTGGAACGGCAGTCCCATTACACCGCCGATAGAGCTCAGCGCAACGATTTTGCCTTTTCCTTGCGCACGCATATAGGGCAACACAGCGGTTACGAAATGGACCAGCCCCATGAAATTGGCATCCATCTGTTCCCGGATTTCCTCTTCAGTGGCAAACTCCACTGGTCCTCCAATACCCATACCCGCGTTGTTGACCAGCACGTCAATGCGTCCCTCTTGTTCAACCACCTGTTGCACAGCATTTTTCACAGCTTCGCAGTCGCGGACATCTACCTTCAGATAATGTACCCCAGGCAGTTGCTCTACCTCACGGCGCACCGTACCATACACAGTGTGACCTTCCTGCGACAGCAGTCGGGCAGTTTCCAGACCGAAACCTGATGAAATACCAGTGATCAGAATAACCATGACTATAAAACTCCAGCTTCCTTAAACGCTTTTGTGATTTTGTCGATGGCTTCATCCACCTGTTCGTTGGTGTGCGTGGCCATCAATGCGAAACGGATCAGCACGTCGTTTTCGGGGACAGCAGGCGCGATAACTGGCGTAACGAAAACCCCATTCTCCAGCAAACGGGAGCAGAGCCAGAAGGCCTTCTCCGAATTTCGAACAAACAACGGAATGATGGGCGTTTCGCTGCGGCCCGTGTCAAAACCGCGATCTTTGAATTGTTTGCGGGCGTAGTTGCTCACATCCCAGAGGTGCTGAATGCGTTCCGGCTCATCCAGCATGATATCGATGGCCTTGCTGACTGCCGCCACATTGGAAGGTGGCATACTGGCACTGAAAATCAGCGAGCGGGCATTGTGTTTCAGATAGTTGATGATGTCGGTATCGGCAGCGATGAAACCGCCCAAAGAACCGAAAGACTTGGAGAAGGTACCCATGATGAGATCCACTTTGTCGGTCAGACCGAAATGGCTGGCCGTTCCCCTACCCTGATGTCCCAAAACACCTATTGAATGGGCATCATCAAGCATGATTTCGGCATTGTATTTCTCTGCCAATGCCACCATTTCGGGCAGCGGAACAATGTCACCCTCCATGGAGAAGACGCCGTCAGCCACGATTAGCTTGACAGCTTCGGGATCGCATTGCTGCAAGTATTTTTTCAAATCCTCCATGTCGTTGTGAGCATACTTCAACGATTTTCCGAATGCCAAGCGGCTACCTTCAATGATAGAGGCGTGATCAAGCCGGTCGAGCAGCAGATAATCGTTGCGGCCGCACAGCGCGGAAACCACCCCAAGATTCACTTGGAAACCCGTGCTGAAGCAGAGAGCTTCGTCCTTGCCCACCAATTGAGCGAGTTTATTTTCCAATTCCACATGAATATCCAATGTGCCATTAAGAAAACGTGAACCGGAGCAACTGGTACCGTATTTGTCAATCGCTGCTTTGGCGGCTTCTTTCAGACGCGGGTCATTAGAAAGACCCAGATAGCTGTTCGAGCTGAACATCAGCACATCCTTGCCACCAATCTTTACTACCGTGCTCTGTTCTGTCTCTATCGCTTTATAATATGGATAAATACCTTTTTCTTTCGCAACTTGAGGTGCTCTGTATTGCGCACATTTGTTTCGTAGAAGATGTTTTCCCATTTTCTAATAGTTGAAATTTCAATCGGCAAATTTACGCATTTTTTTTCGTATTTTTGCCGCCGCAATTTAATAAAAGTCATTTTTAGGATAGATATTGAAAATATTTTGATAATTTGATATGGTTTTTGTAAAGATTTACCGCTTCTTCACACAACACAAGTTCCTGTTATATACTCTTTTAATTGTCAGTAGTGTCATCTTTGCCTTTTTCGCGACGAAGGCACAATTTGAGGAAGATCTGATGAAACTATTGCCGAAATATGATGAATCGGAGTGCGATGTAGTGTTTGGCAATGTGAAAGTTAAGGACAAACTTTTCATGCAGATGACAGGTGCGGCACCCGAAGTGATGGTCGGCTATGTGGACGAACTGATGGATTCCATTCTCACCAACGACGACGGCATCGCCAACACGCTCTATAAGATGGAATCTGACATGGCGCTCAACGCGCTCGACTATGCAATGATGCACGTGCCCTCTTTCGTGGACACGACAATGTATGCCCGTTTTGACTCCGCCATTGCGCATGCCGACGAAACGATGGCCCGCAACTACGAGATAATCATGAACGACGAAACCGGCATGGTTTCTGAGTTGGTATCCACCGACCCGCTGGGATTGCGTGAGTGCCTGATGCCCGACATCTCCGGCGGCATGGGTTTCACCCTTATCGATGGGCATCTCTTCTGCTCCGACAGTACCGTAGCTTTGATCTTTATCTCCCCAGATTTCCAGACCTTTAACTCCCAAGAAGGCGGTAAACTGATCAACCATATCCGCGACTGCATCCAACAGTTCAACGACAAGCATCCAGAAGTAGAAGTGCTGATGCATGGCGCGGTGGTGGAAGCAGCTAACAACGCCAGCACCATGAAACGTGACATTGGCATCACCATCGGCATCTCTTTGGTACTGATTCTCTTCTATTTATGCATCAGTTTCAAGAGCTACAACATCATCTGGCAGAACGTGCTGCCCATCGTTTATGGTACTTTTTTAGCATTGGCCTGCATGTATTGGATCAAGGGCGGCATATCGCTAATGGCGTTGGGCATGGGCTCCGTGATTTTGGGCGTTGCTCTCAGCTATTGTATACATGTAATTGTACATCAGCGGTTCGTGGGAGATGTGGAGCAGATGTTGACAGATGAGTCAATCCCCGTTTGTCTTGGCTGTCTCACCACCATCGGCGCATTCCTCGGTCTGATGTTTACGGAAAGCGAACTGCTGAAGGATTTCGGTCTGTTTGCCACCTTCGAACTCCTTGGCAGCACCTTCTTTGTGTTGGTTTTCCTGCCCCATTTCCTGAACGTGAAGGACGCCAAACACAGCAAGAAAGCGTTCAAGCTGATCGACAAAATCAACAACTATCCATACGACCGTAACCCTATCATTATCATTGCTTTGTGCATTATTATTGTGATTGGATTCATCTTTTCCGGCAAGGTACAGTTTGACAATGATTTGAAACACATCGGTTATGAGAGTGAAGCTTTCAAGAAATCCCAACAATTGTATGCCGAGAAAAACGACCATGGCGGTGTACAGAGATATTATGCTGTAACGTCCACTGACCTGGATGAGGCCTTGGATGCCAACATGGCGATTTCCGCCACCTTGGATTCCTTGCGACAATCTGGCGTATTGATCAACTACACGCCAGTTGCATCTCTCTTGTTCCAGTCGCAGGCGGAACAGGAGCGCCGTATTGCCGCATGGCAGTGTTATTGGACCCCTGAGAAGGTGGCGCAGGTGATGGCTACCGTGAAAGCCGCTGCGGTAAAAAACGAGCTCTCGCCTGACATTTTCGTTCCGTTCCAGGCGATGGTCGAAGCAGAATACGAGCCCGGCAACCTCTACGAATCAGGCATCGTTCCCGAAGGCCTGCTCTGCAACTTCATCGAAGAAACAGATGGTAGATATCTGATTTTCAACGCTCCGCAGTTGTCCAAAGATAAAGTGGGTGAAGTCAGCGACTTGGTTGCAGCCAGACCACATGTTGTAGTGATGGACCCCTTATACTACACCGGAAGCATGATTTCATTGATTCACAAAGACTTCAATATGGCATTGCTCATTTCATCCATATTTGTATTTGTGGTGTTGCTCCTCTCTTTCAGAGATATTCTGATTTCGCTTCTCGCCTTCATGCCGATGTTCCTGAGCTGGTATGTGGTGCAGGGCTGGATGGCAATTCTCGGTCTTTCATTCAACATGATCAACATTGTGATTTCCACCTTCATCTTCGGTATCGGTGTTGATTACAGCATCTTCGTGATGAAAGGACTGATTGAAAGACAACGTCAAGAAAGCAGCAAGCTATTGGAGTACCACAAGGTGGCCATCTTCTTCTCTGCCCTGGTATTGATCATCGTGATGGGCTCGATGTTGTTCGCCAAACACCCGACCATTGTCTCCATCGGCGGATGCGCATTGATTGGCATGGTCTCTACCATATTGATTACCTATACATTACAGCCGCTTATTTTCCACTGGCTGATAAAATTTCCGTTCATGAAACGGAGAATGGAAAAATAAAAATTATACTTTTGCTGCTCATTCTAGTCAAGACAAAAAATTATATACAAATGAAAAAAATACTGACCATTGTCATTGCAATGTTGACCCTCGCCGCTTCTGCCCAGAAAGTGGAGGCCCGTTTCACCGAATCCAAATTCATCAAAGCCAGCGGCAAAACGCTCGAGGCGGAGGGTAATCTCAAGCTCTTCTCCGCAGACAAAATAGAACTTCGCTATACCAATCCGGCTGGCGACTATTTCATCATCGATGGCAAGACTATCAGCACGAGTGTCAAGGGCAAGAAAACGGTGGTGGATACTGAGAAGAACGCCTCCATGCGCACCTTCCGCAACACCTTGATGAACTGCGTCAATGGCGAATGGAAGCAGGCGGCCACCGACAACAATGCCGAGAGCTCTGTGGTGGAGAAGGGAGCCAACAAAGTGGTAACGTTGAGTGCGAAGAAGGCAGCACCACGCGGCTACTCGAAAATCATCATCACCTATCGCAAGTCCGACAATATTCCGGTGGAATTGGTGTTTGAGGAGTTTAACGGTACGGTGACCACCTACAAGATATCCAACATCGTTAAAAAATAGTTTCCCGCGTGGGGTAAGTCTCATCACGTGGAATACATGACGAGTATGACTATACAGTCAATGCCCTGCTAAGCGATTGTCGTCGTTGATTGCTCCGTTTCTTCATCATCGGTACGACGGAAAATCTTATAGCCAATGAAAGCGACAGTGATGGACATTAGCGGAGAGATGAGGTTGAAGAAGCAGTAAGGCAAGAACTCTAATGTGGGAACTTTCAGCACCATGGACTGCGTCATACCGCAGGTGTTCCAGGGAACGAGTACAGAGGTAACCGTGGCGGAATCTTCGGTGGAACGGCTCAATAAACGCCCCTCGAAGCCCATGTCCTTGTAAAGTTGCTTGTATATGTTGCCGGTGAGCACAATGCTGAGATATTGGTCGCCTGTGGCCATGTTGGCAAAGAGACCTGTACCCACGGTGGTGGTTACCAACGAGCGGCGGCCGCTGATGCCACGGGCTAATGCTCCAGTGAGGCTTTTCATCATGCCACCTCCAGTGAGTGCGCCGCCGAAAGAGGAAGCACAGAAGATGAGGAACACGGTGCTCAGCATGCCTTTCATACCACGTGTCTGCACCAGATTTGTGAGTGTCTCATTGCCCGTATCGATGGCAGTGCTGCTATAGTAGGTGAGCATTAGTCCCCGGAAATTGCTGCCTTCGCCTATTTGGGCCACGATGTGTGGTTGGGCCACCAGCATGACCATTCCCGCCACCAGAGCCGACAAAAACAGGATAACAGCCGCTGGCAGTCGCAAAGCAATGAGGACAGCGGTAAAGAGCGGAACCAGCAGCAGCCATGGACTGATGACAAAACTGTTTTGCAGTCCCTCGGCAAAGGAAGCCGCCTGGGCACCACTTGCGGCCGAGTGATTCAGGCTCACCACCAAGAAAATAATCAGTGCAATCGTGAAAGAAGGCACGGTAGTGATGAGCATATAGCGAATATGCTTGAACAGGGGTACTTCGCCCACCGAAGAAGCCAACACCGTAGTGTCGGAAAGCGGGGAAATCTTGTCGCCGAAGTAAGCGCCCGAGATGATAGCGCCAGCTGTCCACCCCGCCGAAAAGCCGTGTGCTGTGCCGATACCGATCAAGGCAATACCAACGGTAGCCACAGTCGTCCACGAACTGCCCGTTATCAATGACACCAAGGCACAAATCAGGCAAGCCATGAAAAGGAAGAGCGAAGGCGTGATGATCTTCATGCCGTAGTATATCATGGTAGGCACCACCCCGCTCATCATCCAGCTGCCCGAAATAGCACCGATTAAAAACAGAATCAGCACGGCGGGACCGATGGTTTTGATGTTGTCGCCAATCGCCCCGTTGATGGTTTTCCAAGACACTTTGTAGCCCACCATAGCGATGGCGATGGCCACCGCGGCGGAGAATAGCAATGCTGTTTGGCTGGCTCCGTCGATCGCGTCCGAGCCGAACTGCTTGATCACCAGCACCTGCAACACCACCAGCACCGCAAAAGGCACCAATGCGATGAGCCAAGGGATTCGTGGAGTATCGTCTTTCATACCGTTATCCATTCAATTCAAGATGCAAAGATACACATTTTTTCTTCCTGATTTTTCATCTTGGTCGTATCACGGCAACCTCATTCTGCAAATATACTCATTTGTGTTGGACACTAGGAAAGGTAATCATATGGCACGTCATCTTCCGCTGCCATGGGCAAGCTCTCTTCGGGTGTCGAATACAAATGGATAACTGAAGAGGATGGCATCTCCGCTCCCTCACCAATTCTATTCTTCTTGAAATTCTCCGCCTGCTCGAAGATAGCTTTGAAAACCTCATCGCGAGTAGCAGGAGGATAGCCATGTTTGGAAAGTGTGAGGATAATCTGCACTTTCAGCTGTGCCTTGATATCGGCACGCTTGTCCCAATCGATAAACTGCGAACTGTCGTCAACTTTTTCCTTGACAGCCTGTGCTATCTCAATGTATTGTTCTTCTGTATATTCATCCAGAAAACCATAACGTTCGGCCACCGATTTCAAAATATCATAGAAAGCCTTCACCTCAATATTGGGTATGCCGTCCGGCAAAACGCTGTCTTTCTTTATTTCCTCGAACAAATCCGCCAACTGTTTCGCCACCTCGGTCACAATCTCATCAGCCAGCACAATGTCATCAGAACGATCATTGTATTGGTCGATGATAACATTCAGGCGTTCTGTGAAGCTGACGGCTTTCACTTTGTTCACCTTCTTCACGCTATCGATTACACGCTTGAGCAGTTGCTCCATCAATTTGACTTTCGTATTCTTGTAAGGGAGTTTTTTCAGTTTCTCCATATACTGCGTGGCCAGCATATCGATTTGCTCATTATTGTCAAGACGCATAGAGTTGATAGCCACAACCTCTTCTGAAATCAAAGCCTCGTTGACCATTTTCAGCACATGGCGGTTCATCTGTGTAGCGTCGGGTGATTCTCCCGTAGTTGTTTTATAGATGATGGACCGTACCCCAGAAAAGAAATGCACATCATTAACTTCACCCTTGGTGATGCGCTCGTCATTGTTACACATATTATAGGCCGACTTCATGATAATAGTATGCTTCATGAAGCGTTTCTCCATTTCATCAGTTTGTTGTATACGTTCGGCTGCCAATTGCAGGGTGTCCAACTGTTCGAGTGGTGTTCCTGTAAAGAACTTCGAATAATCAAAACCGGTGAACATGCGACGTAACAAATCCAACTCGTCCTTGAACAGTTTAACCGCACTATCAATTGTCTCCACTGGAGTCTCACCCTGTCCACCGTTGGCATATTTCTTCATCGCCTGGTTGAACTTTTTCTTGATGCCTAAATAATCAACAATCAATCCTTTGTCCTTACCAGGATAATTGCGGTTCACACGGCTCACAGTCTGTATCAGCGTGTGCATCTGCAACGGTTTGTAGCAATACATCGTGTCCAAACAAGGCACATCGAAGCCTGTAATCCACATATCCACTACGATAGCAATCTTGAAGTTCGACTTCTCTTCCTTGAACTGCAAATCAAGTTTCTTGCGTTCCTCATCCGTGCCCAACAAATTATATAGCTCAGGGGCATCGTCCTTCTGTCGGACACACACCAGCTTGATTTTCTCAATGGGTTTGATTTTCTCTGCCTCTTCTTTGGTCAGTTCTTCCCCGTCGCCACAAATTCTCACCTCTGCCCATTCCGGTCGCATGGCGATAATTTCCTTATAAATGGCAAAACCTATCTCTCGGGTGGCACAGACAATCATCGCTTTCCCTTTCACGGTACTACCCTCTTCCACTCTTCTTTCATAATGTTGCAGGAAATCCACCGCCAAACGGTGAATCAAGTCAGGACTGTTGAGCAGAATGCTCATCTGTGTCATGGCTTTCTTGCTTTCCTCAATCTGGTATTCTGATGAGCCTTCCTCGGCACATTGGTCATAATAGGCTTCAATCTGCTTGACGAGTTCACTGTCAGCGAACACATGCGAGGCACGCCCCTCATACATGATGGTCTTGGTAATCCCATCCTCCACTGCTTCTATCATCGAATATTCATCCACCACAGAGCCAAACACATCCAGCGTAGCATCAATAGGCGTACCTGTAAAGCCCACATAGGTGGCATTCGGCAATGAATCGCGCAGGTATTTGGCAAAACCATATGAGCGTTTCACCCCCTTCTCCGTTATCTCCACCTTCTCTTCCAAACTGGTCTGAGTGCGGTGGGCCTCATCACTGATGCAGATGATATTAGCACGGTTGGAAAGCAGATTGATGTCCTTCGAGAATTTTTGTATAGTGGTGAGAAAAACGCCCCCGCTGGTACGGCCTTGCAATTTGGCTTTCAAGTCTTCACGGCTCTCCACCTGCTCTATCACGCTGTCGCCCACAAACTGTTTGGCGTTGAGCAGCAGACGCGAAAGTTGGTCGTCAAGGTCTGTGCGGTCGGTAATCAGAATAATGGTGGGACTGCACAGAGCTTTGCTTTTCATCAGCAGTCGCGTGAGGAAAAGCATGGTGAGCGACTTGCCACAACCCGTAGCGCCGAAGTAGGTACCGCCTTTACCGTCGCCGCCAGCATTTAGTTTACTGTGGTTCAAAATGTTCTGAAACAGAGAACGGGCTGCGAAATATTGCGGATAACGACAGATATATTTCTTTTCGTCTTTGGAAGTATCAGGGAAATAGACAAAGTTGTGAACCACATCGATGAGCCGGTCTTTGCGTAACATTCCGGCAATCATCGTTTTGAGCGAATTGATGCCGTCGCAGGCCTTGTCTTTGGCATTCACTTTGCGCCAGGCATAGAAGTATTCGTATGGGGTATAAAGTGTACCGAACTTGTTGTTCACGCCATCCGAGATGACAATGAAAGCGGTGTATTTGAACAGTGCGGGGATATCTCTTCGATAGCGGATGGTGAGTTGCTTGTATGCATCTTCGATAGTGGTGTTCTGCTTAAGGGCGTTCTTGAACTCGAATACCACCACAGGCAGACCGTTGAGAAAAATAATGGCATCGGGGATGCGGCGTTGCTGGCCCACTATGTCGAACTGGTTCACCACCTTGAAGATGTTGTATTTCTGATTGGCTTCGTCGAAAGCGATGGGATAAATATAGAGGTTCTGTTTGGTGGGATCTTCACGTTTGAGCGAGAAGCCATCCATGAGCATATTGAGGGTATGTTTGTTTTCGGCGTAAAGTGTACCACCCTGCTTCTGCGTGATGATGCGGATGGCATTCTCCACCTCCTGATCGGTGATACCGTCGTTCTTATAGCGGTTGTGCAGATACGCCGCCAAATCATCGCGCAACACCACTTCGTCGAGGTCGCGGGTGATGTCCTCCCCTTTGACATACGCATACTCTTGCTCTTGCAGCAGGGCAATAATGGACTGTTCTAACTGGCTTTCGTTGAAGTAAGGCATGGGTTATTCTTCTTTCATAAGTTCATTATACAAAGCCATTCCTTTCACTGTCAGCAAGTATTTCTGGCGGGGATGGTTTGGCGAATTTGGGTATAACATACGGACAAAACCTTCTTGAATTGCGGGGTTAAGGTGGTACTCCAAAAAATTTGGTCTATGTTTTAATCTTAATATTTTCATTATTTGGGCAATTGAAAGTTCTTTCAGACCAAATATCTTTATGAGTTCAATAATTAACGAATTGTCTGTGTGCAATTTATCCCGTACTTGTTCGGGTACTTGTTCGGGTACTTGTTCGGGTACTTGTCCTGTACTTATCCAGTGCTTGTCGAGTACTTGTTCGCTTTCCGGCATCTTCCAGTCTTCGGGTGGATTAATTACCATGTAACGATTCTTCAATATGTTGTTTTCACCAAGCAGCAAATTGCGGAAGAAACGTACAAGAAACTTCGGTTCATAACCTATCCCTTTTGCAAGATTCCGATAGTTGGCACGAACCAGTGCGTTGCGAAAATACCAAGAATGCTGTTCAAACATTTCGTTGTTGACCTGAAAACCTTGAGACCGCAGATACTTGATGGTGAAAACGGCAGTAGTGCGAGTGTTGCCTTCCCGAAACGGATGAATCTGCCATAAACCCGCAACAAACTTGGCAAGATGCTCCACCATCTGTTCCTTATCCAGAGTTGAATAGTCAAACTGGCGCTCTTGTTCAAGGTCGTAGTCTATGGCCATGCGTAGGTCCTGCCAACGTCCGTAAAGCACTGTGTCACCCTGTAGCACCCATTCCTTTTTTGAAATGTCATATTCACGGAATTGTCCGGCATGTTTGAACACACCTTCGAAGATAGCCCTATGGATGGCTGCCAATCCGGCTACGCTATAGGTGAATGCATCTGTTTGAAGCAACTTAGAAATGTTGCCGGAAACGTTGTCAGCTTCTGCTTTGTCGCCATCATCCTCATCATGGGTGGTTTTGGTGATATAGTATTGTTTCACCATCTCTCGGGCCTCATCAATGGTGATTTCGCCTTCGATGTTGCGACGGGCGGTTTCTTGCAGATACTCAGAGGTCTTCAGCCCATCCACGGCCTGCAGGCCGATAGCCACACGCCAAGCATCCGCTTTCAAGCGTTTCTCAGGCTCTCCCTGCCGGATGTATTCGTCAAAGTTTGGGTATCCATCTGTCATCTTTTCTCATTTTTTAATTGTACATCTTGGATTTCAACTCGTTTATCAATTTCATGTACTTTGTCTTTAAGACCATCAACTTTTAAATCCACATCATGAATTTCTTTTTTTGCTTCAGATTGACTGTCTTTGATAAACTCAATATCTTTATCATGTTCTACAAGATGATTACTATGTTTGAATACAACTGTGCTTATGAGTGCTGTGATCAAAAAAAACAACGATTCCAATGATTATTTCTGACACATGTTGCTGTATCCAATTACCAATTATGTTTCGTTTCTTTCTTGGACGCTTGCCTTGCTTCTTTTGTGGCATTGTTTCAGAATAGTCTATACTATCCGTAGTGTCTTGGATTGAAAACTCATCAACAGTTGGTCCATCTGCATTGGGTTTCATATATTTTCGAGTAGTTTCGATCTCAAAATTCTTATTTATAGGGAATGGACCTTTGTATCCTTTTCTTTTTTGCCCTTCCTTTTTCCGATTATTTCGTTTTTTATCGCTCATACTCTGATGTGAATGAATTATAATGGTTGTTACAAAAATCCTCAAAAGAGACTACCGAATCTTCAATTGTTTGCAATTCTGGTTTATAGTATTTTTGGTAATCAACAGAAAAAAACAAAGGAGAATCAGAATTAGCTCGATCATATGTGATAATTCTATTGTCAAAATCCTGTGTTGTAATTTTCCCTATTTTTAATGGTTTTTTATTTATTACATTAAAACGTAATGATAAACTATTTGTACCCGATCCATTATTTGTTTTTTTTATAATCTCAGAAACTTGCGAAAGCAAATCATCATTATCTTGTAATTCAGATTTAATTACAAAACCAAACCTGTTTATATTTTTCAATTTAAACTTTTTAAACACTCTATTCACTATTGTATCTACAAATGCTCTCAAATATAATTGAAATTCCTTTTCGAAATCATTTTCCACATTATATTCAAAAATGAAATCACTATGATTAATGGTAAATTTATTCTGTGTTTTTCTGTTAAATAACAATTTTACACCTTGTTGTTCATGAACTTCGGGAAACATCTCAGCATCAAATTTACTATCTTCAGAATACAATATTTCATCAACAATAGCACCAAGCATATCTTCCACATAAAAACTTTTAGCAATTCTTATTGCAAAAACAAATCCTTTTTTCTTCATATTTTTTTATTGTTTCTATTTCCACACCCTCGCCAATAGCAAAGACTGTAATACAGTTTATAAATTTATATTTTTCTACTACATATCAAGCCAAACCCTGCACAATATAATGTGCAATAATACTAGATAACACCCCTACAACAAGAGCAAGGATAATGGTCACAAAGATTATTTTCTTTCTTTTGTCCAATTTATCCTTATGCTTTTTTTGTTCTCCAATAGTAAAATAACATTCAGGGAATAAACGGAAGATTATTTTTTCTAGAACGATCATAGAAAAGAACATACAAATTGCAGATACTCCCTGTAGCACCAAAATATTATACACTCTGTTAACTGGATCTGTGTTATCCACATGATGAAAATAAAAGATTGCCGACAAAAAATACAATAGCAAACCTGTAATCCAGTAAAA
>CAJOFJ010000024.1 GCA_905233625.1 uncultured Bacteroidales bacterium | reverse complement strand
ATATTGTTGAAAATGTTGTTTAAGTCGCCACCGCTTCCCGTCCAATAATGCGCCCATTTCCACTCACCTTGGGCGGAGGCGGTGGGGAATGCGATAAAACTCGTCATGAACAAGGTGAATAAAAATAAGGGTACAGATTTTTTCATATTTTTGAGTTTTATAGAACTACTACATTAGTGTCCACTAAAAATTTGGACGATTAAAAATTGAGTGTTTAACTATAAAATAATAACAGTTCACTATTATCAATTCGTTCTTTGACATCGTGGTAATCAGTTTTATTGAAGAGATCTTTGAGTGGCGTTTTGTCAGTAAGTGAGATGCTCAGTATCTGCAGAATTTCGTAGGTTGAACGTTCAAGACGCATATCGTGTTGAACTATAGCCACTAAGCAGTAGGTAATGATGGCGACATAGATTTGCGTTTTCACAGCATTTTCCGAAGTGCCCCAGAACTTTTTGACCTTGAGATGCTGCTTCAACCACTTGAAGAACAGTTCTATCTGCCAGCGGTTCTTGTAAAGTTCGGCAACCAGCAAGGACGACAGACCCAGGGCGTTGGTCAAGAACAAGAACTCGCGTCCCTGTTCCTCGTCCCAGTATCTAATCAACCTCAGCTTTGACGGGTAATACTGTGACGGATAAAACCCAGTGAGCGCAATCTCTGCATCTGACAACACATCCTTCTGAAGCCTGCGTTTCCATCTGACAATCTTATACTTGAGATTGCCCTTGGAGCGGATGACGAAGAATGAGCCAAGTGCGTTGATTCGATAGAGACGCTTGAAGTCGTTGTAGCCTCGATCAAAGATATAGAACGACGCAGGCTCGTAAGGTATCACATCCATCGCCTTCATATCGTGCACCGCTGCAGGAGTTATGTGGACAAAGGCTGGAACCTGAGTCTCAATGTCGTACATTGTGTGGACCTTGACGCCACCTTTTGTGGTTCGGAACTTTGCCCATTCGAAGACGTTGAGACAAAGGTCGATGGTAGTCGAGTCGAATGCATAGACATTGCCTTCAAGTTTGAAGATGTCGACAATCCTCTTTCTCCTTGCCTCGTCTATCATGTGGTAGGCAAAGTCCTCGAAGATGCGGCAATTCCTGCTCTCGTTAGCCTTGGCCAGGTTGCTTCTCGTGATATGCTTCCCCATTCCTAAGAAGTAGCACTTGCTGCGGTGGGCTTCCAATGCGACGATTAAATCTCGCAAACTCTCACGATTGGACAGTTGCCCAAACATCAGGACGAGCAATTGGTTCCAACACGTGAAGTGTTTGACATACTTGTCTCCATTATATTTGCGGACATAATCGTTGAACAGGCTTCTGTTCAGTAGCGAGGTGAGTTGTGAGAAAACGTATTTGTCTTTGTTCATCTGCCGAAGGTTTTCGGCAAAGATAAATTCAAATCCGTTTCATTCCAAAATCTCTGGAATTGACTGATTTTACTACTATTTCAAAGAACGATATTAATTTTTTAGTGGACAGCAATGAATTACGGGCATTTATAAAGTGATTTTTACCGTATAAATCCCCGTAACTATATTATTTTTGGAGGTTATGGGGATTTATAAGACATTTTTTCTATTTTTGCATCTGTAATTCAAATTTCTTATCATGTTAATCGGAAGAAAAATCACCTTTCAATATAGCCGAATGCGAGCAATATGCCAATGTGGCCGAACTGAATATGTCACGCAAGGATAGAAAGAACTTTTACATGTTTCACTTCAAACACTTCTCTTTATACCACGACAACAGCGCCCTGAAAATCTCCACCGACGCGCTGCTGCTGGCCGCTGCCACCCCCGTGGACCAGGTGAGAACAGTGCTGGACATCGGCTGCGGCTGCGGAGTCATCGCCTACTGTCTGGCGTGGAAGATGCAGCAGAAAGCCCTGCAAGAGAGGACTGCAAAAGAAAATGTCACGAAGGTGGATATTCTACAAAAGAATGCTCTGCAAGAAAACATAATTCAGGAAAATACCAGTGAGGAAAAAAACGTACAAGAAATTATTGGTATCGATATTGATGCCCCTTCAATCGGAGACGCTCTGAAAAGCAAGGAGATTTTTCCGCAAAGAAATTACCAGAACCTCCTTTTTTATCAACAAAGTATTCAGAATTTTACCCGCGAACACCATAAAAAATTTGACCTGATTGTCTCCAATCCGCCATTTTTTGTGGATGCCCTCAAACCCAACACCTTGCAGAAAAACATCAGCAAGCACAACGACACCCTACCGTTTGAGGACTTGAAAGACGCCGTTTGCCAGTTGCTGGCAGCCAACGGTCGCTTTTTCATGATTCTTCCCGCCAACGAAAGCGAAAGGTTTGAGCAAATTTCTCAAAATCATTTATTTAAATTCTATCAATTACTGATTCAGCCCACCCCGTCAAAACCCATCAACCGCATCATCTCCGGCTACCGCCTGCTCCCCGCAGCACTCACAAAAACATGCCCAATGGCACCAGCTTGCATCACCGAGACACTTTGTCTCCGCAATGCCGACAATAATATGTCGGAGTCTTATCTGCAATTGACAAAAGATTTTTTATTGGGAATTTGCTAATTGACTAATTGACTAATTTGCTAATTTCATTGGCACATTAGCACATTATCATCTCCCCTCGAGGGCGCAGCCCGAGACTCCCCTTTGGACGAAGTCCACTCCCCTTGAGCGAAGCGAAACTCCCCCTTTCATCATTTGCTAATTGAATAAAGGATACTGGGCTAAAATTGTATTTTTTTTCAAGTTTTAGCCCGTTATCTGAATTACAAATGTCCAAGCAAATTTATACAATAAGCTGATTTTCAATATAATATAAATTTCAAAACATGCTGATTATTTTGAAAATAAATCATCAAGAACAACGCTGTTTTGGGCTATGGAAGAATAGGCATTCTCTTTCAGACCAAAGGTGGTGATCATTGTTATGTGAATTCCTTTTCGGGATTGGGTTTCTTTGACGAAACCATCGCATCTGTTCAAAATCTTGTCATACTCGTTTTTAGTGAGTGAATAGGCAGTTTGGCTGTATTTCACCTCACAGATATTCTGGATTCCGTCTGCCCGATCTATGATTAAATCAATTTGGGCAGCAGGATTTTGCTCTTGACTCCTCCAGGCATAATACTCTGTTCTGATGTTGTCGAGATGAAGAGCATAAAGGATTTGCGGAATATGACTCATGCACACACGCTCGAAGGCCAAACCAAACCATGTGTTCTGGACAGGCGTATTGATGCTGTGCGACCAGTAGTGGACATCTGTAGTCTTTTTCTTTCCGAAAGCGTGATAAAAAAGTGAGTAGAAATCAACCAGTTGGTAAATGCCGCCAGATGTTTTATTGGAAACATTATAGTAGCGGATAAAACCACATTTTGTCAAATCATCCAGAATTTTGGAAAGATGCCCATTCTGGTTGAGATGCATCTTTGTGGCAATCTCTTTTCTGGTCAAACCCTGTTTGTGCCCCGCCAGTATTTTGACAATGTCCATATATTGATCAGGATTCCGATATAAAGATTTGTATAATCTGTCATACTCCCGTTTCAACTCCGCTTGTTCAGAGAAGAAAAGACGGTCGATATTCTCTGCCAAGCTTTGACTTGTGTTCAAAAGACTCAAGTAATAGGGAACACCTCCTAAAATCATATAAGTTTGCAAAATCAAGAGTCTGTTCCACCTCGCTCCTCTGGACTTCATATAAAGTTCCACTTCCCTCAATGTAAACGGTTTCAGGTACATTTCATGGGTAATGCGGTTGTGCAGTCCACCGTGATTGTCGATGATATTCTTGATAATCCAGGAAGTGGCAGAACCACAAACCACGATAAAAATGTCCTTTTGTCGCGAGGCCCAGCTGTTCCAGAAGAAATCCAATGCCTTGACAAATCCCGATTTAGGAGTGTCGAAGCAAGGGAGTTCATCAATAAACACAATTCTTCGTTTACTATGTTGTTTGCGTTTTTCCAGCACTTCTTTCAAGGCGGAAAAAGCCTGCATCCAGTTTGTCGGCATATTTCCAGAGTAACCATATGCAATCAAAGCGGTATAGAATGCCATAAGTTCCTCTGTCTTCGTGCCTTCGATGATACCTGTCGTATCGAAAGCGAATTTTTGCTTGAAAAAAGAATTGATTAAAAATGTTTTCCCGACACGTCGTCGGCCGTAAAGAGCCACAAACTCTGCTTTGCCAGAGTTGATATATGTTGTCAGCTCTTTCTGCTCCGAAATTCTTCCTATCAGTGCATCCATAACTATTTGTTTTTCAGCCTGCAAAGATAGCATAAATTTTTTAATAATGGGCTAAAGTTGCATTTTTTTTCAAGTTTTAGCCCGTTATCATTGTTTTTTATTTCTTTATCACCGCCTTTATAGGATTAAGGAACTTGTCCAGCAAGCGCAAGTCATCGGTGATGATTTCAGCCGTGCCAGTCATCTACTGACTGAAAGTCTATTCCTTGCCGTAAGTGGTGACTAACTTTGCCGGAAATTCCACCTCCAGCATATGGGCTTTTGTATTTTCATCCACTTGTACAGGCACCAGCGAGATGTTCCGTATGTTTACCTTGACCAAACCATACTCCAGATAGGGAAATATGCAGTTTTTACAAAAAGACGGAGCCGAGTTCCGTCTTCAAACAATTTAAAAAGCGTCATAGGATGAGGGTCTCACGAATTTCCAATGACTGTAATTCCCTATAGAGTCAATTCTCAACATTATGGGCATGTAATTTACATCTTTGTAATTAGGGATAATTTTTTTCAGCAAAGCATTTGCCACCATTTTATCTAAACCACCATGACTATCAAATCTATAGAAACTTCCTTTGTAATTGGCATCTGATAATAGATTGTCTATATAAGATCTGTCGGAAAAATAGATGACCATAACCCCTATAGAATCCTCCTTCAATAAGAGATTCTGCAAGAACTGCTCCTTAAGACTTGATTTGCACGGTTTGCACCACTGGGCTCCAACAAAAATAAAACTTGTTTTGGAATGTTTCATTTCCTTCGACATCAAGTCTATACATTGTTGCATATCCGAGGTGGTAGCGTGAAAACAAGAACTTGTTACAAAAGAGAGACAAACTAAAAAAAAGAATTTTACTATTTTATTCATGGATTGTGATATAGCTTAGTTCCCGTCCTTTAAGTTTTATAACTTCTGGAAAAATGCTTCCGGACCTTGTTGCACATCGCTTACCGTCAGACTCTTTGATGCTACAATAGTAAGATTCTGTATTTTCAGGACAGAAATCCCTGAGATACCAAAAGACATTCTGTCCAGTTTATTCGTCTTGTCACACAGTATATTCTTGTCTATCGACAAAATCTTGTCGGATAATCTGTCCAGAGTGGACTGTGAAATAAGAATCGCTTTATATTTCCCGCGTATAGACTCTGGATGGGACAGCAGATAATTACATGCGGCACGATTGCAATTGAAACATCCTGTTGGGAGGATGAACAGATACTCTCCGTCGGTGAGTTTGAAGTCGGGAAAAGTTTCTTTCATATAAGACACAAAAAAAGAGCTTCTTTTCTTTGCAACAGGGTCCGTGTCGTTATTTATATCTAACGAAAGAACTGGCATTGCCACCAAAACAATCAAAAAAATCAGTATGTATTTTCTTTTCATAGGTTTACGTTGTATATGATGAAACAAGATTTATTATTGTCTGAACGAGTAGGGTCTTTCACCGCAAGACCCTCGGGAATAATCATAAGTTCGTGTTTGCTCAGGTGTTTCGGCATGTCTATTTCGGCCTTCTGGTTGAATTTGGAGTCCAAAATAATAAGAGACCACGGTTTATCTGCCGCATTATTATGGGTGCCATCCTCATTTTCGTAGGGCATTGCCTTGGAAACCACCACATAATACAAATCCCGATAGGCGTCATAGCGCAAATACATATATGAGGTGCTTTCACAGGCTTTTTCAGCTAAATAGTTGTAGTTGTTTGACTCGTTGGGATCAATAGTTTCATTCACATGATGCTGGTATTTGCTTTTTAACGGGTACCTATCTTGCGTATTATTTCGATGAACAACATACAGTGAATCCAAAAAGAAATAAGCTGCGACAATGTCCAAATCCTTATTCAGTGCCGTCCAAAACCAATAGTGACTATAGGTGGAATCCACAGACAAATGAGATAATGGGTAATGTCCTATTCCGCGATGGGCGGTCAAACGCTCTTTGTTAAGCGTAAATTCAGTAATCACAGGTTGCGAGAAACGCCTCAATCTAATATCTTTGTTTTTTTTATAGTTGTTATAACTCATAAGGAATCTACTCGAATAAAGAAGTCCAGAATCTTGAGCGACAGGGATATAATAGGCATATTGCATTGCTGCTAAAACATACGGTTCATTGTTTTCCATTCCCAAATCCAGCTCTAAAACACCTGTGATTTTTGACGAACTATCTATGCAATACAAATGGTTATCCCCTGCGTATTTCACAACAAGTTTATTTCGATTAACCACAAAATAGCTTGAAAACTTATTTTCTATCACGAAAGTCGATGTTGGATATAATGAGTTGACACAATAGTATAAAACTGCACGATCTAACGAATCTATTGAAAAATAAGTATTCACCTGCGTTTCTTCATCTGCAGAATAATATGATTTCACCTCGCCAATATTATGGTATATGTACAATGTATCTATAGACTCAACAGATGTCTTTGACTGTCCACAGAATACAAAAAGAACACTAATAATCAAAAGGACAAGGCTTTTTAAAGCCCTATCCTTAATCACTACACAAATATTATTCTTCTGCATAAACAAGAGCTATTGTATTACCCCCTTTAGGTTCCTCGAAGGAGAATATTCGGTTTTCAGATTTTTCACCTTTATAAATATCTTTTAAGATATACTCACCTGTTTGAAGTTTCTGTAGAAAAGATGCACCAATTCTCGAATCCAACCTCGGAAATAACGACGAATATAATGATGAATCAGAGAAAAATTTTGCAACAGCAGTAGGATCCCCTTCTTTCAGGCCTTCAAGAATTCCAAGCAGAATACCATTTGTTGACTTCGGAGTAACTGTTACACAGGGTAAACAAACTTCTCCCGGATATTCACAATAGGAATTGCATTCTGTGCAGATATCTGTCATAAAATCAAAACAACCAACAAAAATCAATCCTGGATCTTGTCCTCCTTTGCCATTATTTGTAACACAATTATTAGATGAATTTTTTATTATTTCTTCTTTTTCACAACTTGTCGAAAAGAATCCAACAAAAACGGCTATCAAAGCCACGTATATTATCTTTTTCATTGTCTTAATCGTTTTGTTTGTAAACTTTGTTAATTCCTTTGTCATCCTGTCGCAAAAATCATTATTTTTGCATCGGATTTTTTGTGCCATCGCATGACAAACATCACGATATACCGACCTAAGGTGCTTGCAAGCAGGGAATATCGGTTTTAGGTTCCAGCCCATGGCGATTTCCCTGCGGGGTACCTGTTTTCATCCTGCCAACTGCGCACAACGATTGGCAGGATTTTATGCCAGAAAGTTGTTTTTTCCTAATCTGTAAATACTGCTCCATTTCCTCATATCTATCATATTCATTACGTTAAGCCAACTGTTAGTTATAAAAACCAATAAAAATTTTTAGTTCGTAGTTTAATTGGCACATTAGCACATTAACTAATTAGCACATTTCTTTAATTCCGTTATCAACTAATCATTATCATACGCTGCACTTGCGCTGTAATACAACCCATTGAGGGTAAATTGAAGAGTGACGCTGTCACGATACACCAGCTGGGCGGGGATGTTCAGCCACACCTCGTTGTTCTTCTCATCATACTCCACAAACAGCGACCTTGAGGGCATGTTGAAGATATCCTGATCTGTCAAACCAAAGGTGTCGATGGTAGTGGCGGTGAAAAATGCGCCATCCTGTTGAAGGAGAACAGCTGCAGAGGAAGCACAATAGTGCCCATCTCCCATACAGTCAAAATGCCTCATTTTTCCATGGTACAAAACACAGCCGGGACAATTTTTCCCGTCGTGCCCGATTTGGCACAAGAGAATAGCTGTGGATGCTGTTTTGCCGTCTGAAGGAATAACCTCGACCCTGTTGAGCAAGAGATGGCTCTCCCCGACATTCTTGTCTTTCTCGCATGCGCAAAGCAGCAGCAAGATTGAGAGCCCTGTCAATGTCAATAATTTTTTCATTATATTTTGATTTTGATGTTGATTTGTCTCTTTTTCGGCGGCAAAATTATCAATAATCGCCGGACATTTTTATACCCCAAACCATAAATGTGTTCCCCCACGCCAAAATTATGATGCCTGAAAAACATATTTATTTGATTATAAATGTTTTAAATACAATGAATTTTATTACCCCAAAAGCAGAATTTTGGGGTATTAAAATATCGTGGGGGAATAACACACGGATAAAATGACTATCTTTGCAATCGTAATCAAACGACAATATCATGAAACTACAGAGTACATTTGCTACCATTTTGCTGAATATCCTGTTTTGCACCGCTCTGATATGGTTCTTCTCACGAAACGCATACCTCCGCCCATATTTAGGCAGTCCTTACAAGGAGGCACTTTCCGGATTGCTGCTGCTGGTCACATTGTACGCCAACTATCTTGTCTTCTATCCTAAACTGTATCGTGACCATACATCAATATACTGGTTTTCGGTCATCACAGCTTGTTTTCTGTCAGGATGTGTCGAGCTGGCCTTGGGCTACACGTTTATTTCAGAAAGCCAAGCTGCTACAATAGCTGAAGTAGGGTCTTCACTTTACTTTTCCGAACATTTAATCCTAATTTTCAGCCGCAACCTCGCCTTCAACTTCTTCCCCTACATGTTAAGAGTAAACAAACAGCTTACGCAGTCTTTGGAAACAGAGGTCAGAGCCGTTTACCAATATGCCAGAATGATTGACGTGTGTGACAGGGAAAATAACTGTCATCACATACCCGTTGATGACATCTTCTATTGCATGAAAAAAGGGAATGAGACAGAAGTATATACGGTGGGCGGCATTAAATACACTCGCTATTGCTCCATCAAGTATTTAATCCAGCTCTTAGGTGACAATGAGTGTGTCCGTATATCATCCTCCATTGTTGTCCCTTTCCATCACATCGACTCCTGCGACGGAAAAACGTTGGTCATGAAGACCATGCCGTGGACAGATGTACCCCTTAAATTTGAGCTGGACAACCGAAGATACCCTCAGTCCAGCACCACCATTGAGGAATATCTGCTTGCTAAACAAGAGCTCGTGAATGTCATACGGACAGACGGCGACGAGGAAAAGGAAAAGAAAAGCCTGTCTGTCCCGCCGAAAGATAAACTTGACGCCGTACTTGACTACATCAGGGAGCATCCCGGTTGCCGTACTCCAGAACTCATCTCCAACACCCCTTTTTCACAGACTACAATGGACCGCTGCCTGTCAGAACTCAAAAGACAGGGACTTATCAAGCACAATGGCAGCAAGAAGTACGGCGGCTACAGCGTCGTCGGTCAGGATTAACCCGTATATCAATCCATCATCCTGTAATCTTGTAATCAACACTTCTCCCCTCGAGCGCAGCGAGACTCCCTTGATGCAAAGCATCACTCCCCTTGAGCACGAAGTGCGAAACTCCACCTTTAAAAATTGGCACATTAGCACATTGATAATTAGCACATTAACTAATTTGCTAATTAACTAATTATTTTTTTGTATCTTTGCAGTTTGCATTTTTTATACTAACTGATTCAAACTTTTCAATATGAAAAAGATATTCAAAACATTACTAATCAATCTATTGGTTATTTTATGCTGCGGATCTGCCTACTCCCAGAATCCCTCCTACCAGCAAAATAGCAGCAAGATGATGCAGATGCTGCAAGCCATTAACAACATGTATGTGGATACCGTTAACTTCGAGCCACTGGTGGAAAAGAGCATCGTGGAGATGCTGAAAGAACTGGACCCGCACTCCGTCTATATCCCCAAAAAAGAAGTGCAACAGACCAACGAGCCCCTGGAAGGCAAGTTCGACGGCATCGGAGTGACCTTCCAGCTGATTAAAGACACCATCAACGTGATGGAAGTGATTCCCGACGGCCCATCAGACAAAGTTGGACTGCGCGCTGGCGACAAAATCGTGAAAGTAGATACTTTGGTTGCTTGCGGCAAACACGTAAACAACAAGTGGGTACAGAGCCACTTGCGTGGCGTGAAGGGCACCAAGGTGGTGGTTGGCGTGAAGCGTGGCCGCAACCCCGAACTGCTCGAATTCACCATCACCCGCGACAAAATCCCCATGAACAGCGTCAATGTATCCTTCATGGTGGACGACAAAACCGGCTACATCAAACTCGACCGCTTCGCGATGACCTCGCCCAATGAGGTACACACCGCCCTGACCAAACTCAACGCCCGCGGCATGAAAAACCTCATCCTTGACCTGCGCGGCAACGGCGGCGGCTACTTGGACGTGGCTTTCAAAATCTCCAACATCTTCCTTGGTGCCGATCAGATGATTGTCTATACCGACAACTTCAGAAAAACCGGCCAGCAGTTCAAGTCTGACGGCAAGGGCGAATTCCAAAAAGGCAGGCTGATAGTGCTGGTGGATGAGGGCTCCGCCTCCGCATCCGAAATTGTTTCCGGCTGCATCCAGGACTGGGACCGCGGTCTGGTGGTAGGTCGCCGTACATTTGGTAAAGGATTGGTACAAAAACCTTTATACTTGAACGACCAGTCCATGGTGCGACTGACCATCTCGCATTACTATACTCCCACCGGTCGTTGCATCCAGAAACCCTACTCCGATGGTGTGGAAAGTTATCTGAACGACCTCAACAACCGCAGCAAACATGGCGAGTACCTGACTGCCGACAGTATCAAATTCCCTGATTCACTGAAATATACAACTCCAAGAGGCCGTGTGGTTTATGGCGGTGGCGGCATCATGCCCGACATCTTCATCCCTCTCGATACTTCCAAATACTCCACCTTCTACAACGAACTGGCCCGTAAGGGTATTTTCGGCAGTTTCACCATGGATTATATGGAAACCCACCGCGAAGAAATGAAGGCCAAATACCCCACTTTCGAAGACTATAAGCAGAACTTCAACATCGATGACAAATTGTATGATGATTTTATACAATACGCTAAGAAAGAAGGGGTTACAGACAGCGTGAAATTCGTATTCTCCGCATATCTGCAGGGCTTTGTCAAGGAAAACAAGGGCAAGCTCGACTCCCTATACAGCAAAAACTTTGACAACAAGGCCGAATTTGACCAGATGCTGACGGAATACATCCAGAAGCAACAGAAAGAGTCTCTCCGCTTGAAAAACCTCAACAAAGCGCCTGAATACATCAAGGAATACCTGAAATTTGAGATCGCCCGCACCCTATACAGCTACGGTGAGGCTTACCAAGTGTTCCTCACCAGCGACGACACCTTCCAGAAAGCGGTGGACATTATGAAAGACACCAAAATCTTCAAGAAATTCAAAGTCAACGACTGATGATTTCGAAGGAAACCATTGATGAAATATACTCCGCCGCCCAGATTGAAGAGGTGGTTGCCGATTTTGTGCCGCTGAAACGCCGCGGACAAAACTGGGTGGGCGTGTGTCCTTTTCACAATGACAAGAATCCTTCGATGTACGTCAGCCCACGCTTGGGCATCTTCAACTGCTTCGTGTGCCATACCGGTGGCAATGCCGTCAATTTCGTGATGAAACACGAACAGATTTCCTATCCCGAAGCGTTACGCTATCTGGCCAAAAAATACGGCATCAACATTGTGGAGGATGCCCGCTCGGAAGACCTGACGGACGAGGAAAAACTGAAAGAAAGCTTGTTGGCGGTCAACAAGTTTGCGGAGCAATATTTTATTGATCAGCTACTTAAAACTGAGGAAGGGCAAACCATAGGTCTTTCATATTTCAAAGAAAGAGGCTTCACCCAGCAGACCATCGAGAAGTTCAGGCTCGGCTACTGTCCCGATGGCTGGGACAAGTTCACCCAAGAGGCCCTGAAAAACGGCTACCAGCTGGAGCATCTGATTATGACGGGGCTGACCAAAAAATCGGAAAGCGGCAAAATTTTTGACTTTTACCGCGGCCGTGTCATCTTTCCCATCTACGACAAGTTAGGCAAGCCTGTGGGTTTTGGCGGCCGTATTCTGAAAAAAGACGAGAAAACCGCCAAGTATTTCAACTCGCCCGAAAGCCCCATCTATCACAAAAGCAACGTGCTATATGGCTTCTACCAAGCCCAGCGGGCCATCAAGTCACAAGACAATGTCTTTCTGGTGGAAGGTTATACCGATGTGTTGTCGATGGTGCAGGCCGGCATCGAGAATGTGGTGGCCACCTCGGGTACCGCTTTCCCCGACGGCCAAATCCGCCTGCTGAAGTCCAAAACCAACAACGTCACTGTGCTGCGTGACGGCGACAAGGCCGGCATCAACGCTGCTCTCAAGGACATCAACATCCTCTTGGGCAACGGCTTCAACGTGAGCGTAGTGATGCTGCCCGACGGCGAAGACCCCGACTCTTTCGCCCAGGGACACAGAGATTCGGAGATTACCGATTATCTGAAAGACAATGCCGACAGCTTTATCTTGTTCAAGGCCAGGGTGATGGCCGCAGAGGCCGGCAACGACCCCGCTAAGCGCGCCGCCATGGTGAAAGACATCATCCAGTCCATCGCCCTGATTCAGGATGATATCACTAAACAACTCTATATCAAAGAGTTGTCAAAAGTTTTCAATCTTGAGGAGAAGTTTCTGACCGCCGAATTGCGGAAAAATATCGTCAAGAATATCAAGGATATCGCCAAAAGGGAAAGCGACCAGGACATCAACATCCACACCAAGCCTGAGGAAAACGTATCTTCCAATGACACCACCACTACTGATACCAACTCGCTGGCCAGTATCGAGGAGAAGATCATCCTGCTATTGCTCAAATACGGTGCCTACGAAATCGATGCTGAACTTCCCGATGACAAAGGAAATATCACCTGTCAGAAAATCAGACTGGACCAGTACATTTTCAATGACTTCGCAGAAGAAGGGCTTTCTTTCCAGCAAACTTTGTTCCAGAAAATTTTTGAGGAATACGCCATCATAGCGGAAAAGTCTTCTGATCAGGATGATATCAAAAAAGCTTTCGTCAATCATGAAGATACTGAAATACAACATTTTGCATTGGAACATCTGATGAAAGAGGAGATTGAAATCAGTCCCGAATGGCAAAGACGTTTTGAGGTAAGCACCGACCACGTGAACAACAGCAGTTACAAGCTCAACGAGGATGTGTATAAAACCGTTCTGATGTTCAAATACCGCTTTATCGAGCATTTTCTGGATTTTCTGATGAGTGAGATTGATAAGAATCCCGCAGAGAATATCATTGACAACCTTCTCAGAAAATGCGACATTCTGAACAAACGGAAAGCGGAGCTCGGAAAATTGATAGAAATGGTCATCGCAAAGTAAAATAACGTGGAGGAGTGAAGACGTGAAGACATGCACTTCGTGCATTCGTGGAAGCATGAAGGCAGTATCGTCTTCACGAGTGAACGAAGTGAACGACTTAACGAACGAACGTAGTGAGCGTCTCCACGAGCGAGCGAAGCGAGTGACTACACGCCTTAACGTATAAACGCATAAACAAAAAATATGGAATCAACAAACAACAACCGCGGATTCTCCTCCAATTTGGGCGCCATCTTGGCTGCCACGGGAGGGGCTATCGGCTTAGGCAACATCTGGCGTTTCCCTTATACTGTAGGGGTAAATGGAGGAGGAGCCTTTATCATCATGTACATCATTTTTGTTTTTTTGCTGGGTGTGCCCATTTTGATGAGTGAGATTGTCATCGGGCGGCGGTCACAGCAGAATGTGATGGGAGCTTTCAAGGTGCTAGCACCCAAGCACAAAGCCTGGCTTGGGGTAGGAGTCCTCAGCATTGTTGCCGCACTCGTCATCTATGCCTTTTACAGCGTAGTAGCCGGATGGACACTCAATTATATCGTCCTGTCTGGCAGCGGACAACTCAGCGGCAAAAGCCCCGCCGAAATCAGCCAGATGTTTGCCGACTTTACCCATGGTTCTTTCTGGCCGCTGATTTACCAGTTCATTTTCTTAGGCTTAACTGCCAGCATTATCATTTTAGGAGTGCAGAAAGGCATCGAAAAATACACCAAGATTCTGATGCCCATACTTTTGGTATTGATGATAATGATGTGCATCCGCTCATTGACCCTGGACGGTGCCCGCCAAGGTATTGACTTCCTTTTCAAGCCAGACTTCAGCAAAATCAACGGTAATTCCGTTCTTGATGCTTTGGGACAAGCACTATTTTCCCTCAGTATAGGCATGGGTGCTGTTTGCACCTACGGTTCCTATATCCGCAAACAAGATAACCTGTTCACCACCAGTTTATGGATTGCCGGTGCCGACACCTTTATCGCCATCCTGGCCGGAGTGGCCATTTTCCCTGCCGTTTTCGCTTTCGGACTCAGTCCCGCTGCTGGTCCGAGCCTTGTATATGAGGTATTGCCCAACGTATTCAACAGCATGCCTGGAGGCATGGCCTTCGCTGTCGGATTTTTTATGCTCCTCAGTATTGCCGCCCTCACCTCCACCATCTCCCTACTGGAAGTCCTGGTATTGTGGGCCGTTGAAGAATTGCATTGGAGCCGCCGCAAATCCGCTATCATACTCTCGCTTGCCGTATTCACCATTGGTGTTTTCTGCACCCTCTCTTTCGGACCATTAAGTCATGTGACAATATTCGGACTCACCATTTTTGACTTATGCGACAAACTGACCGCTACCTACATGATGCCGATAGATGCCTTGCTATTCACACTTTTTATCGGCTGGTACCTGCCTAAAGTGGACGTCTATGATGAACTGTCCAACAGCGGCCAGCTCAAAGCCCGCTATTTCAAAGTTTACTATTTCATTGTCCGCTACATCGCCCCTCTGGCCCTGCTCAACATCCTGATTGCCGGTATAATCTCGTAAATTCCTTAACGGCAACGACGAATAGAAGAATTCAAAATTCAGAATTCAGAATTCAAATAATCATTTCCTGTATATTTAAAACTTTGAATTTTGAACTTTGAATTTTAATCACTACCCCGCCCTTCGGGCACCCCTTCTAATAGAAGGGGAATTTAAACTCCCCTCGAGCACGAAGTGCGAGACTCCCCTTTGGGCGTAGCCCACTCCCCTCATGCAAAGCATGACTCCCCGTGAGCGCGAAGCGCGAAACTCCCCCAAACTCCTAACCCTACTAACCATTATAACTTTTCTAACCCTCCTAACCTCCTAAAAATGACCCCAACTCAAAAAATCAGCCTAAAGCCCGGCAACATGCTCAACCCCACCCCGGTGGTGATGGTCAGCTGTGGCGAAACCCCCGACGAGTACAACATCATCACGGTGGCCTGGACCGGCACGCTTTGCTCCGACCCGCCCATGTGCTATATTTCGGTGCGCCCTGAAAGACATTCGTACCCGATTCTCAAAGAGCGGAAGCAATTTGTCATCAACCTGGTGAATGAGCCCTTGACGGCGGTAACCGACTGGTGTGGCGTACGTTCGGGCAAGAAATACAACAAATTTCTGGAGACCAACCTCACTCCCGTGCGAGGAAATGTGGTTAAGGCACCCATGATCTACGAGTCGCCTGTCAACCTGGAATGCGAGGTGACGGAAATAGTGTCCCTGGGCACGCACGACATGTTCATTGCCAAGATTGTGGCCGTGCATGCCGACCCTCGCTATTTGGACAAGAAAACAGGCGCCTTGGATCTTAAACGAGCCAACCTAGTGGCCTATTCACATGGACAGTATTACGCTCTGGGCAAGATTTTGGGCAAGTTCGGTTTCTCTGTAGAAAAGAAGAAAAAATAACCTTTATCCTATAGAGACACACCGCCGTACGTCTTTTCCCTATACAAAAAAAAACAGGGGCAGAGAAATCCACCCCTGTTACATGTCGGATTAATCCGGATTTTATTCCACATCGGCACGTGCCATAGCATCCTTGTAGTATTTCTGGTTGACGAATACGTCTTCCTTGTAAGGATTGATATGACGTTTCTTGGAGACAGCGATGATGTAGCCAAGAGCGATGATGTTCACTACCAGTGCAAGTCCGCTAATCACCATCATCATAGTGGGGTTAGCAGCCACAACAGAAGGATCTACGGTTGTACCCACGATGCCGTCAACTGCGGCCTGTCCGCCAGCAGCGTACAGTTGCTCGATGGTGGCGACACCTTCGGGATAGAGAACGGGAAGCGTAGCCCAGCTGAACCACTGCTGACCGTCTTTGAAAGTTTCCTGGAAGAGCGGGAATACCTGTGCGAACATACACCAGATAGCCAAGGTGTTAGCACGGTTCTGGATCCAGCCACCACGGTTCCACAGCAGAGCTGCTACGGTAGGAGCCAGCAACAAGGCAACACCGCAATACCAGCTGTGAGTCGGCAGGCAGTTGTAAGTGTAAGCGAAGTTCCAAATGTCATAGATAACGATATACACCCAGGTCATGTCGGCCCAGATCATATCTTTCTTATCCTTGGAAGCATACACATTCCACCAAGCGGTCATACAGAAAATGTTGAGCAAACCGGCCACGCCGTTCATCACGTTGTGCCAGCCACCATATTGCCAAACGCCTTCGGAAGTGAGCCACCACTTGTTCCAACCCATAGCGGCACTTTCAAAGTCAGAGACGCAGGCAATCAAAATATTGATAGCCACGATGATGAATGGGAAGGGCTTGAACCAATGTTTGGCACCGATGCCCCATTTGTATTTAATCATCATGAAGCCGATACATCCGGCTGTAGCCGCATAAAGCTTGGCATAGTGGAACCAGCCTTGCATATAGATGTGAGTCTGGTTTTCCAGTGCCCACTGCGCACCATTTCTGACACCAATCCAGATGGCGAGGAAATAAACAGTAAGAGCCAGAGGGATGGCCAGAAAAGTAATGATGCCGCCGAATTTGGTACGGCGAGCAAACTCGTTGAACAGGATAAGGCCTACGAGAACGACGAGTAGCATTCCCCATTGGGCCAGCGCGTTAGCGCCATAAACTTGAAAAAACATAATTTAATGGTTTAATTGTTGATATGTTTAGATGTTGAATTGTTGTACATAATAACACGCCATGGCACGTTTCTACATGGTTACGGTGCGTGTTCGATGTTCTTTGACCAGCGCATAAACAGCCCATGCAGCTGTCAGCACCAACGCCATGGGGACACCCACGGTGAGCATCTCGCGGAGCATGATTTGGAAACCTCCTTCCGCATTCAGCGCCGTGAAAAAGGGAAAGCTCAAACTGAGTTCTCCATTGATGGCATGGTCCACCATAAGCATCAGCGAACCACCCCACAACATCTTCTCCAATGCGGGAACATGCCGTTTAAGCGCGAATTCAGATTTTTCCAAAGATTCTTTATTGATTTTGCGATAGGCGCTTGTCGCTACCGCTTCGGTTAATGGGACTAAAAAACAACACATATTATTCAGTTAAGAGTTAAAAATTTAAAATTAAGAATTATATGATGATACTGTTGATTTCGACTTCGTTGCCGCGGAGCAACCAGGTGTTGCCGCTATTGCAGTGCGGGCAAGTTTTGCCGAACTTTACTGTTTCATATTCTTTTTTGCAGT
Source organism: uncultured Bacteroidales bacterium (assembly GCA_905233625.1). GTDB lineage: Bacteria > Bacteroidota > Bacteroidia > Bacteroidales > WCHB1-69 > RUG11690. The sequence continues at coordinate 6,197 of CAJOFJ010000024.1, read as the reverse complement.
TATCGCACCAAGTCACTGCACGGATGATGTTGACTTTCATCTCACAGCCCCTGAGCATGTCTTCCTTGTCGGCCGCCCAACGCCAGCAGTCGGTGAGCAGATGCGGCACCACCGTGGAAACCTCGCCAATGTCCATCACCACGGTGGAGACATGCTCCACATGGTGCTCCTCCGCCACTTGCTTGACGTCCTTGATGATGTAAAAGACTATTCCGAGTTCGTGCATGGTTTTACTTCGTGTTGATGAGCTTCGCTGTTGATGATTTCATGTTAGGGAGCTGCGCTGTTAAGACCTTCGTGTTTACAACATTTACTTTATAACATTTACTCATTAACACGAAGTCATCAACATTTACTCACTAACATTTACTCCTAAAGATGATTTTTCCGGTGCGTTTGAGCATGTAAGGGAGAATGCCGCTGAATTTGTCCTCGGAAGTGCGCATGACACTGGCCTCGGGGTTGTCGCGGAAGAGGTGAATGGCATCGAAGCCGCACTTAGTGGTGCAAATACCACAACCAATACAGCGGTTTTCATCAACCACCGAAGCACCACAACTCAAACAACGGGCAGTTTCAGTACGAACCTGCTCCTCGGTTAGGGTTACCATGTATTCCTTGAACGGACTCTCTTTGGCTTCATGGCCTTCCACCTGACGGGAAGAATTGTCATAGCTTTCCACCACGATGTCATCTTTATCCAGCTCGATAAAGTCGCGGCGGTTACGTCCGATGGTCATGTGTCCGTGTTGCACATAACGGTGCAAACTCTCGGCAGCCTCTTTACCCGCAGCGATGGCATCAATGGCAAACTTGGGTCCCGTAAACACGTCACCGCCCACAAAAATATCTTCCTCCGCTGTTTGATAAGTCAACTTGTCGGCCACGGGATAGACGCCCCTGACAAATTCAACCTTGCTGTCCTTCAACAGGTCTTTCAAAATGACAGTCTGACCGATGGCGAAAATGACCATGTCGGCCTCCAATGTGATAGTTTCATTCTCATTGTATTGCGGTGAGAATCTATGTTCTTCATCATATACGGAAGTACATTTTTTGAAAACAACACCAGAGACCTTGTCCGTGCCGAGCACCTCCTTCGGACCCCAGCCGGGATTGATCACCACACCGTCCTCGCGGGCTTCGCGACGCTCTTCCAAAGAAGCGGGCATAATGTCTTCGGTCTCCAACGAGAGCATCGTTACCGAAGTTGCCCCACTGCGTTTGGCCACACGGGCAGCATCAATCGCCACATTGCCACCACCTACCACAACTACATTGCCTTCTACCTTCACCTTGCCGCAGTTGGCGTCGTGCAGGAAATCAATAGCGGTAGTGGTTCCTGAAAGCGTCTCGCCCGTGATGCCGGGCAGCTTGCCTCCCTGACAGCCAATGGCCACATAAAAGCCTTTGTAACCTTGTTCACGCAATTGCTGGATGGTGATATCTTTTCCTACTTCCACCCCCGTACGTATCTCCACACCTATCTCACGCATGATGTCAATTTCGGCCTTGATGACCTCCTTGTCCAGTTTGTAGGAAGGAATGCCATATTGCAGCATACCGCCGGGAATGTCGTTCTTCTCGAACACAGTGGGCTTATAACCCATAGTAGCCAAATAGTAAGCACAACTCAAACCAGCGGGACCGCCACCGATAATGGCGATTTTCTCTTCCCAATATTCCTGCACATTGGAGCAGATGTTCACTTCTGGCACAAAGCGGGTATCCGCCTTCAAATCCTGCTCCGCAATGAACTTCTTCACCGCATCAATGGCTATCGGTTGGTCAATGGTGCCACGTGTGCAGGCATCCTCGCAACGACGGTTGCACACACGACCGCATACTGCAGGAAACGGATTCTCTCGCTTGATCAATTCCAAAGCCTCGGTATATTTGCCTTCGGCGGCTTTCTTCAGATAGCCCTGCACAGCGATATGGGCGGGACAAGCGGTCTTGCATGGCGCAGTGCCCGTCGGGTAGCAATTGATACGGTTCTTGTCACGATAATCCTCATCCCATTTGTGGGGACCCCACTTGCTGGCATCAGGCAGTTCCTGCTTGGGATAGGTCTGTTCGCCGTGTTTGGTACACAGCTTTTGCCCCAGTCTGACGGCTCCGGCAGGACAGTATTCCACGCAGCGTCCACAAGCCACACAACTGGAAGGATCCACTTTTGCCACGTAAGCACTACGCGACAAATTCGGGGTGTTGAATAGTTGAGATGTTCTTAAAGCATTGCAAATCTTAACATTACAATTGCAGATAGCGAATATCTTGCCTTCACCATCGATGTTGGTCACCTGATGGACGAAGCCATGATCCTCGGCTTTTTTCAGAATATCCATCGCCTCATCGTAGGTGATATAATGGCCACGGTTGGTCTCCACCAGATATTCGGCCATGTCTCCTACGCCGATGCACCAATCACGGTAATCGTCAGCACAACCTTCCTCGAGTTTCTTGCGGCCGTAACGGCACGAGCAAATTCCTACGGCAAGGTGGCCTTCATAGCGTTTGAGCCAGTAAGAGATATGCTCGATATCAGCGGTCTCGTTCACCATGCTGATGGCTTTTTCCACAGGAATCACATGCATGCCTATGCCTGAACCGCCCATGGGTACCATCGGAGTGACTTTCTCCAGAGGCAGAAACGTCATTCTTTCAAAAAACATCGCCAACTCGGGATGCTTGTCCATCAACTCCACATTCATATTCGTGTATTCCGCACTACCCGGAACAAACATCGGCACCCAGTAAATACGGTCCTTGCGCTCGTAAGAAGTACCAGGCACAGGACCTTCCTTGGTATATTTGTCGCCATAGTCGTATTCCAACATGCCGAAATAAGCCAGCTTGTCGAGCAATTCGTCAAAGGACTTGTCATCCGGGGTATAATGCTTTTTGGCGTTCCATTCGTGGAGCTGGGCATAGCTGTGATGCTCTCTCACTTTGAAAAAGTTGCCGGGAAGCATGTCCAAGAGCAAATCCAACGAAGCCTCGCGGGTCACAGCATCCATTTCATCTTCAAAAATGCATGCGAGGCCCCAGTACTCGGGAGCGTCGGTGGTCATTTTAATCTTTCCGGGAACACGGTCCGTAACATGACGGACAAATTTGATCAGTTTTGGATTCGGATTCTTGTCCCCTCTGTGTTTGGGAACAAATTTGTTGGACATTTCAGGCATACAGAGTTATATTTTATAGTTAATGACTTCGTGTTGGTGAGCTTCGCTGTTAATGATTTCATGTTGGTGACTTCGTGTTAGTGAGCTTCGCTGTTGGTGATTTCATGTTGGTGACTTCGTGTTTACAACATTTACTTTAATAACATTCACTCAATAACATTTACTCCCCAACATTCACTTCTAACATTCACTTCTATCTTCCTTTCCATCTCATTACCTCTCGGAGGAGCCAGTCGGCGAAAGCACCCACGCCCTCGCCAGTTTTGGCGGAAATGGGGATGATTTTCGCCTGGGAATTGCGCGCATGAATATTCTTCGAACATTTTTCCATATCAAAATCAAAATATGGAAGAACATCGGTTTTATTGACAAGCACAACATCGCACACCGAAAACATCAAAGGATATTTCAGGGCTTTGTCATCACCCTCAGGCACGGAAAGTATCATCACGTTGCGACAACTTCCGGTATCGAATTCGGCGGGACAAACCAAATTGCCAACATTTTCAAGGATGACCAAATCCACAGCCTCCATACCCACGTTGTCCAACCCTTGACGAGTCATCTCCGCATCCAAATGGCACATGCCTCCCGTATGCAGCTGTATAGACGGGATTCCTGTTGCCTCCTTGATTTTCACAGCATCCACATCGCTGTCAATGTCGGCTTCCATCACCGCCACACGAACCCTGTCTTTGATACGGTTGATGGTCTGGATAAGGGTAGTAGTTTTCCCACTGCCTGGCGATGACATCACATTAAGCAAATATACTCCTTTTTGTTTCAGCTCTTTGCGAAGTTTCTCCGCAGCCTTGTCATTATCTGCGAAAACGCTCTTTTTGATTTCTATTACTTTAACCTCATCCATAGTATTTATTTATACCTAAAATCACTTACAAAATTTTCTCTGCAAATTTACATAAATTTCTCAAATTAAACACTGATGAATAAAATTTATTGCTTATCTTTGTGGCTTCTATTTTGTGGAAAAGGACAAAAGAAGAATGAAAAACTTATCTTGTATTATTTAAAATATTGAATATTATGACTTTAGAACAGAAAATCAACGATGACATCAAAGCCGCAATGCTGGCTAAAGAAAAAGAAAAACTGAACGCCCTGCGCGCCATCAAATCCGCAATCCTGCTGCTGAAAACCGAAAAAGGTGGTAGCGATGAGATCGCCTCGGAAGCGGAACTCGCCCTGTTGCAGAAACTGGTGAAACAGCGCAAGGAATCCGCAGAACTTTACAAGGCCCAAAACCGTCAAGACCTCTATGAAGAAGAAATGGCTCAGTATGAGGTAATTGCACAATATCTGCCCAAACAGCTCTCCGCCGATGAGATCAAAGAAGTGGTACAGAAAATCATTGCCGACAACAATATTACCAGCATCAAAGAAATGGGCAAAGCGATGGGCATGGCCTCCAAACAACTGGCTGGCAAAGCCGACAACAAGACCATCTCGGAGATTGTAAAGTCCTTGCTTTCATAAATTTTCACCTAACATAAACAGATGAAATATTACATCATTGCCGGCGAGGCATCGGGCGATTTGCACGGCTCCAACCTGATGAAAGCACTCAAGCAACGCGACCCGGAAGCCGATTTCCGCTGCTGGGGCGGTGACTTGATGGAAGCGGCAGGCGGGGAACTGGTGAAACATTACCGCGACTTGGCTTTCATGGGCTTTCTGGAAGTGGCAATGCACCTGCGTCAGATTCTCAACAATATTAAAATTTGTGAAATTGACCTGCTGGTGTACGAACCCGACGTGCTCGTTCTCATCGATTACCCTGGCTTCAACCTGCGAATAGCCGAATTTGCCCATGAGCATGGCATCAAGGTGGTGTATTACATATCTCCGCAGGTGTGGGCATGGAAGAAAAATCGCATCAAAAAAATCCAACAGTTTGTGGATGAAATGATTGTGATTCTTCCTTTCGAAAAAGAATTTTACGAAAAACACCATGTGCCCGTGCATTTTGTGGGACACCCCTTGTTGGATGCCATCGACAGTGACATTCGCAACAGTGATGCCGTGCAGCAATTCCGCTCTGTCAACAAGTTGGACAACAGAGAAATAGTGGCCATTCTGCCCGGCAGCCGCAAGCAAGAAATCGTCAAAATGCTTCCGGTAATGCTGGAAGTAGCCCAAAAATATCCACAATTCCAGTTTGTGATATCGGGAGTAAAATGGCAGGATAAATCATTGTATGACAAATACTTGAAAGGAACTAATTTTCCCTTTGTCATCGACCAAACCTATCCGCTGTTGCTGAATGCCAAATCGGCCTTGGTAACCTCGGGTACAGCCACCTTGGAAACAGCGCTTTTAGGCACCCCGCAGGTGGTTTGTTACCGCGGCAGCGCCATTTCTTACGTGATTGCCAAGCACCTCATCAAAGGCATCAATTACATCAGCCTGGTGAACCTCATCCTGGACAAACCCGTGGTGACGGAACTCATACAATACGATATGAATGCCCAGCGACTGGCAGAGGAGTTCGAGAAAATCACCTTCGACGAGGCCAACATCAGCCGCATGAAGGAGGACTACGCGCAGCTGCATCAGATTCTGGCTGACAGCAAAGCGTCTGATAATGCGGCAAAGGTCATCACAGAGAAATTTGAATTCAAAATTCAAAATTCAGAATTCAGTTAGTACATTGAATCACTACCCCGACCTTCGGCCACCCCTTCTTAAAGAAGGGGAAATTAAACTCCCCTCGAATGCGTAGCATGAGACTCCCCTTTGGACAAAGTCCACTCCCCTTGAGCACGAAGTGCGAGACTCCCCCTTATTTCATTTGCTAATTTACTAATTGACGAATTTGCTAATTATTTTTTGTATCTTTGCATCGGAAATAACGACAAAGCGGGCATCCGCTTCTTCATCAAAATAAAATAGAAAAATGGCAAGAGTATTAATCATTGGCGCCGGAGGTGTTGGCGCAGTAGTGGCACACAAATGTGCTTCCGTTCCTGAAGTTTTTACCGAAATTATGTT
>CAJOFJ010000023.1:6024-45605 GCA_905233625.1 uncultured Bacteroidales bacterium | reverse complement strand
CGAAAGCACCAACACCCCGACCTTCACCATTGAGGGCGGAGCTGCCAATGGTTGCGATTCAATAGTGACGCTGCACCTGACCATTCATGAGTCGGTGACCATAGAGGCATACCTTACGATTCATGAGAGCGATCTTCCATATACGTATGGAGATACTGTTTTTGAGCCGGGAACTGTTCAAACGGGTGATTATACTTTCAATTTCACCACCGTTGAAGGTTGCGACTCAATCATAGTGCTGCATCTGACTGTAGAGACAGGTATTGCCGACCAGCTTATGACTTCTGCCATGAAGGTGTATCCGAACCCGACGCCAGGCCATTTGTTTGTCGAGTTAGAAAGCATCTCAGGAGAGGCTCAGCTTCAGATTTATGATATCTATGGCAAGTTAATCATGCAGACTAGCATCAACGAGCGCCTCACTGAACTGAATATTGAGCATTTCGCCGATGGCGTGTACATGCTTCGCATTATTCAGGGCAACGAAAGCAGCAAGATGGTGAAAGTGGTGAAACAGTAATGCCGTTATTTTTGCTATGCAATAAACGCTGAAAGAAAAATTTTTATTCAGCTGTTGTACATATTGAAAAATTGTGTATTTTTGCACTCTCAAAAACGGCGGGGTAGCTCAGTTGGTTAGAGCGTCGGATTCATAACCCGGAGGTCTCGAGTTCAACTCTCGATCCCGCCACGTAAGAAGGTCAGAATCAGTATCTTGAATGATTCTGGCCTCTTTTGTTTATAGGCTGTTTGCCGCTTGTTCAATAGTCCAATATTTTTTTGTATTTTTGCCAACTAAAAATATAAATATGACAACTCCGACATATTCCGTTGGTATAGATATCGGTTCCACCACTTTTAAGCTGGTGGTGCTGAATGAGAGGGGAGAAAAAGTTTTTTCCACCTATAAACGACACAATACCGCTATAATCCAAACTGGCTATTTGATTTATAGAGAGATTTATAAAGCATTAGGCCAGTGCAATGTGAAAGTGGTGATGACGGGATCTATTGCCATGGGGTATACCAAACAGTTGGGCATCAGGTTTGTGCAAGAAGTAATAGCTGCTGCTGAATATATTAAGCGGAAACATTCTGATGTGCGCACTTTCATTGATATGGGCGGTGAGGACAGCAAGATGATTTTCTTTGAGGAGGGTAAAATCCCAGATATCCGTATGAATGGCAGTTGCGCAGGGGGGACTGGAGCTTTTATCGACCAGACTGCCGCTTTGCTGGAAATTGAAACCAAGGAACTGAATACGCTGGCACAGAGTGCTGAGAATGTGTATCCTATCGCCTCTCGCTGTGGAGTGTTCTCTAAAACTGATATCCAGAATTTGGCCAGCCGTAATGTGAGTCGCAACGACATCGCTAAGTCGGTGTTCAACGCAGTGGCTATTCAGGTCATCAGTTCACTGGCCAGGGGCAATGATATTCTGCCTAAGGTGTTTTTCTGCGGCGGACCTTTCGCTTTCTTGTCGGAATTGAAATCGGCATTTGTCAACTTGCTGAAACTGAAGGAAGAAGATGTGTTGATGCCCGAGCATCCGGAGCTGATTCCGGCATGGGGCAGCGCGCTCATTGCTTTGAACGAACTGAAGGAAAGCATGACCTTGTCTGATTTTGTGCGCATCTTCCGCGATCACCAGCGGGGACAACAACATCAGGAGCATGTGGGCTGCCTGCCTGCATTGTTCTCTTCTGAAGAGGAGCTTGAAGCATGGAAAAAGGAAAAGAGCGTAACTTTCATTCCTTCAGTTAAATGGGAAGAATTAACTTCGGAAGATTGTTTTCTGGGCGTCGATTCGGGCTCCACCACGACCAAGTTGGTACTGGTGGATCAAGAAGGACGGATTGTCTTCTCGGACTATAGCCGCAACAAAGGCGACAGTTTCAAAGCCTTCGGTGAGGCCTTGGCCCGCCTGAAAGCCGAGGCGGAGCAACATCACAAGCAGATACGCATTGTCGGCAGCGCCGCTACCGGTTATGGCGAGAATCTGATCAAGACCGCCTATCAGCTGCACAATGGGGTGGTGGAGACCATGGCGCATTACCTGGCCGCCCGCACCATCGACCCTGAGGTGTCGTTTGTGCTGGACATCGGTGGTCAGGATATGAAGGCGATATATGTTGAGAACAAGAGCATCACGAGACTGGAAATCAACGAAGCCTGCTCGTCGGGCTGCGGCTCTTTCATTGAGAATTTCGCCAATATTCTGCGTTATCCTGTGGCCGAGTTCGCCCGCATTTCGTGCATGGCTAAGCATCCTTACGATTTGGGAACCCGCTGCACGGTGTTCATGAACTCGAAGGTGAAACAGGCGATGCAGGAGGGGGCCGATGTGGCTGACATCGCCGCCGGTTTCTCGTATTCGGTAGTAAAGAATTGTCTGTATAAAGTTCTTAAGATAAAGAATATCAGTGAATTGGGTGAGCATATTGTAGTGCAGGGCGGAACTTTCAAGAACCTATCCATTGTGCGAGCCTTGGAACTGATGTCCGGCAAGAGCGTTTTCTTCTCGAATGTTCCTGAGTTGATGGGTGCATACGGGGCGGCATTGTATGCCCGGAACAGCCGGATAGACCAGCCGGCCTTGTCGCTGGCCGATATGCTGGCTACCCAGACTTCCGCGGTGGAGATGGAGACTTGTCCAGGTTGCGAGAACCACTGCCAGGTGAAAAGACTGGTGTTCTCCAACGGCAATGTCTTCTACACCGGAAACAACTGTGAGAAAGTGTATTCCAACAAGGCGGAGTCGTTTGTAAAAGGGGTGAACCAGCATCACGAGAAATTTGAATTGCTGTTCAAACGTCCGATAGTGCCGAAGGAGAAAGCCCGTCTGCGGATTGGTATTCCGCGAGCGCTGGGTATGTACGAGAATTACCCTTTCTGGCATGAGTTGTTCACTGCCTGCGATATTCAGCTGGTGTTGTCGCCACATTCTACCAATAAAATATATGAGAAAGGCATCCGCTCCATCATGGCCGACAATATCTGTTTCCCGGCCAAGTTGATGCATGGTCATATTTACAGCTTGATAGAGCAGAAGGTGGACCGGATTTTCTATCCATACGTGATTTATGAGCAGAAGGAAGATTCCAATGCGCGCAACAGTTACAACTGTCCCATTGTGGCGGGGTATTCCGATGTGATCAAGAGCTCCATCGAGCCGGAAGAGCGTTTCGGCATTCCGGTGGATGCCCCTGTCATGTCGTTCAATGACGAGAAACTGTTGCGGAAAAGCTGTGAGGAGTACCTGACCTCGCTGGGGGTGCCAAAAAATATGGTGAATGCTGCGGTGACCAGGGCATTGGCGGCACAGAAAACTTACATGGAAGGCCTGCGTGACCGTGCCAAGGAGATTGTGGAAAAAGCTCGTAAGGAGCAGCGGATGGTGATTCTGCTGGCCGGCAGACCCTATCATGTTGATCCGTTGATTCAGCACAAGATTGCCGACAGCATCAGCGATATGGGCATTGATGTGGTGACGGAAAATATTACCTTACATGCTGATAATGAGATTTATAGCCAGATACACGGTATCTCGCAGTGGACTTATCCCAACCGAATCTTCAAGGCAGCCCATTATGTGGCGGAGAGCAAGGACAATATCCACATGGTACAGCTTACCTCTTTCGGTTGCGGTCCCGATTCTTTTATTCTGGATGAAGTGAAGGAGATTCTGAATCGGAGTGGTAAGAACTTGACTATCTTGAAGATAGATGATGTAAACAATATCGGTTCCTTACGTCTGCGTATCCGCTCGCTGGTGGAGAGTTTGCAATTCAAGCCGGCCGAGCTGAACAAGCGTCCGAGGGTGACCACCAAGATATTCATGCCGGAGGACAAACAGCGCACCATTTTGGCGCCTTATTTCGCCGAAGGCTATTCGGAACTGCTTCCTTCGGTCTTCAAGGCCATGGGTTATAATATGGTCAACCTGCCCTTACCGACGATGGAATCGACGGAGCAGGGCTTACGCTATGCCAACAACGAGGTGTGCTATCCGGCTACCATTGTCACGGGCAGCATTATAACGGCGTTGAAGAGCGGCCAATACGATTTAGACAAGACGGCGGTGGCCATTACGCAAACCGGTGGACAGTGCCGTGCTTCCAACTATATCGCACTGATAAAGAATGCGATGGTGGCGGCGGGTTTTGAAAAAGTGCCCGTAGTGTCGGTGGCATTTGGCAGCGACGGTAGCAACGAACAGCCGGGCTTTGACCTGCCCTGGGGCAAGGTCATCCGGAAGGCGCTGCTGATGCTGCTTTACTGCGACTGTCTGGGCAAACTCTATTATCCGGCAGTAGCCCGCGAGAAAGAGAAGGGTGCAGCCAAGCGTCTGCATGCCGCCTATCTGCGCCATGCAGCTATCGCCATTGAGCAGAACAAACCAGCGGAGCTGTATCGCATATTAGACCATGCGGTGACCGATTTTGCCAATATTACGGAGGAAAATGACCATATCCCAGTGATGGGAGTAGTAGGGGAGATCTACCTGAAATACAATGCATTCAGCAACCGCCATATTCTGGACTGGCTGGCCGAGCGCCATATCGAGGTGGTGGCTCCGTCGATGTACAACTTTTTCATCAATAGTTTTGTCAATAACCATATCAACAAGGAGAAGAATATCAAACAGCCTGGAATGCCACTGTGGATGGGCGATGCCCTGTACAAGCTGGTGCAGCTCTATACCCGCAAGTTCGACAGGATTTGCAGTCGCTACCGCTATTACCGGCCGTTCTCCGACCTGTTCAAGGATGCGAAGGCGGCAGGCAAAATCATCAACCTGGCGGCCAACTTTGGTGAAGGCTGGCTGATTCCCGCGGAGATCGCCAACTTTGCCGAGAACGGGGTGAACAATGTACTCAGCTTCCAACCCTTCGGATGTATTGCCAACCATGTGATTTCCAAAGGTATAGAAAAAAGGGTGAAGAAACTCTACCCCAAGATGAATATCCTTTCACTGGACTTCGATTCCGGCACCTCCGAAACCAATGTTTTCAACCGCCTTCACTTTATCGTGAAGTAGGGGACAGGTTACAGGGGACAGGGGTCAGTAGGGACGCATCGCATGCGTCCGCAATACAATATTTTCCCTGTTTTTCCGTTTAATAAAAAATCGTATTTTTGTATGAATAATTTCTAAGGAAACATCTATGAGAAAAATTTCATCTATACTTATTCTCTTCTTTTTTACAACTACTTTATTTATAAATAATTGTAAGGCGCAGCATGATTTTGAAATCGCCAAGAACGTGGATATTTTCGTGTCGATTCTGAAAGAGCTGAATGCGAAATATGCTGACGAAATATCCCCTGGCGATCTGACCAAGACCGCTATCGACGCCATGCTGTCGAGTTTGGATCCGTACACGGTGTATTATCCAGAATCTCAACTTGAAGATTACAAGATGATGACCAAAGGCCAGTATGGCGGCATCGGAGCGCTGATTCAGCAGCATGGCGACTATATCGTCATCTCCGAGCCCTACGAGGACTGCCCGGCGCAGCAGGCAGGACTCATGGCTGGTGACCGCATCCTCAGCGTGAACAAGCAGTCGATGAAGAACAGAAGCTCTTCTGATGTGAGCGAATACCTTAAGGGACAGCCGGGCACCAAAATCAATATTGAGGTGGAGCGTTACGGAGAGTCCAAGCCGCTTTCATTCGATGTGACACGCAAGGAAATCAAGTTCCCGAGTGTGCCATATTATGACATGGTAAACGAAGAAGTGGGCTATATCAAGCTGGATCAGTTTACCGAAAAAGCCAGTAGCGAGGTGAAGGAGGCTTTTGTCAAGTTGAAAGAGCAGGGAATGAAATACCTGATTTTTGACTTGCGGAACAATGGAGGTGGTCTGCTGCAAGAGGCGGTCAATATCATGAACATCTTTGTGGATCAGGGCACCATGATTTCAGAAACGAAAGGCAAACTCGAGTCCCAGCACAATATGTATAAAACGCGTTTCCCTGTGACGGACAAGAATATTCCGGTGGTGGTGCTGGTGAACGAGTACAGCGCCTCTGCCTCCGAAATTGTGTCAGGAGCGTTCCAGGATTTGGACAGAGGCGTGATTATGGGCCACAAGACTTTTGGCAAAGGATTGGTTCAGAATATTTTACCTTTAAGCTATAACACTTCCTTGAAGATAACTATTGCGAAGTATTACATTCCCAGTGGACGATGCGTCCAGAATATCGAGTACTTCAAGAATGATACGTTGACACCCTCGCATACCAAGATTCCGGATTCGTTGGCAGTGGCATTCAAAACCAAAAATGGAAGAACAGTATACGATAAAGGAGGTGTGGAACCAGATGTGATTTCACCCGATACCGTGGCCAGTAACCTGTTATTGGCATTGGTGTTGAATAATCATATTTTCGATTATGCCACCCAATATCGTGCTACACATGCCACCATTCCACCAGCTAAGGATTTTGTGGTGACCGATGAGATTTACAATGATTTTGTCCATTTCTTGAAAGATAAAGAATATACTTACACTACCGAAACTGAAAAAGCTTTAGAAGAACTGAAGGAAGTGGCGGAGGATGAGAAGTATTTTGGAGACATTTCATCTTTGTATGACGACATGAAGAAAAAAATAGAGGAGGAGAAAAGTACTGAATTGCAGAAATATAAAAACGAAATATCAGATTATCTCGCTTCTGAAATCATCAGCAGGTATTATTATCAGAAAGGTAAATATGTGGATATGCTTCGCTGTGATCCGGAGATTAGCGCTGCCAAACAATTGTTACTCGATCAGCCTCGTTACAAATCAATCTTAGGTCAAAAATAAGAATTTTGAGCAGACTTCAGGTACATCATGGGCTTTATGTGTTGCTGATGGCGGCATTGTGTGTCGCTATTCCGCTGTCAAGATATATGATGAGCATGATGCTGATTTTTCTGGCTGCTAACTGGCTGATAGAGGGTGATTTCAAGAACAAGTGGCAACGCCTGAAAGAGCAAAAGTCCGCTATCGTTGCCTTCCTTTTCCTTTTCGTAATGCTGCTGGGTTTTATCCAGACAGACGATGCTCTGACTGCGTTGGACTATTGGAGCTGCAAATTGCCACTATACCTTGCTCCTGTGATTGTGGCAAGTTCAAGACCTTTTAATCGTAAGGAACTTTTTATTGTTCTGGGGGCCTTTGTGTTGAGTGTGCTATTCTCAACAATCTATTCTTCAGTGTATTACATGACGCATGATGTGGTGGATATCCGGGAGATTTCGGTTTTTATCTCTCATATACGCTTTAGTTTGTGTGTTGATGTGGCTATCGTGTTGCTTTTGTATTATGCGTTTCGAGAGAAGAAACAGCCTGCCGCCTTACGGATATTCGCAAGCGTGATGAGTGCCTGGCTTCTGTTGTATTTGTTTATTGCACAAACATTAACAGGTATTGTTTTGTTGTTGGCGGTGGCAGTGATTTATTTGGGATATATTCTGGCATGTCATTGGAAAGAGCGCTTTTATCGCCTGACAGCAATGGGGATGTTGTGTCTGCTTTCTGTTTTTGTGGTATGGGTGGGAAGTGTGAGTTGGCAGTATTTTCATGTGAGTGAGGATCAGTGCTTTATGGTGGATTCCTTGACGGTGAATGGACGATTGTATGATAAAAATTGCAGTTTCATTGTTGAAAATGGATCATATACAGGCATGTATGTGTGCTCGGAGGAATTGGAACAGGCATGGGCGCAAAGGAGTCAGCATTCTTTGGATGAGCCGCTGCTGAAGGAAACACTGATCCGTTATTTGAATTCTTGCCATTTGCGTAAGGATAGTATTGGGGTAATGAATTTGACAGAACAGGATGTGTATAATATTGAACAAGGCGTCGCCAATGTGGAATATACCAGTCGTTTTGGTGTCAAACGTGCTTTATATCCGATATTTTTCAGTATTGAATTGTATCGGTACTATGGTGATGTGCAGAATTCCACGGTTCTGCAAAGGGTGGAGTATTGGCGCGCGGCATGGCATAAGATTCGGCACAATTGGATCTTCGGTGTTGGACTGGGTAACCATAAGACCGCGGTGGGAGAGCAGTTAGCAGAAGATGGAAGCAGTTTAGTGGGCAAAGACCGTACAGGTTGTCATAATCAATGGCTTACTTTTTGGCTCATGGGTGGTTTTTTTGTGGTGCTGTATTTCGTCTTGATGTTGATTTATCCTTTCTTCGAACAAAAAAAGAATATCAGTTATGTCTATGTGGCCTTTTTCATTATTTTGGTGGGGTCTATGTTCACTGAGGATACGCTGGAAACGGAGGCGGGACTGACACTGTTCGCCATCATGAATTCATTATTGTTGTACGCATTTAACTTAAATCGATATGAAAACGCTGGAATTGATTTCAAGGATAACTGTTTATGATGACCGCTTGGAGTTGCCTGCGGAGTGGCAGAAGTTGCTCGAGATGGCACAAGAGGCGGCCAAGAAAGCATACTCCCCATATTCCAATTTCAAGGTTGGAGCGGCTTTGCTGCTGAACAACGGTGAGATTGTGACAGGCAATAACCAGGAAAATGCTGCGTATCCATCGGGTTTGTGTGCGGAGAGAACCGCCATATTTTATGCCTCGGCACAATATCCTGAGATTCCGTTTAACAAGTTGGCTATCACGGCGATAAATCCAACAGAGAAATTGACTAAGCCGGTGTCGCCTTGTGGCAGCTGCCGTCAGGCGTTGCTGGAGTATGAGCAGAAATTCAACCAGCATATAGAGGTGCTGCTGGCCGGCGAAGAAGGTGAGGTGTATGTGTTGAAGAGCATCAGCGATTTGCTGCCGTTCTCGTTTAGTAATGAATATTTGCCGTAAGTCTCGAAAGAGAAATTACGGCAAATCTGATGAGTGATTACTCGCAATAGATATATATTTTTTTGCAGATGGAACATGGCGCGTTTTCCATTGCGTGTTGACCTATGTTCCTACACGGTTAGAGCTTCTAAAACAGACATATTCGTTTACCCTTGAAAAAATACCATATCTTTACATGTGCACATTAAAAAAAATTGTATCTTTGCAGATTCTAATGTAGAAGGTATGAAAAGGAAATTTTTTATCCTCGTATTGATGGTGGCAGTGTGCTTCGGCGCATACGCACAGGAAAGTCAGGATACTACAGCTCAAAGAAAAAACAAAAAGGCTAAAGAGAAAGTGGAGAAACTTCTCAATCCTACGGGGGAAGAGAAACCGGAAATTGTGCGCGACCGCCTGAATATAGACATATATCATTCATTCTGGTTTGGAATGCCTAAAGAGGTTAAACACATGAAGTTTGATCCGGGTTTCGCGGTATCCATCCTATGGGATTTCAAACTGCCTAACAACAGTCCGATTTCTTTCGGTCTCGGCTTGAGCTATTCATATTTTTCCCAGTTTACCAATTCTTTGCTGAAGGTTGGCGATGGATGGATTATGAAGTATTATGTGATTGATGATAATATCAAATATAAGTTGAACAGAATCAACTATATGAACTGTGCACTTCCGATAGAGTTCAGATACCGTCATAAGAAAAGCGGATTCAAATTTTCGGTCGGTGTGCGTGTGGGTCTGATTGCTGAAGTGTCTCAAAACTATAAGGGCTCTGATCCGGAAGGAGGAATCTCGAATCGACATTATAAAAGCAGAGAGATATACAACACTCAGAAGATCAGTGTGGAAGCCTATACCCGTATTGGTTGGAAGGCCTTCGCTGTTTTCTATAGCGTGCATGTCAACAAAATCTTTAACAAAGGCACGGGCCCTGCTATCTATCCGATGTCTCTGGGAGTCTCTATAAGCCTATTTTAATTTTTTTTAAGTTTATTCAATTTAGTAAACGATATTGATTTAACCAATTTTAAGATTGTTATGTCAGCGTATCTTTATAGCGATGTGAATAAGGTGACCACCAATATATTGCAGCGCATGCGCAATGAGGGGGAGAAGATAGCTATGCTCACCGCCTACGACTATTCCACAGCGAAGTTGTTGGATATGGCCAAAATTGATGTGATTTTGGTGGGCGATTCCGCTGCCAATGTGATGGCGGGCTATACCACAACCCTGCCTATCACCCTCGACAATATGATTTATCATGCCTCTTCCGTGGTTCGCGCTGTCTCGCGCGCCTTGGTGGTGGTGGACATGCCTTTCGGTACCTATCAGGGCAACTCCATAGAAGCCTTGCATTCCGCTATCCGCATCATGAAGGAGTCGGGCGCCGATGCGGTGAAAATAGAAGGTGGTGTGGAAATCACTGAGTCTATTGACCGTATCCTGACCGCTGGCATTCCAGTGATGGGACATCTGGGACTCACTCCTCAGTCAATCAACAAGTTCGGCACCTATTCGGTGAGAGCAACAGAGGAGAAAGAGGCCGAGAAATTGATTTCGGACGCCAAGGTGTTGGAAGAACACGGCTGTTTCGCTATCGTGTTGGAGAAGATTCCCGCCGACTTGGCCAAACGAGTAACTGAAACGGTTTCTATCCCGACTATCGGTATCGGAGCAGGTTCCGCGACCTCGGGACAGGTGCTGGTATTTCACGATATGATGGGCATCACCCAGCAGTTCTCTCCGCGTTTCCTGCGCCGCTATCATTCTTTGAGTGAAGAGATTATCAATGCTGTCTCCCATTATATCAGTGATGTAAAAGCCGTGGATTTCCCGAATGAGAAAGAGCAATATTAGCGAGCGGATCCTATACGAGGACAATCATCTGATTATTGTCGACAAACTGCCCGGTGAAATCGTCCAGGGGGATAAAACCGGCGATGAGCCCTTGCTGGAGGCAGTGCGCGACTACCTGAAAGTGACTTATAACAAGTCCGGCAATGTGTTTTGCGGCTTGGTGCATCGTATCGACCGACCCGTTGGCGGGGCGGTGATTTACGCCAAGACTTCCAAGGCACTTGCTCGCATGAACGAGCTGGTGAAAAACCATCTGATCCGCAAGATTTACTGGGCTTTGGTGGAAGGCTGCCCCGAACAGGAAGAGGCGGTTCTGACCAATTACCTTCGGAAAAATGAGAAACTGAATAAGAGTTTCTGCGTGGATGAACATACCGAAGGTGCCCGCAAGGCGGTTCTCTCTTACAAAGTTATTGAAAAATATAATAGATACTCGCTATTGGAAGTGGAATTGCAGACTGGCCGTCATCACCAGATCAGAGTGCAGCTGGCCGCCATGGGACACTGCATCAAGGGTGACCTGAAATATGGCGCGAAACGCTCCAACCCGGATGGCTCCATCAGTTTGCAAGCCCATCGACTGATATTTGAACATCCCGTTTCACATCTTCCTATTGACGTGACCGCGGGTGAACTGACCAAACCAAAACTGACCGAATGACTCCCGACGAACTGATCCAGGCCTTTTGCCCCCAGCAGAAAGCACAGATTGCCGCAACCCTTTTGCAAACGTCTGATAAGAAGAATATTGCATTGGAAGGCCTGAATGAAACTGCTTTGGCCTTGTTGACGGCTCCTCTGTTCACGGAACTGCTTCAGCATCAGCTTTTTGTTTTCCCTGAACGGGAATCCGCCGCTTTCTTCTATCATGATCTGGAATTCTTGCTGCATGATCAGGATAAGGCATTGCAAGACAAGAAAATACATTATTTGCCGGCTTCCTACCGCCGCGCGTCCAAGTACGAGGAGGTGGACAATGCCAATGTGAAACTGCGTTCGGAAATCATCAGTAAGTTGACGCAGGACGAGGGTCATTATGTGATTGTTTCCTATCCGGAAGCTCTTTCTGAGAAGATTTTATCCAAAAAATATATCCAAAGTAACTCATTTACAGTTACTAAAGGCGAGATTTTGCCAGTGGAGACTTTCCTCGATTTTCTGTTTGAATACGGATACAAACAGGAGGAGTTTGTCTTTGAACCCGGCCAGTTTGCTTGGCGTGGTGGTATCTTCGATGTCTTTTCTTTCTCCGAGGAATTCCCTTACCGTATCGAGTTGGCAGGCGAGCATGTTGATTCCATCCGCCAGTTTGATACCAATACGCAATTGTCTGTCAAAGAGACTGATAAATTGCATATTATGCCTTACTTGTCTTCTGTGGAAACCGTGGAGGAGCGTGTCTCCATGATGGCTTTTCTGGGTAAGGATACCGTCTGCTGGCTGAAAAATATCCGTGATATCCGCAGTCAGCTGAATGCCAATTTCCACAAGATGGAGGAAGAGTTTGTGGCTGATGATGGCAAAACGACTTCCTTGAATCCGTCGGATTTTTACTTGGATGGCGACACGGTCTGTCAGGAACTGAGCCGGCATGCTTGTGCGGAAATCAATGGCAATACGCTGGATAATATTGTCTTGGATATTAATTTCGATATCAAACCCCAAAATACTTTCGGCAAGAATTTTGATTTGCTGTTGGATGAATGGATATCGAATCTGGAGCATGGCTACCAAACCCTTTTCCTGTCGGAGAATGAAAACCAGCTGGGTCGTGTGGAAATGATCATGCACGAGCTGCTGGACAAGTATAATGCGGCCAAGAAAACGGAATATACTATAGGTCAGTTATATACACCCTGCGATTTTGTCTTGCACGAGGGCTTTACGGACACCCATTCCGGACTTTGTGTCTATACGGATCATCAGTTCTTTGAGAAATACCACCGTTTCTCGATCCGCGACCGCTACAAGAAGAGCGAGCAGTTCACGCTGAAGGAGATTTATGACCTGCAACCCGGTGATTATGTGGTACATATCGACCATGGTATCGGCATTTACGAGGGTCTTCAAAAGATGGATGTGAATGGAAAGGAGCAGGAGGTTGGATGGCGACCTGCTTTATATCAGCATCCACTCGTTGCACAAAATCAGCAAGTATGTGGGCAAGGACGGTATGGCGCCCAAGCTTCACCGACTGGGTTCCGGCACTTGGGACCGTGTGAAAGAGCGCACCAAAAAGCGGGTGAAGGAGTTGGCCATCGACCTGATACAGCTGTATGCCAAGCGAAAAGCCAAAGACGGCTTTGCATTCTCGCCCGACAGCTACTTGCAGAACGAGTTGGAGGCCTCGTTCATTTACGAGGACACCCCTGACCAGGTGAAGTCGCTGAACGAGGTGAAAAACGACATGGAGAGCCAGCATCCCATGGACCGCCTGATTTGCGGTGATGTGGGCTTTGGCAAGACGGAAATCGCTATCCGTGCGGCGTTCAAGGCGGTGGCGGACAGCAAGCAGGTGGCGGTGCTCGTGCCCACCACAGTGCTGGCTTTGCAGCATTACACCACCTTCTCCGAGCGTTTGTCCAACATGCCTTGCACGGTGGAGTATGTCAACCGTTTCAAGACTGCCAAACAAATCAAAGAAACCCTGAAAAAACTGAAGGAAGGCAGTATTGATATCATCATCGGTACCCACCGTTTGCTCAGCAAGGATGTGGAATTCAAAGACTTGGGTCTGCTGGTGATTGACGAGGAACAGAAGTTTGGCGTGGCCGCCAAAGAGAAGCTGCGCGAAATCAAATACGATGTGGACACGCTGACCATGTCTGCAACGCCCATTCCGCGAACCTTGCAGTTCTCGCTGATGGGTGCCCGCGACATTTCGGTCATCACCACGCCGCCGCCCAACCGTTATCCTATCCAGACTGAGGTGCATCTTTTTGATGAAGAGCTGATTAGAGATGCGGTTTCCTACGAAATCAGTCGTGGCGGACAAGTGTTCTTTGTGCACAACAAAATTCAGAATATTTACGAGGTGGCGGGCTTGGTGCAGCGTTTGGTGCCCGATGCCCGTGTTGCTGTGGGTCATGGACAGATGGACGGAACCCAGTTGGAGGAAATCATGCTTAAATTCCTGGCCGGTGACTACGATGTGCTGGTATCAACTACTATTGTGGAGTCGGGCTTGGATGTGACCAACGCCAACACCATGATTATCAACGATGCCCAGAACTTTGCCCTCAATGTGCTGCATCAGCTGAGGGGCAGGGTGGGGCGTAACAACAAGAAGGCGTTCTGCTATATGCTGGTGCGCTCTTTCGAAGAGTTGAACGAGCAGGCCCGTAAGCGTTTGCAGGCTATCGAGGACTTCTCCGACATTGGCAGCGGCTTGCAGATTGCCATGCGCGACCTGGATATCCGTGGCGCAGGTGACATTCTGGGGGCTGACCAGAGCGGTTTTATCAGCGAGATTGGCTTCGAGATGTATCAGAAGATTCTGAATGAGGCCATTTTGGAACTTCACGATGTGGACCATCTGGAGGTGGAAATGGCGGACAATTCAGCCTTGCTGCTGCGTGACTGCTTGCTGGAAACCGATGTCCGCGCCATGTTGCCCAACGACTATGTCAGCAGTGTGAGCGAGCGTATGAGTCTGTACAAGGAGTTGCAGAACATGAAGAAAGAGGAGGAGGTGGAGGCGTTCCGTGTGAAACTGGCGGATATGTTCGGTCCCTTGCCGGAAGAGGCGCAGGAGCTGTTGCGCACCATTCCCTTACGGCGCAAGGGCGCGGAGATGAATCTGGAGAAGATATCCTTGAAAAACAACAAGTTAATGGCTTATTTCGCCCCATCTATCAACTCTCCATTCTATGAGTCTGAGATGTTCACGCGGGTGCTCACTTTTATGCAGAAAAACCATCCCAAGGTGCAGATTCAAGAGCACAACCAGAAGGCGGTGCTCACCATCCACGGCGTGCCCACGGTGAAGTCTGCTGTGCACTGGCTGAACCAGATTTAATCAGCAAATCCTTCAAAAATTCCATTCGAATTTTAACAACTGTTAGTTAAAATGTTTCCTTTTATTTTTAATTTATTGATTTGCAATAACAAAAAAATTGCTACAAATCCTTGATATGTATTATTCTTGTTGTATATTTGCTACCAGAAAAACAATTGATGATTTATGGAGAATAAAGAATTAAAAAATCCCATTGAAGAAGCCCGTAGATATGTCTCCAAAGCGGCAACGGTCATCATGAGAGCAAACTATGACCCGGAAATGAGGCGATATACGGATGGCAAATATGTGAAAATGGCTGGTAACACGCTCTGGAACGGTTGTTTGATAGCACTTGACGCTTTGTTCGGCATCAACAAACGCAAAGGTCGTCCCGACATTGACAAATACAAGAAGGCTGCCAGTGAGCGAGACAAAAAACTGCTGGCATTTATCGTGGATGGATATAACACGATGCACTTGGCTATGGGCTACGACGGTATCAAGCAGAAAAAAATCTGCGATACGGGTTTCGAGCTTGCCAACGAAATCATTGACCGTTGCGCTATGCTGTATCATCCGGAAGAGGTGGTCGCATGAAATTTCAGGATTTAATTTGAGGACTATTACTATTCTTTGGAGTTTTTTCTGTAATTTTGCATTTTTATATTTGCATTTATGAAAAAGCTGTTTTTCACTTTTTTCGCTGTGCTTCTGTCGATGGGATTATGGGCACAGGCCGATTATACCGAGGAGTTCGCGGTGAAGGATACCAACCATCTGCTGCTGGATGTTTATATGCCTTCGGTGGCACCACCTGACACCGGATTCCCTTGTTTTGTTTTTGTTTTCGGAGGGGGCTTTATCTCCGGTCGTCGCGATGAACCCATGATGGTCAAGGCCTTCGAGAAAATTGCCGAAAGAGGTTATGTGGTGGTGGCTATTGACTATCGCCTTGGCCTGAAAGGGGTGACCAAGATGGGGGTGTCCATGGTTAATACGCTTGAATATGCCATCCGCTTGGCCGTGGAGGATTTGTATTCGGCCACGAACTATCTTTGTAAAAACGCTTCCCGTTTTCATATCAATACCAAAGAAATCATGATTTCGGGCGGCAGTGCGGGGGCTATCACCGTTTTACAGGCGGACTACTGGCTGCATAACCAGCATGAGACCGCCAAAGTTTTACCTGCCAACTTCCGCTATGCCGCGGTCATATCCTACGCAGGGGCTATCCTTTCACGCCATGGCAAAGTAAAATATGCGGATGGCCAGCCGGCTCCAACACTGTTTTATCATGGTACGGAAGATCGTCTCGTGAATTACAACCAGGTCGCCTTTGCCAATATCGGCTTCTTCGGCAGCAATAAAATTGTGCCTCAGTTCGAAAAGTTTGGTTATCCGTATTGGTTCAAACGCATGAAGAACTATGGTCACGAAGTGGCTGCAGGTTTGCCCTACACTTTGGATGAAATTGATGAGTTTTATCGTGATTGGGTGAAAGCCAAACATAAATATCAGGTAGATGAAACCTGGTATAATCCTGATTACAAGCCGATAGCATGGGGCAGGACGAAACCTTCAGGCCTGTATAATAAAAACAATAAAAAGTAAGTTGTAGTAAAGGCCTTCAAAAGTTGCCCTTCGGTGAAACAGAAAGATTTTATTTTCAATATTATACTGCTGATTTTCCTGAATCTGCTCATCAAGCCGTTCTGGATTTTGGGCATTGATGTGGGGGTGCAGAATCGAGTGGGCGCCGAGGATTATGGTCTTTATTTTGCTGTGCTCAATTTTACTTTCCTGTTTAATATGTTGTTGGATATGGGGATCACCAATTTCAACAACAGGAATATTGCCCGTCATCAGCAACTGTTGCACAAGCACTTGTCGGGAATCATCACGCTGAAATTGCTGCTGGGAGCCATCTACATGGCGGTGGTGTTTGCGGTGGCGCTGATAATTGGCTACCGGGGTTTCCAGCTGTGGTTGCTGTTCTGGATGGCCATCAACCAGTTCCTGAATGCGTTTATCCTTTATCTGCGCTCGAATATCTCTGCCTTGCTGATGTTCAAGACCGACAGCTGCTTGTCGGTGCTCGACCGCCTGCTGATGGTGCTTTTCTGCGGCATCCTGCTGTGGGGCGGGATTACCGACGATCCTTTCCGCATCGAGTGGTTTGTGTATTGCCAGACTGCGGCTTATACCGTGGCGGCGCTGACAGCTTTGGCGATTGTGGTTGCCAAGGGCAAGGTAACACGCCTGAACTGGAATCCGACTTTCTTCCTGATGATTTTGAAGAAGAGTCTGCCGTTCGCTATTTTGTTCCTGCTGATGTCATTCTATAACCGCATCGATTCGGTGATGCTGGAGCGTTTGCTGCCAACGGGGATTGGGGCTTCTGAGGCGGGTATTTACGCCTCTGCGTTCCGCTTGCTGGATGCGCTGGTGATGATTGCTTATTTGTTCTCGGTGATTCTGCTGCCGCTGTTTTCCAAAATGCTGAAAAACAAGGAGAACATCACGCCTATCGTGAAATCCTCCTTCTCCCTGCTGTTCCTCTTTTCAGTCACTTCGGTGGTGCTGCTGGAGCTGTTCCGGATGCCGGTTTTAGACCTGCTGTATCGTGAGCATGTGGCGGAGAGTGCAGCGGTGTTCCGCTTCCTCATTGCGGGTATCATTCCGATTTCATTTACCTATATTTTCGGCACCATGCTGACGGCTAACGGAAATATGAAGTTGTTGAATATTACAGCGATAGCGGGAATAGCAGTTAATCTGGCAGTTAACCTGTTGCTGATTCCCCGTTTGCAGGCGGTGGGTGCAGCTGTGGCGAGTTTGTCCACCCAGTCGGTGGTGGCTTTGTTGCAAGTGGCTATTGCCATCCGTCAGTTGAAAGTGCCCGTGCGCTCTTTGCCTTTGCTTCAATCGTTATTGTTTACTGTGCTGCTGATACCATCGGTGTGGTTTTTCTCGCAGCATTTCAATGGTCATGTTCTCTGGGCCTTGCTGATCAGTGGCGGTTTTGCTTTGCTTCTCGGTTTCGCCACCCGCCTGTTGACTTTCGATTTCGTGAAACAGGTGCGGGAATAAAATATTGTAAATTCTTCAGAATCAATTTGTTTTTGATAAATCATGCCTAAAAAGAAAAGTAAAACAAAACAGAGCAAAAACCAGATGAAACGTATTTTTGTGGGATTGGGTAAGGTTTTATTGATACTGTTTGTCATCAGTATACTGCTACCTCTTGCTTATCGCTGGATTAATCCCCCGATCACTCCTTTGATGCTGATACGGAAGGTGAAAAATGATGCCCCCATCGAGAAAGAATGGCGTGATATCGAGGAGATTTCGCACTACATGGTGGATTGCGCAGTGGCATCGGAGGACAATAATTTCTTGGCTCACAGGGGCTTTGACTGGGGTGCGGTGCAGAAAGCCATCAACGAGAAAAAGAAAGGCAAACGTGAGCGTGGCGCCAGCACCATTTCGCAACAAACCGCCAAAAATGTATTCCTTTGGCCTAGACATTCTTGGTTGCGTAAGGCAGGAGAGGTCTATTTTACTTTCTGGATTGAGACGTTCTGGAGCAAGGAGCGTATTATGGAAGTGTATCTGAATGTGATAGAAATGGGCAATGGCATCTATGGGGCTGAGGCCGCCGCCCAGCATTATTTCCATAAAAAAGCTTCCCGCTTGACTTTGCGAGAGTCGGCGTTGATTACGGCTTGTTATCCGGCACCGCTGCGATGGAGTCCGGCAAGACCGACGGGTTATCTGAACCAAAGAGCTGGGCAGATTAGCGCGCTGACTACCAAAATCGGGCACATTAAATTCGACGATGAGTCCATCGCCAAGGCCAAGGAGCGTTATGCCAAACGGAAAACCGAATGGTATGAACTGGGTTTGAAGTAGTTGCCAGAAGGTTTTTACAGCTTTTTCCGTTTGCTTTTATTTCAAAAAAAATCCGTAATTTTGCATTTTAAACTTTAACTGAAAAATATATCATGGAAAATCTGGAAAGAGTGATTCTGTTTAATACCAAAGGTCGTAGATTACAAGAGTTTAAGTCCATCAAGGAAGGTGAAGTGGGGATGTATTCCTGCGGTCCTACTGTCTACGGAAGAGCGCACATCGGCAACATGCGCGCATACGTTTTCGCCGATACACTGAAACGCGTGCTGATGTATGCCGGCTACAAGGTGAATCATGTGATGAACATCACCGACGTGGGTCACCTGACCAGCGATGCCGACGAAGGCGAGGACAAACTGGCCAAAGCCGCCCGCGAAAGCCATGAAACCGCTTGGGAAATCTCAAAACGCTGGACAGAGCAATTCTTCAAGGATACTAAGTCGCTGAATGTGCTGCCGGTGACCACGGCATGCAAGGCGACTGAGCATATCGCCGACCAAATTGCCTTGGTGCAGAAATTGGAAGAAAAGGGCTATACCTACCGTACTTCCGATGGTATTTATTTTGATACCGCCAAGTTCCCGCATTATGGCGATTTCGCCCACCTCGATATTGAGGGTCTGCAGGCCGGTATCCGTGTGGATATGTCCGAGAAACGTAACAAAACCGACTTCGCGCTGTGGAAATTCTCCAAACCGACCGAGAAACGCGACATGGAATGGGATTCTCCCTGGGGCGTGGGCTTCCCGGGCTGGCATATCGAATGCTCTGCCATGTCCATGAAATATCTGGGTGAGAAGTTCGATATTCATACTGGTGGTATCGACCATGTGACCATTCACCATACCAACGAAATTGCCCAGTCAGAGTGCGCTACGGACCATACTTTTGTCAACTACTGGATTCACTGTGAGTTCCTGACCATGAGCAATGCCGAGAAGATGAGCAAGTCTCTGGGCAATGTGGTGAATATCGATACCTTGCGTGAATATGGCATTAAGCCATTGGCATTCAGGTATTTGTGTTTGAATGCGCATTATCGTAAACAGCTGTTGTACAGCAAGGAAATCTTGATGGGGGCCAACAATGCTTATAACAAGTGGTGCGCTTTCATGGACAAGCTGAAAGAGGAGAATCCGAAGATGCTGCCGCTGAACCAACTGAGCGAGGCATCCGTCAAGTATCTGGATGAGTTCAAACAGGGCATCTTCAATAACCTGAACACGCCGCAGGCTTTGGCTACCATGTGGAACCTGATTCATGACAAGAATATCAATAATGATGAGAAATATACCTTGCTGATGGAATTCGACAAGGTGTTCGGTCTGACGGAAGTTGAAGCTGAAAAGCCTGCTGAAGTGGAAATTCCTGCCGAGGTTTTGGACTTGCTGGATCAGCGTAATCGTTACCGTGCCGAAAAGAACTGGGCACAGGCCGATGCCGCCCGCGATGCCATCAAGGCGAAGGGCTACACCATTGTGGATACCAAGGAAGGTTCCAAATTGCAGAAAATCTGATTTCATTCTGACATGATGAAAAAACTGTTGAATGTATGGCTGTTTTCGGCCTCAGTCTTGCTGTGTGCTTGTTCGCAACCGTCGCAACCGTCACAAGCTGAGGAGAATATTGTGCAAGAGCAGAAAGTGGTGGCTGCCGATACATTGGAGTCGGAGAACGCTGACAGCCCCGTGGAAGCCCGCCTGCGGGCCATGGGCTTGGTGGATATCGCCGAAATGGACTCTTCGATTGCCGTTCATCTGGTATATGCGACTCCGTACAATTTTCTGGGCAAACAGCTGTATCATGACTTGAACAAGGCTTTTATGCTTCCCGAAATGGCAGAAAAAGTGTTGAAAGCGAAGCAGGCCTTGAAGAAAATCCGTCCGGACTTGAACTTGTTGATATATGACGCCTCCAGACCCGTGAGTGTGCAACATGAGATGTGGAATATGGTGAAGGGTACCGATAAGATGCGGTATGTCAGCAATCCGAACAAAGGCCACGGCATGCACAACTATGGGGCGGCTGTGGATGTCACTCTGATGGACTGTACCGGTCACCCGCTGCCCATGGGCTCGGAGTATGACTATTTCGGCGAGGAAGCCCATACCACCAACGAACAGCAGCTATTACAGGACGGTCGCATTACCAAGCGGGAGTTGGAGAACCGCTTGCTTCTGCGCAAAGTCATGACAGAGGCAGGCTTGCATACCATCCAGTCCGAATGGTGGCATTTCAACCTTACTGCATCCGAAACCGAACGGCAAAAGTTGCAGTTGATTGATTTTTAGGAATATTATCATATTTTTATTGTATCTTTGCATTTTTGCATTTTACAACAAAATTAGACGTAAATATTTTATAATCAATAAATTATAGAAAAGATGCTGACAAAAAGTAGAATCAAAGGAGTGAAACATATCATCGTGGTGGCCTCCGGCAAGGGTGGTGTGGGCAAATCCACTGTCTCCGCAAACCTCGCCATCATGCTGGCCAAAAAAGGGTATAAAACGGCTCTGTTGGATGCCGATGTCTATGGTCCTTCCATCCCCAAAATGTTCGATTTGGAAGACCAACTGGTAGAAGTCTCCATGGGCGAAGACGGCAAAGAATACATGGTTCCCATGGAAAAATATGGGGTGAAAATCAACTCCATCGGTTTCTTGGTGCCCAGCGACAAGGCAGTCATCTGGAGAGGCCCTCTTGCAGGTGGTGCGCTGGCACAGCTGTTCACCCAGACCGTCTGGGGCGACATCGACTACATGATTGTGGACTTTCCTCCTGGCACTGGCGATGTGCAAATCTCCGCTATCCAGCAGTTCAGGATTTCCGGGGCGATTATCGTGACTACCCCGCAGGTTCTGGCCGTGAATGACGCCCGCAAAGGCGCGGAAATGTTCGCTCCCAACAATATGAATGTGCCGCTTTTCGGTGTGGTGGAGAACATGTCGTGGTTCACCCCGAAACAGCATCCGGAGGAGAAATATTTCCTCTTCGGTCAGGGAGGTGGACTGACACTTGCTCGTGAGTTCAATACAACTTTGTTGGCCCAGATTCCTTTGGTTCAAGAAGTTGGCGAAACAGCGGAAAAAGGCGCCAATCTGATGGATCAAAATAATGCCATCATCAATGATGCATTTGACAGTTTGGCTGATGAAGTGGTTTATCAGTTGGAAAACGCTCCCATCGATGAGGTGGAAGAAGAATATTGTGACCGTGAGGATTGCGAACATTCCGACTCTTGCACCCACGACTGTTCCACATGCGGACATGCCTGTCATCATTAAAGTTTATTTTGCCGACATCGCTGCATGAAAAGTTATAAAATCCTGATTTTCATTCTTTCAGTCATCGCCATTTTGGCGGTGGTGGTTTGGCTTTTTCCGAGAGAGGGCGTGAAGATCGGGACAGTCGAACTCCGCTTTCCTTCCATAGAGGAGGTTTTGGTTCGTGAACCTATAGAAACGGAAACAGTTGATCCGCTTATTGCGATCCGGGATTCCATCCGTATGGAGGAGTTGCAGTCGCTGAAAGACACTTTGGCGCATTACAAGGAGGTTTTGATAGGCGATGCCGGTCAGTTCTATTTTCCGGATGATGATGTTACTTTCTTCGATAAGGTATTCGATGAAATGCATAGAGCAAAGGCCAATCATCGTATAATCAGAATCATGCACTATGGGGATTCCCAAATCGAGATGGACCGCTTGTCCGCCAATATCCGCGAATGGTTCCAGTCGGTGTTTGGTGGTGGTGGTCCGGGTATGCTGCCTGCGGTACAAACTATCCCCTCAGCGGTGGTGTCGCAGCGTGCCACGGGCGACCTGACCGCCTACGCGCCGTATGGGGATGCTGGTGAACGAACTCATACCGGTAATTACGGCATCATGGCCAAGAGTTACCGCATGGGAAGTTCGGCGGTAGTTAATATCTACGCGTCCAAGCACAATGCCGCCCGTGAACGGGTGAAACATTTCTCATCGGTGAAGCTGCTGGTGAATGACCGTAGCGGCAAGTTCAAGGCTTCGATTTCCGCAAAAGGACAGCAGCAGAAATACGAGATGGAAAGCCCTGGAAAAGGTATTCAACTGCTTCAATGCCAGTTGGATACAGAAGCTACGGTGCTGACCGTCAAGATGTCGGGTTCTTCAGATATTTATGGTATTATGGTGGATGATGGTTATGGCGTGAATGTGGACAATATCCCTTTGCGAGGCTGTTCTGGCACTATTTTTACCCAATTGAAAGATACGATGCTACAGCGTTGCTATGAGTTGTCCGATGTAGGCATCATCCTCCTTCAGTTTGGTGGCAACTCTGTTCCGGCGTTATACAATGATGCCAGTATTCAGAAATTCAAGGAGGCCACATCCAAGCAGATTCGCTATATCCGCTCTTTGTACCCCAAAGCGGCGATGGTCTATATCGGTCCTTCGGACATGTCCACACGCAAGGGCGGCAGCCTGCGTACCTATCCCTGCCTGCCGGGATTGATTACCGCTTTGAAAGAGGCGGCTCACGAGAATGGGGCTGCTTACTGGGATCTGTATGCCGCTATGGGTGGCGAGAATTCAATGATTCAGTGGGTTAAATCCGGATGGGCCGGCCCCGACTATGTGCATTTTACCCCCAAGGGTGCCGAAATCATGGGTGACATTATGGCGAAATCTTTCGAAGAAGTATATAATTTCTACCAGCTACGTAAGCGTACCGACCAAACTCAATTGGATTCACTATGGACAGCAAAATAGCTCTCTTCATTTTTCTGTTGGTGAGTCTGTGCATCCATCCGCTATCTGCACAAATGGAAAAACAAGCGGTGGATACTTTGGAATTTGCTCATTTTGAAGCGGATACATTTGCTTTTGACCTGCATACTTCAACATTGGTTCCCTTTTTTCAGAAGTTTGATAAGGTGGTTAACACAGGCGAGGGCAATGTGAACATTTTGCACTTGGGCTCCTCGCATGTACAGGCCGGTACTCTGTCGCATACTATTCGACGTAATCTATTATTGTCATATCCGCATTTGATTGCTCGCCGCGGCATGATTTTTCCGTATTCGGCGGCCAATAAGTGCAATAATCCTGCTGATTACAAGGTGAAGCGTTCCTGCGAGTTTCAGCTTATCCGCAATGTGTATCAGGAACATCTGACACCGTTGGGAGCCACAGGCATAGGCGTTTATGTACAAGGGCAGCCGGCGGAAATTAAAATCACTTTGAGCGACGAGGATCTGGAATTTTGTACCAATCGGATTATTGTGTTGGGTGAATCCAATGATGGCAAGGTGGTGCCTTGGATCCGACTAGATACGACCTATTACTATCCTGTCATTAAAGATTTTGAGCTAAGAAGGTATGTGTTTGATGTTGAAGATTTTACGGATTCGTTTGCGGTAGTGTTCCCTTGCGATTCCACCCAACGTTTCACTTTGACAGGAGTCTTCCTCGACAATGACCGTCCTGGCTTGACTTTCCATTCCATTGGGGTGAATGGAGCTGATTTGGATGACTATTTGCGTTGCCCTTATTTTGAGCTGGATATGGAACTTTTGCAAGCCGATATGGTGATTTTCGGAATAGGCATCAATGATGCCAACAGCGACAATTTCGATTCACTGACTTTCAAAAACAGATACTTGCAGCTGATTCAGCGCATCCAGCGGGTGAATCCCGACTGTGCGTTTGTCTTCATCACCAATAATGATTCTTACAAGAAGATTTCAAGACGTAATTATGCGGTCAATAAGAACAATTTGCAAGTCCGGGAGGTCTTTTACCGACTGGCCGACCAGACCCAAGGGGCAGTGTGGGATCAGTTTGACATTATGGGAGGCTTGAAATCGATGGATAAATGGCGTCAACACGGCTATGCTCAAACCGACCGTATCCATTTCACAGTCAAAGGATATAAGTTGCTCGGCGACTTGTTTTTTAACGCCTTCGTTGACGCATACGACAAGGCCGTTAACAATTAACAATTAATATTTTTTCTATCTTTGTTTTTTGGCACGAAAATTGCCATCTTATATATGTATTTAATATGTCTTTTATTGCTAATAAGTTAAAAATCAATATATTATGAAAGAAAATAAAAATGAGGTATCGAATGAGGAGTTGAATTCTGAACAGGAATGTCAGCAAAAACATGACAATTTGTCGGATAATACTGACAATAATCAGGTGAAAAATGACACAGATTTGGATGAAAATCATACTGAAAACGTCCAGAATGAGCAGAATGACGGAAAAGATGAGGAAAAAGCAGAAGAAAAAAAGAAAAACCGTTCTTTTTTCGGCAGAAAAAAATCTGATGAGGAAGAAAAACTGAAAAAAGAGCTGGAAGAATTGGATGTCAAATACAAAGAATTGAATGACAGGTTTTTACGTCTTTATTCAGAATTCGATAATTATAAAAAACGTACCAATAAGGAAAAATTGGATTTGTTGTCAACGGCTTCGGAAAAGGTGATATTGGGTCTTTTGCCGGTGATTGACGATTTTGAAAGAGCCATTGACGCTAATGGAAAATCCGAGGATGTTAATGCTATCAAAGAGGGATTTGTGTTGATTTATAACAAATTGCAGCAGCTTTTGAAACGATTTGATGTGGAAGAGATTCAGGCAAAAGGGGAGGAGTTCAATACGGATTATCACGAAGCCATTACTCATTTCCCTGCCCAAAAAGAAGAAGACAAGGGTAAGGTGATGGATGTGACGGAAAAAGGATACAAGATAAAGGACAAGGTGATACGTTACTCGAAAGTGGTGGTGGCAAATTAATGAGTGAAATCGAAATAATGTCAATTAGGACAAGAAAATAGCGAAGGGAGTTTGAAAACTGATTGAAAGTATGGAAAAAAGAGACTATTATGAAGTGCTGGGCGTGGAGAAAACCGCAACAGCAGACGAAATAAAGAAGGCATACCGAAAGAAAGCCATGCAGTACCATCCCGACCGTAATCCGGGTGACAAGGAGGCGGAGGAGAAGTTCAAGGAGGCGGCCGAGGCATACGATGTGCTGAGCAATCCGGACAAAAAAGCCCGTTATGACCAGTTCGGCCATGCGGGCATGAGCGGGGCTGCTGGCGGTGGCTATAATGTTGATTTTGACTTGAATACCATCTTTGAACGTTTCGGTGATTTGTTCGGAGGTGGTTTCTCCGGTTTTTCGGGAGGAGGCTTTTCCGGCTTCTCGGGCTTCGGCGGAGGAGGCCGTGGCCAGGGCAAACGTGTGCGCCGCGGTACCAATATCCGTATCAAGGTGAAACTTACCTTGGAGGAAATCAATAGTGGTGTCGAAAAGAAAATCAAGATTCAGAAGCTGATACCTTGTGAGCATTGTGGTGGCTCGGGTGCCAAGGACAAAAGCGGTGTGACCACTTGTCCTACCTGCAAGGGTAGCGGTCAGGTGGTGTCGCAGCAGCGTACCATGTTCGGTGTGATGCAGCAGGTGACCGTTTGCGGCACTTGCTGCGGCACAGGCGAAGTCATCAAGGACAAATGCCCGCACTGCGGCGGCAATGGTGTCGTCAAGGGCGAGGAAGTGGTGACCGTCAATATTCCGGCGGGTGTGGCCGAAGGCATGCAGCTGACCATGCGTGGCAAGGGCAATGCCGCTCCCAATGGCGGAGTTAACGGCGACTTGCTGGTGCTGATAGAGGAGCAGGAACACGAACTCTTTGAGCGTAACGGCAACAATATTTATTTGAACTATTATATTTCCTTCCCGCAGGCAGCACTGGGTGCCTTCGTCGAAGTTCCTACGCTGACGGGCAAGGCACGGATCAAGATCGCGGCAGGCACACAGAGCGGACAGATTCTGAGATTGCAGGGCAAGGGCTTGCCCGAATTGAACAGCCGCATCATCGGTGACTTGATTGTCAATATCAATGTGTGGACACCGAAGTCGCTGACCAAGGACGAGAAGGCCGCCATCGAGAAATTGATGGATGCAGAGAATTTCAAGCCGAAACCCGGCAAAAGCGACCAGGGTTTCTTCAGCAGGGTAAAGCAGTTCTTTAATTAATAATGCGTATTTTAAATTCAAAGAATTGTTGTTTTTTCAAAATTTTTTGTATTTTTGCCTTTTGTATGTTTAACTAAAATATCAGTACAATGAAAAAGTTACTTTGTGTATTGGCAATGGGTGCAATCGTTTTTGGTTTTACTTCTTGTAAAAGAGAGTGTGTTTGCACTGTTACTGCACAGGATGACACAACACAAACCTATCAAAGAGGTAAAATGTCAGCTCAGGAATGTGGCGATCAGATCGATAAGATGACCGCAGGCTATGCTGGTGCTGTGAAAAAAATAGATTGCAGACACGAATAAAAGTTGCTGTTAGAACAAAGCGTAGGCTGCTTAGGCCTACGCTTTATTAAAAGAGACTTGCTATGATACAGGTCTGTAGTGTGGATAAAAGCTTCGGCTCACTGAAGGTGTTGAAGGGAATTACATTGGAGGTGCAAACCTCACAGGTAGTGACCATCGTCGGCCCTTCGGGAGCGGGTAAGTCCACACTTTTGCATTTGATAGGCACGCTTGACCGCCCCGATAAGGGGGAAATCATTATTGATGGTGTCAAGATTCATGCGCTGACCGATGACCAGTTGTCGGATTTCCGCAGTGCCCATATTGGTTTCGTTTTCCAGTTTCATCATCTGTTGCCCGAGTTCACGGCCATCGAGAATGTGATGTTGCCGATGCTGATTGCCGGCAAAGCCAGGCCGGAGGCGCTGCAACGGGCCAAGGAGCTGCTTTCGTTTCTGAAGCTGGAAGAAAGAATGGGGCATAAACCTTCGGAATTGTCGGGGGGCGAGCAGCAGCGTGTGGCGGTGGCCCGTGCGCTGGCTAATAATCCCGACCTGATTCTTGCCGATGAGCCGTCGGGAAATCTTGATACCGAAAATGCCCAGAAACTTCATCAGTTGTTTTTTGAGCTGCGCGACCGCTTTCATCAGACTTTTATTATTGTGACTCATAACGAGGAATTGGCCAAGCTGTCTGATCGCCGGATTGTGATGCGCGATGGACAGATATCATTATAGAAAATAAATTTCCAAGTAATTTAAATATCCAAAAACAAAGAACTATGAACGAAGAAATTAAAAAATTGTATCCCAAACAGTTATGGGAAATCTTCAGCAACATTTGCTCCGTTCCTCATCCGTCAAAACATGAGAAACAATTGACTGAAGCTCTGAAAGAATGGGCCAAGAAGAACAAAATCGATTGCAAACAGGACAAAACTGGCAACTTGATTTTCAGCGCTCCCGCTACCAAGGGTATGGAAAAGTGCGTTCCCGTTATCTTGCAGGGCCATGTGGACATGGTGCCCCAGGCTAACAGCGACAAGAAGCATGATTTCACCAAAGATCCTATCGAAACCCGCATTGACAAGGGTTGGGTGAGAGCCAATGGTACTACCCTGGGTGCTGACAATGGCGTAGGTACTTCCGCAGCTTTGGCAGTGCTGGTGTCCAAGGACGTGGCTCATGGTCCTATCGAAGTGTTGGCTACGGTTGATGAAGAAACCGGTATGACGGGTGCATTTGGTCTGAAATCAGGTGTGCTGAACGGCAAAATCCTGATCAACTTGGATTCTGAAACTGAGGGCGAACTCTATGTGGGTTGTGCCGGTGGTTTGGATGCCAACTTCACTATGAAATACAAAGAAAAAGCTGTTCCCGCTGGAATGAAGGCTTTGCAGCTTTTCCTCACAGGTCTGAAGGGCGGTCACTCTGGTATGGATATCAACTTAGGTCGCGCTAATGCCAACAAGCTGATGACCCGCTTGCTGAAGAGCTCTATCGACAATTATGAAGCTCATTTGTGCTGCGTGAACGGTGGTAGCCTGCGTAATGCTATCCCGCGTGAGGCTGTGGCCATTGTGGTGCTTCCCGAAGACAAAGTTGCTGCTTACAAACGCTTCGTGAAGAAATTTACTGACATGGTCAAGGCTGAATTTGCCGCTACTGAACCCGATATGGAATTGAAGGTAACGGCAGTGGATACTCCGAAAAAAATGATGGACGCTGACGCCCAGAAACGCATTGTGAACATGGTGTTCGCTATTCCTAATGGCGTGCAACGCATGAGCGACTCTATGAAGGACTTGGTGGAAACATCCAACAACCTGGCTATCTTCCATGCCGAGAAGGGCGAACTCAGAGTTTGCTGCTTGCTCCGTAGCTCGGTCAACTCCGCCAAGGATGCCCTCGGACAGAAGATGGTGGCTATCGCCGAACTGGCAGGAGCCGACATTGAACTGACAGGTGCTTATCCAGGCTGGAAACCCAACATGGAATCCCCGATTCTGAAGACCTGTATGACCGTGTACAAGAAGAAATTTGCCAAGGATCCCGCCATTATGGCAATCCACGCCGGTCTCGAATGCGGTCTCTTCGGTTCACGCTATCCCGACTGGGATATGATTTCCTTCGGCCCGACCATCGAACATCCCCATTCACCCGATGAAAGAGTGAACATTGATTCTGTGGGCAAGTTCTGGGACTTCCTCGTTGACGTTCTGAAAAACATCCCGAAAAAATAAGTTTTTTAACTAAGAACTAAGAATTAAGAGTTAAGAATTGAAATCCATATTTCAGTTTTTAACTCTTAATTTTTAACTCTTAACGCTTAATTCTTAATTCTTAACTCTTAACTCTTAACTCTTAACTCTTAATTCCCTAACCCCTAATCACTATTTCCTAACCATGCGCTTAGACAAATACCTCGTTGACCAAGGCCTGTGCACCTCCCGCGAACGTGCCCAGGACGCCATCAAGCTGAAAACCGTATCAGTAAACGGAAAAATCGAAACCAAAGCCTCCAAGGACATCACCGATACCGACGCGGTGGCGCTGATTGACATATTCAATAAATATGTCAGTAGGGGAGGCCTGAAACTGGAGAAAGCCATTGAGGTTTTCAATCTGGACTTTCAGCACCGCCAGGTTTTGGATGTGGGCAGTTCCACGGGCGGTTTCACCGACTGTGCCCTGCAGCACGGAGCCGATTTTGTGGTGGCAGTGGACGTGGGCACAGACCAGCTGCATGAATCCCTGCGCCATCATGACAAGGTGCTGTCTATTGAAAACAAGGATTTTAGGGAGTTGACGCTCGAAGACGTTCAAGACCGTCGCTTTGACTGGATAGTGTCCGATGTCTCTTTTATTTCCCTGACCTATCTTTTCCCCTATTTCAAGACATTTATGAAGCCCGATGCCCAGCTGATGCTGCTCATCAAACCGCAGTTCGAGGCGGGGCAGTCGTTCCTGAACCGCAGTGGCATTGTGACCGATGAGAAAGGCTACAAAGTGGCCATTCAGAAGGTGATGGCGCAGGCTACCATTGATGGTTTCTACCTGAATAATATCGCGGTCTCCACCTTGTTCGAGAAGAACAAAAATGTGGAATTTTTAGCTTTGTTCTCCACCAAAGACACCGGCTTCCGCTACAAATTCGACACCCTCGCCGAGGAAATCAAACGGATGAAACAGCTTGTTAATTGAAATTAAGAATTAAGAACTAAGAATTGAATTCTGAACTTTGAATTTTGAATTCTAAATATCTGTAACCTGAAACCTGTAACCTGATATGTCCGACGAATATTACATGCAATGCGCGCTTGATGAGGCGATGGACGCCTATGAGGAGGACGAGGTGCCCGTGGGCGCCGTGGTGGTCTCCAATGGCCGGATCATTGGCCGTGGCCACAACCGAACCCGTATGCTGAATGATGTAACCGCCCACGCCGAGATGCAGGCGATTACTGCGGCAGCCAACCATTTGGGTGCCAAGTATCTGACCGATTGTACTTTATATGTTACGTTGGAGCCCTGTGTGATGTGTGCCGGGGCTATCGCTTGGGCACAGTTGTCACGGGTTGTATATGCCGCTTCCGATCCTAAAAAAGGTTATCAGCTCATCAAACAGCCGCTCTTGCATCCTAAAACTGAAGTGGTGAAGGGGGTGATGGAAGCCGAAGCTTCGGCTCTGCTAAAAGAATTTTTTGAACGTAAAAGATGAGAATTGTTTTTTTTGTATCTTTGCATTTTTATTACTTTGATATGAAAAAACTTGCTCTGCTTATATTGTGTTGCCTGTTGCTCAACTGTTCATACGGCCAGCGGTTTATTGGCTCCGTCATTGCGGGAGCGAATGCTTCGCAGGTGGAAGGCGATGATGTTCGCGGCTACAAGAAAATAGGCTTTGTCGGTGGTGCCTCTGTGATGGTGGCCCTGGACAAAAAAATGCAATGGTTTCTTACGGTCGAGTTGTTGTATAGTCAGAAGGGTTCTCGCTCTTCTACCACGCGTGCTTTTGACACCACCAATTATGCTCCGGCCATGTTCCTCGATGTGGACCGTGATGCGAATTATGTTCCGTCTTCCAAGTACAAATGCCGTCTTGACCTTGATTATGTGGAGGTGCCGATACTGTTTCATTTTGAGGACTGGCACAGTGGTTGCGCCATTGGCTTGGGTTTCGCCTGGGGGCGTCTTGTGCGCGCCAAAGAATGGTATAATGGTATGAAAAGGACCACCAGTATTTATTCCGGTACTTATCGAACCAGTGACTGGAGTTTTGTGGCAGATCTTAAGTTTATGATTTACAAAGGTTTGAAGTTGGAATTGCGCTGGCAGTATTCTTTGCGCCCTATCCGAAATTTTGTGATCGAATATAGTAGTTCCGCTCAGAATACGGAATATAAAAAGCAAATGAATAACCTGTTCTCGTTACGTCTGGTTTATTCGATAAATGAAAAGTTTGTCGAAAATACTCGTGAAAACAAACGAGGCCAGCGCCAAGGGGTGAAATGGGTTCGAGATACCAGTATTTTTGATGATTAATAATCTCTCTATATCAGTTTTGTAAATGAAAAAAATTAGAATATTCAAGCTGGCCTGTTTTATTGCGCTGACTTCAATCATACTGACTTCATGTAAACCCAAAGTTGATTTAATCTCTGATTATAGAGATGTTACAGTGGTTTATGGTCTGCTGAATCCTCTTGATCAGTATCAGTATATCAAAATTTATAAAGGATATTTGACGAAAGACAATGCATTGGTATGGGCTCAGGATTTGGATAACATCTCTTATTATAAGGATATCAAGGTGAGTTTGGAAGAGTATTACCCGGAATCTGAGGGAGGTGCATTACGCACCACGTATACATTGGATACGGTTATGTCTATTCCTAGAAATTACGGTGTCTTTGCCAGTCCTACCCAGGTGTTGTATCGCGTGAAAAACACAATCAGAGAGGGATACCGTTACAGATTGATTATTGAAAATCTTCAGAATGGTCGTGTGGTGACGTCGGAGACGACGACAATCTCGAATATGGTATTCAATATTCCATTGGGCACAAGTCATTCGGTGGCTATTATCAACCTGAATAGGGATGATCCATGGTCGGTGGGTTTCAAAGCCAATGCATGGCCAGCCGGTGCTTATGCTGTGGACGCTTATCTTACATTCCGTTATATTGAAAAGGACACCCTCACAGGAGAAGTTATGCACAAGGCGGTGAATGATGTGCGTGTGACGTCGGGTTTTGTGGTGGGGAATGAAACTTCTTTCAGACCAAGTACAGTATACCGCATTTTGCATGACAATATAGAGGAGAAAGAAAATGTGGTGCGTTATTCTGAAGGTTATGACTGTATAGATATCAAGTTATGGGCTTGCGATGAGGTTTATTATAAATATTACAAAACTGCCCAGCCTTCGTCTTCTATTGTGCAGGATCGTGTGAGTTATACCAATATTGAGGCGGATGATGATATGGCGTTGGGCTTTTTCGCTTCACGTACCTATTATCAACGTAAATTCAAAATCGATGTGGTCAGCTACAATGAAGATTCATTGGTACATGGCCAGTGGACTAAGAATCTGAATTTCAGACCTTATACAGAATTGTTGAACAACTGATAATTAGCATATTACCAATTTGTAAATTAGCAAATTAGTTAATTGGTAAATTATTTCATTTGCTAATTTGCGCATTTGCTAATTAACTAATTATATAACTCCCTTAATATCATTGATATGCTCAATCTTCAGCTCGTCCATAAGCTCGAGGAGTTGGAGCGGTAATTCTTGTCCGAGCAGAGGATGGGTGAAGTTACCGGTGGCAATCTGCACAGCAGTACAGCCTGCCATCATGAACTCAATGACATCTTCGGCAGTGGTGATGCCGCCCATGCCTATCACAGGAATGCTGACATTTTTGCATACTTCATGCACCATGCGCAGGGCGATGGGTTTGATGGCTTTGCCCGACAAGCCGGCATATACATTTTCGAAGACGGGTTTCCGGCGGCGGATATCAATAGCCATGGCTTTGAAGGTGTTGACCAAAGAAATGGAGTCGGCACCGGCGTCTTGGCATGCCTTGGCCATGTCGATGATGTTTTCGGCATTGGGGGAAAGCTTCACCATCAGGGGTTTACGGCATACCTTGCGAACCTGACCCACTATTTCGTGTGCCACTTCCGCTTTCAGTCCGAAAGCCATGCCACCGCTTTTCACGTTGGGGCAGGAGATATTCAGCTCTAAGATGTCTATGTCGCTGTCGTTCAGCCATTCCACGCCTGTCAGATAGTCTTCGGTGCTGTGTCCCCCGAGGTTGGCGAGGATGACGGTATCGTGTTGCTTCATCCACGGCAGTTCCTCGTCGATAAATGCCCGTACACCAGGGTTTTGCAGTCCTACACTGTTCATGATACCCGCAGCTGTCTCGGTGATGCGGATGCCGGGATTGCCCTCGCGACCATGCAAGGTCAGTCCTTTGCTGCTGATGCCTCCCCAGCAGTCGATGGGGTAGAGCTCGTTGTATTCTTTGCCAAAGCCAAAAGAACCCGAAGCTGCAATCAAGGGGTTCTTGAATTCTTTATCGTGAAGGGTGATGTTTAGTCTGTTGTTCATTTGTTTGTAGTGATTAGGGGTTAGGGGTTAGTGGATAGTGGGGGAGTTTCGCTTCGCTCAAGGGGAGTCATGCTTTGCATGAGGGGGGAGTCTCGCACTTTGTGCTCGAGGGGAGTTTAAATTCCCCTTCTTCTAGAAGGGGTGGCCGAAGGCCGGGGTAGTGATTTTGAATTTTGAATTCAATAGTTTTCAGTTTTCAACTTTCAGTTTTCAACTCTCAAAACACCAATTCCTCCCCCTTAAATACTGGCCCGTCTTTGCAGGTGCGTTTCATGCCGTTGGTGGTCTTGCAGCTGCAAGTGAGGCAGGCGCCGATGCCGCAGCCCATGTGTTTCTCCATCGAGCACCAGACGGGAGTGTTATGCTGTTGGCACATCTCCACAATCTTGCGCATCATCACCAAGGGACCACAAGTGAATACAGCGTCGTATTGTTCCGGTTTCAGCAGGTCGGTGATGAATCCTTTGTAGCCTTCAAAACCGGCTTCGGAGGAGATGAAAATATTCTCGCAAACATCCTCAAACTCTTCGAAGGCAAAAAGCACATCCTTGTATCCCAGGTACATGTCCACATGGTTGCCCAAAGCTGCCAGTTTCTTTGCGGTCTCGTAAAGTGGGGGAATGCCGATGCCACCGCCGACGAGGGCAATGTGGCCCTTTACTTCCTCACAGGGAAAACCGTTGCCCAAAGGACCTAAAAGCATGATGTCTTTGTTTCGGTCCCGTTGGCTGCATTCACTGAGCCAGCGGGTGCCTTTTCCCGCCACACGGTACATGAAAGATACCGACTGCTCATCGTAACGATATACACTGATGGGCCGCATGAGGGTCAGCTCTTCGTTCCAGGATTTCAGCATGAAAAACTGCCCGGGACGAATTTCCCCTTCGGGACGGGTGACCTGGAGGAGGAAAATGTCTCCTATCAGTCGTTTGTTGGTGATTATGGTTTGTTTGCTGTACTGCATGGTGATTAGTGATTAGGGATTAGGGGTTAGGAAATAGTGGATAGTGGGGGGAGTTTCGCTTTGCTCAAGGGGAGTCATGCTTCGCATGAAGGGGAGTTTCGCACCACGTGCTCAAGGGGAGTTTTATATTCCCCTTCTTGAAGAAGGGGTGGCCGAAGGCCGGGGTAGTGATTCTGAATTTTCAACTTTCCGTTTTCAGTTTCTAGTTATCGCTCCGCGAATGTCGTCTCTCATCCTGATGGCCTCGTTGCGGGAGCATTCGGCGAATTTGTCGGCGCCGTTTTCCACTTTGCGGTAAGCCAGTAAGATGGAGCGGGAAGCGTTGACCACACCGCCGTTGCCGTCTTTCAGGTAGAGGGCGATGTCTTCGGCTTTGCCGCCTTGGGCACCATAGCCGGGAATCAGGAAGAAGGTGCTGTCCAGCTGGCGGCGCACTTCCGCAGCCTCGTCGGCATGGGTGCAGCCCATCACACCTCCGATAGCGGAGAAGCCACAATTGCCTTTGTAAGCCTTGCCTAATTCGTTGATTTTCTCTCCCACAATATTATACACATGTCTGCCGTCGGCGGCTTCAATGTATTCGATGTCTTTCGCACCCTCGTTGGAGGTTCTGATCAGAACGAATAAACCTTTGTTATTATTCTGAACATAAGGAAGATATGGAGAAATGCTATCCAAGCCCATATAAGGACTGACGGTAATGAAGTCGGCCTCGAAATCGCCGATGAAATGACCTTTGGCGTACATTTCGGCGGTTTTGGCGATGTCGCCGCGCTTGATATCGGCAATGATGATGGCGTCTTTTTCACGCAGGTAAGCCAAAGTCTTGCGGTAGCAGTCCATGCCTTCCAAGCCCATCGCTTCGTAATAGGCAATCTGCACCTTGTAGCAGGCCACCACGTCGAGGGTGGCATCAATCAAGGCTTTGTTATACTGGAAAACAGCTTCTCCTTTAGAGGAAAATTGTGCTGCAAAAGTTTCGGGAAGGTAGGAATAGTCGGTGTCCAGGCCGACACAAACATGGCCGTTACGGGCTACACGTTCATATAATTTATCGATGATCATGTTTTTTGTTTTTGAAGATGTTTAACCTGCAAAACTACAAAAAATCGCAGAAATACGCAACTTCTCCTTATAAAATTACAAAAATCCACCATTACGAGGTGTTTTTACTATTAAGATGTCGTACTTCCGGGGCTTGGCTCACAGGGATTAAAGCACTGAAATTCTTTTTTCTACCGAGCCCTGTATGCCCCTGGCCTGCACGAAGCCATGACGATGCGTGCGAAAGCAAGGCCGACGGTTGGGGCGTACGAGCTGGTGCGGTGGCACTTACCGTCGGCTAGATCTTTTGGTGACTTTTCTATCATGAGAAAAGTCACCAAAAAAACTTACATCTCTAATCCCTTCAGGAACTCGGTGCAGTCTTCGAAGGTCTTGAATGTATGCTCTTCGGGGACGAGGTCG
The DNA here is from genome assembly GCA_905233625.1 of uncultured Bacteroidales bacterium. GTDB lineage: Bacteria > Bacteroidota > Bacteroidia > Bacteroidales > WCHB1-69 > RUG11690. The sequence goes on along the minus strand of CAJOFJ010000023.1, from coordinate 9,616 downwards.
GGAATGAGGTTCATGGTCTTCAGCATGTACATGGGCTGTGGCTGGATGATGGTCATCAACACCATGGTGCCACGCGCCTGTATATCCTTGATGGCGGTCTCCATGGCATACAGTCCCGACTGGTCCATAAAGCTGACTAATCGCATACGGATGATGACAATCTTGGCATCCTCCGGCACATCGTTCATTACATGCTGGAACTTGGTGATGGTGCCGAAGAAGATGGGGCCGTTGAGTCGCTGGATATAGATCTTGTGGAGCATCTCTTTCGGAATGCCGCCTTCATCACTCCACGGACTTTCCTTGTCGAAATTGGTCATCTCGCTGGAGCTGTAACCGCCTTCTACCAGGTCGCTGGCGCGCTTCATGAAGAGCACGCAGGCAATCACCATACCGATACCGACGGCGGTGAGCAGGTCAACGAAAACGGTGAGCAGGAACACAATGATAAGCACCACAGCGTCGGCTCTCGGGATTTTGAGCAGGTCTCTGAAGCCCTTGAAGTCGATGATGCCCCAACCCACGGTGATCAGGATACCTGCCAAGACAGAGAGGGGTACATATTTTACCAGACTTCCCAAGCCTAAAAGGACTGCGAGCAGGAACAGGGAGTGGACCATACCGCTGATTTGGCTACGGCCGCCGCTCTTCACGTTAACGACGGTACGCATGGTGGCGCCAGCGCCGGCAATGCCGCAGAACAGACCGCTGATCATGTTACCGATACCTTGGCCAATCAATTCGCGGTTGCTGTTGTGTTGCGTTTTGGTAATATTGTCTGCCACGACCGAGGTGAGCAGGGTGTCGATGGAGCCTAAACCTGCCAATGTGAGTCCAGGAATAACGGAGGCTTTGAGAATCTCTCCCCAGTTGAGGCCGCTCAGCGAGATGCCTTCCTTGGCGAAGAAGGGCATGGGGAAACCTGACGGAATGCTGCCGATGAGCAGTTTTTCCTCCATATTGCAAAACAGGGCAATAACCGTCATCACCACCAATGCTACCAAGGTTGAAGGTATCTTCTTGGTTATCAATGGGAAAATATAAATGATGGCAATGGTGCCCAAGCCTAAGAACAAGGCGGTGAGGGAGATACCACTGGTAATTCGTTCAGGTAACTGGGTGATCATATCTACCACTAACACAGGTGATTTCAGACCTATCAGCGGATAAATCTGCTGCAAGATGATGATGACGCCGATGCCGCTCATGAAGCCTGACAAAACAGGGTAGGGGATGTAGCGTACATATTTTCCTAACTTGATGATGCCGAAAACAATCTGGAAGAGACCGCAGAAGAGTCCTGCCAGCGACATGCTGATAAGTACCGCGCTCATGGACTGTTGTGAGGCCCATACACCGCTGATGAGGGCGGCGGTGATTACCGTCATGGGGCCGGTGGGGCCGCTGATTTGTGAGTGGGTACCGCCGAAAAGTGAGGCGAAAAAGCCCAGCAGGGTAGCGCCAACCAGACCTGCGATGGCTCCCATAGAGCTGGCCGCAGGATCGTCAACTCCGCCAAATGCCTGAATACCGAATGCCAAGGCCAAAGGAAGGGCTACAATACCCGCCGTGATGCCTCCGAAAATGTCTCCTTTCAGATTTTTTGTAGAAATGAATGCCATGATTGATAGAAATGTATTTTATAAAATACTGGTTATTAATTAATTGTAATTTTTATAAGGATAAGAGAGATTGTTATTGGCGCTCATGTGAAATTTTTAGTCAATGACTATTTCTTTTTTCGGGCTCTCAGTGTGTTGAGCAGCAGACAGGTCATGGTCATGGGGCCAACACCGCCGGGAACGGGGGTGATGGCGGAGCATTTGCCGGCCACGTCGTTGTAATCCACATCGCCGCAGATGCGGTAACCTTTCTCGCTTTCGGGGTCTTCGATGCGGTGAATGCCAATGTCGATTACCACGGCATCCTTCTTGATATAGTCGGCGGTAATCATCTCGGCCTGGCCGATGGCCACGAACAGGATGTCAGCCTTGGCGCAAACTTTTTTCAGATTCTTGGTCTTGCTGTGGCAGATGGTGACCGTAGCGTTGGCATCCTTCTGAGTCAGCATCATGGCTAAGGGCTTGCCCACGATGTTGCTGCGGCCCAGCACCACGCAATTCTTGCCTTCGGTCTCAATGCCCGAGCGGCGCACCAGTTCCATGGTGCCCATGGGGGTGGCGGGAGGATAGCAGTCCTTGCCCAAAAGCAGGTTGCCCATATTGGACGGATGGAAGCAGTCCATGTCCTTGGCGGGATCGACATGCGCCAGCACCTTGTCGTTGGAAATGTGCTTCGGCAGCGGCAGCTGGATGATGTAACCATCGATGTCGATGTCCGCATTCAGAAAGTCAATGGCTTTCAGGAACTCTTCCTCTTTGATGTCTGCTGGGAAATGATAAATGGAGGAGGTGAAACCCACGGTCTGGCAGTTTTTCTTGATACTGTCCACGTAGGTTTGTGCGGCGCCGTCGTCGCCCACAATGACTGCTGCCAGATGGGGAGCAGCTTCCCCTTTGTCAATCATAGCCTTCACTTCGTTGGCTATCTCGGCTTTGATGTCAGCCGCTATTTTTTTTCCGTCAATGATTTGCATGGTGCTAGTTTACAGTTTACAGTTTATAGTTTATAGTTTTCGTTTTCGTTTTCGTTTTCGTTGTCGTTTACAGTTTGCAAATTTACGTAAAAATCCCCAATTATATACTGAAGTGTGAATTTTATTGTGAAAGGTGATTTGTCGTGTTTGCAAAAATAATAATAATATTGCACCATGGATATGTTAAAAACTTCCGCTTCTTTAATCTAAAATTGTTAAAATGTTACAACTTAATTTTTAATATACTGAATTCCAGACTGTAAAAAATGTGGTTTGTAGTTAAAAGCTATTGTTTTTGTAGTATCTTTGCCATCGAATCAAAACACGAATGAATTGTGAAGAATAAAGAAAAGAAAAACCCTATCGAAGAAGCCCGCAGGTATGTGGCCAACGCTAAGGATGTCATCAAGAATGCTAATTATGACACGGAACTGAAAATTTACATGGACGGGAAATATATCAAAATGGCGGGTAACACCTTGTGGAGTGGATGCCTGGTGGCTATGGATGCCGTCTTGGAGATTCGCAAAGGCAAAGGCCGACCGTCTATAGAGAAATATAAAGAGGCCGCCGCTCTTCGTGACAACAAACTGCTGGCTGCCATTGTAAAGGGTTACAATACCATGCACCTCTCCATGGGTTATGATGGTAATAATGACAAAAAAGTTTGTAATGCGGGTTTTGAGGCTGCTAATGCCATCATCGACCGCTGCGCTTTGCTGTACCATCCGTAAACTGAAAGTTGAAAGTTGAAAGTTGAAAACTGAAAGTTATAGGTCTGATGTTTTTGGGGGAGGAGGATGGATTATAGGGGCGGAGATTGAGCGTTTTGTCTCTGCCGTTTTGGTGTGGAGTGAGCATAATAATTTTTTTTGACATAAAGAACAATGTTATAATTTTTTTTTATTATCTTTGCCTTGTTGTTTGTCCTGGATTCCTGATGGGAGGAAGGCAGGCAACAAACATAACAAAAAGGCGTTGAGTCAACGTCTTATC
>CAJOFJ010000023.1:0-5881 GCA_905233625.1 uncultured Bacteroidales bacterium | reverse complement strand
CAGCGTGGGCTTCGGCATTGCTTATCCTCGGTTGGAAGGCGATGCGAGAGCCTAAAAGAGCGGGGTGAGCGATGAAACTCGGATTCCCGCGCTTTTTTTATGTGTTTTCGGAAATATTAATGTAAAAGTCCGTATCGGGAATCTGCGGAAGGCTTTGAAATTAATCCAAAACCAAGATAATATGAAAAAATATTTACTTTTTTTTGCAATCCTGATGATTGCCGTGGTGTCCTTGTTTGCCCAGGCACCGCAAAATTTCTCGTATCAGGCGGTGGTCCGCAATGCAGGCAATGCCTTGGTCACTAACCAAAATGTTGCCGTGAGGATTTCAATTATCCAGGGGAACGAGTTTGGCGCATCCGTGTATGTGGAAACCCACAATACCACCACTAATGCCAATGGTTTGATGACCATTGAAGTAGGGGACGGCATTCCTGTGACAGGATCTTTTGCCAATATTGATTGGGGTAATGGACCTTTTTTTCTGAAATCTGAAATTGATCCGGAAGGAGGTGTCAACTACAGTATTACGGGTATGCAACAGTTGCTGAGCGTGCCGTATGCACTGTATGCCGACCAGGCGGGCAATGTGCCTGCGTTTGCGGTAATCCCTACTGACACAGGCTATGTGATCAGCATTACTCAAAATGGGGGCAACACGCAGACTTTGGTGCTTCGTCATGGTGCCCCAGGACCCCAGGGCGTTCAAGGAGAAACTGGTGCGACAGGATTGCAAGGTCCACAAGGAGAACAAGGTGTTCAAGGAGAGCCAGGACTCCAAGGAGAGCCGGGGCCACAGGGGCTCCAGGGTGAGATGGGTCCGCAAGGCGAACAAGGTCCGCAAGGTCCACAGGGCGAGCAAGGTGCCGCCGGTGTTTCCCCTCTGGTGACGACGACGTCTGCCGGAGACAGTACGGTGGTGATGATTACCGATGTGGCAGGCACACATCGCTTTGTGGTGTATAATGGAGCCCAAGGCCAACAAGGAGAGCAAGGAGTCCAAGGTCCTCCAGGCCTTCAGGGCCCTGCCGGCACAAATGGCCAGGATGGCCAGAATGGTGCCTCCGCCTATGAAATATGGTTGGCAGCAGGCAATGTGGGTACTGTGTCGAATTTCCTGAACTCGCTGAAGGGGGATGCGGGAGCCACAGGTCCTGCCGGTCCTGCGGGAGCGGATGGTCAGGATGGCCAAGACGGAACCAATGGCCGGGGAATCGTCACTATTATCGGCCCCGTCCCCAATGGCTTGCAAGACACCTATACCATCGTATATACAGATAATACGCAGTCAACATTTACTGTAACCAACGGGTCATCGGGTGTCCAAGGTCCGCAGGGACCCCAAGGAGAAACTGGTGCCACGGGACCTCAGGGTGAGCAAGGCCTTCAGGGCTTGACTGGCCCACAGGGACCCCAAGGTGAGACTGGTGCCACAGGTCCCCAAGGCGAACAGGGTATTCAGGGTCCGCAGGGCGAGCGAGGTTTGCAGGGTGAACAGGGACCAGCCGGTGTCTCTCCAACAGTGGAGGCAACATCCTCTGGTGACAGCACAGTGGTCGTGATTACCGATGCCGAAGGCCCGCATCGTTTTGTGGTGTATAATGGCGCTCAGGGTTTGCAGGGAGAACAAGGAGTTCAAGGTCCACAAGGACCGCAAGGAGAAACCGGTGCCACGGGTCCTCAGGGTGAACAAGGTCCCCAAGGATTGACAGGTCCCCAGGGACCCCAAGGTGAACAGGGTATTCAAGGTGTGCCTGGTACCATGGGACCACAGGGTCCCCAGGGTGAGACGGGTCCGCAAGGCGAACAAGGCCCTCAAGGTCCTCAAGGAGAACGAGGTTTGCAGGGTGAGCAGGGCCCCGCTGGTTTCTCTCCGACAGTGACTGCGGCAGCCCAGGGTTCCAATATCCTCATCGCTGTGACTGATGCCGAGGGAACCCACGAATATTTGATTCCTACCTCTAGTGGCGAGATAACTCAACTGCCCGCCAACTGGACAGAAACCAATATGTCCAGTCCACAGTATATCTTGAACAAACCTACAAGTGTCTCCGCCTTCACCAATGACGCAGGCTACATCACACAAACAGCTGTGCCGACAAATGTGAGCCAGCTGAACAACGATGCGGGCTATATCACGATAGGTTCCGTTCCCGCTATTCCGACACAGGTGAGTGCCTTTGCCAATGATGCCGGCTATATCACACAAGCCGCTGTGCCGACGAGTGTGAGCCAGCTGAACAACGATGCGGGCTATATCACGATGGACTCCGTTCCCGCCATTCCCACTATTCCGACAGAAGTGAGTGCCTTCACCAACGACGCTGGCTATGTGAGCAATTCGGAGTGTGCTGATGTGAATCTGTGCAATTTGGCAACTACGGTGGCGCAGCAGCGTACGCAACTGGAGGATTTGCGGCAAGATTTGGAGTTGATCGAGACTTTGGGACATCAACAGAAAAATGTTGTCATTTCCGGTCAGCGCTATGTGTGTTATCAAGGTTCAGGTGTAAATAATGTTTTATTGGGAGCTACGATTGACGGAGGTATTGATCCGAATGCAACATACAAATGGTACAGAGATGGTCAGCTGGAGGACAATCCATATCAAGCGATGTATGGTGCAATGTATATAGGTCTCTTCAGTCCGAGATATGGTTCTAACTATGTGTTTCAAGTAGAGGTTGTTGATACTAATGGGGTCTCAAGTTGGTCTCGACCGTTTGAAGTCACTGTGATGGCTCCGCCTGTCGTTAACATTGTCTCAAGTGCTGATACTGTTTGTACAGGTGACCGGATCACGCTTGTGGCTAATCTGGATAACAACAATGTCTCAGAATTTCAACCTCGGTACCAATGGTATGAAAATTCAATTGCTGATGAAAATCTGATTCCTGGCGCGACAAGGGCTGTCTATAGTCCTCAAGTGAATGAGACGGCCAACTATTTCGTTACAGTTCAGTACTTGGTGGAGAATGCTTCGTGGAATCAGGCTTGTTATGCTTCGGATGACATAGTCATCGCCGTGGTTGACAGACCGGAAATATGTGGACAGCAGACTGGCCAGCAGGACTTGCCGGGAAATCTTGCCTTGGTAGCTTTCAGCGGAGATTACAGTGATTTGGAAAATAAGCCGCAGATTCCTCAAGCGCCTGCAGACGTGAGCGCCTTCAATAACGACGCCGGCTATGTCAGCAATGCGGAATGTGCCGATGTGGACTTGTGTACTTTGGCGGCCGCATTAGCGCAATTACAGGCACAGGTGATCAGATTACAACATGAATTGGATTCTATTAAGGGACAAAATGCGCCTCAAAAACATGTCGTTATTTCCGGAGAACATTATGTGTGCTATCAGGGCTCTGATGCGAATAATGTCATGTTGATGGCATACGTTGACGGAAGTATTGACATGAATGTAACTTACAAATGGTACAGAGACGGCCAACTGGAGGATAATCCATATCAGCAGATGTATGGTGCAATGTATATCGGTCTCTATGCACCAAGAAATGGTTCGCCGTACACTTTCCAATTAGAGGTGGTCGATACCAACGGAGTGTCAAGCTGGTCGGAACCGTTTGAAGTCACCGTGATGGCACCGCCTGTCATTTCCACGTTGTCCACGACTCCTAATACCCATTGCATGGCTCCATACGGTGGTATTATAACGGTATCAAATGTAATTCCGGCCAGGGACACGTATTTGTACCAGCTGTCAGACAGCTATGATAATACAAGCGCCTACCAGCCCGAGAACACATTCACCGCATTGCGACAGGGGTTTTATACGGTGACTGTGGCCGATTCGGAAACAGGATGTGTCAGCTCAGACACCATTACAGTCGCCAGCAATGTGACGCCGCCGACAGCTTCTCTTGTTGGTCCTGACGTGATTGACTATGGGGATAATTCCACCACTTTCTCCTTTGTCAGTCCTAATCCCAATGTCGTCTTCAATTACTGGAATTATAGTGGTTCTGCCGATTATTTTATGGTAATGCAAATCATGTATGAAGAAACTTTTGTGTTGGGGGGATTTCCGGTGGGAGAGCATATTTTTATTGGTAATTTTGTGGATACAGTCACTCATTGCACCAATTCAATCCAGGGTGCCGTACGTGTAAGTGCTGATGCCCAACCTTGTCCCGGAGCGGCAACGGTGACCGACATTGACGGCAATGTCTATAATACGGTGCAGATAGGCAACCAGTGTTGGATGAAGGAAAACTTGCGCACCACCCGTTATGCCGATGGCACGAGTATTGCCTTGGGTAGCAGCACCAGCATAACAACGGCTTATTGTTATTATCCTAACGGCAACAGTAACAATGTGACCACGTATGGCTATTTATACAATTGGCAGGCAGTCATGCGTAATTCTCCCTCAAGTGCGGCCAATCCCAGTGGAGTACAGGGAATTTGTCCCGATGGTTGGCATGTTCCAAGTTCAGCGGAGTGGAACCAGCTTACCGACTATGTCGGCAGCCAGAGCCAGTATGTGTGTGGTAGTGATACCACCAATATCGCAAAGGCCTTGGCTTCTACAGCGGAATGGAAAAGCAGTGCAAATACATGTGCAGTAGGCTATGATCCTAGTGCCAACAATGCGACTGGTTTCTCAGGCCTTCCTGCGGGTAGCTACTACCAAGACAGTTACCACCTTTTTGGCTACGGTGCCTTCTTCTGGGGTGCTACGGAGGGCTATGGTAGCTATGCATACCATCGCATTCTCAACCGGGATTACGCTGTCATGTACAGTAGCGGCAACAACTGGAAGTACTACGGGTTCTCGGTTCGTTGTGTCCGCGATTAGAGAAACTGAAAGCTGAAAACTGAAAACTGAAAGTTGAAAACTAAGGGAGGGCGGGTGTGACTCTCCCTTTTTAGCATACTTGCTCAACACTTTGTCCTGAAATGCCTGATGATGTCTTGGAATGCTCCCATTCCGCCATTGGATTATCATTTCATGTGGCTTCCTTTGACCTGTATTGCTGCCCTTTGCTGTTTTGTTTGAATTTGTGTTAAAATATACGAAAATATTCCGAATAATTTACTATAAATTACTGAAATAATTAGATTTTTATTGCTAACTTATTGATATATAACCATAAAAAATTTCTCTACATCGTTGAAAGTTTGAAATGACTGTTGTATCTTTGCTGTCGAATTAAACAGCTTATGAATTATGAAAAATAAAGATAAGAAAAACCCCATCGAAGAGGCCCGCAGGTACGTGGCCAACGCCAAAGAAACCATAGTGAATGCGGTATATGATCCCGACACGAGGCTGTATAATGACAAAAAGTACATCAAGACGGCAGGCAATATTCTATGGAGTGGTTGTCTTGTTGCCCTTGATGCGGTTTTGCAAGTACGTGAGGGTAAAGGCCGTCCGTCAATAGAGAAATACAAAAATGCTGCGGCAGCAAGGGATCGTAAATTACTGGCATTCATTAACGCCGGTTATGACACTTTGCATTTATCTATGGGATATGATGGCATACAAAATAAGACAACTTGTGATTCGGGTTTTGATCTTGCCAATACCATCATTGATCGTTGTGCTATGCTGTACCATCAGCCAGAGACGCTGGGCGCATGATTAGGTGCCAGTGGTCAGTGATCAGTGATTAGTAGTCAGGGGTTAGTGGTCAGGTGACAGGAGTCAGTAGACGCAATTCATCGCGTCCGTCGGGGTGTGGCGTGCGCATGAAAATTATTTTTTTGCAGAAAGTACAATGTTATAAATTTTTTTATTATCTTTGCCTTGTTGTTTGTTCTGGATTCCTGATGGGAGGAAGGCAGGCAACAAACATAACAAAAAGGCGTTGAGTCAACGTCTTATCTGCGGCTCTTTTGAATCTCGCAAATTCAATTC
>CAJOFJ010000022.1 GCA_905233625.1 uncultured Bacteroidales bacterium | reverse complement strand
AGCAAAATTTTCTTTTTCATGACGAACCTCCTTTTAATTTAAGTCCATAATTTTTTTATCTTTGCAAACTCAAATTTATTGACGACAAAAATACTAAAAAGTTTAGCAAATATCCATTATTATGGCAAAAGATTTTTCAACAAGAGCAGAAAATTATTCTCAATGGTACAACGATGTAGTGAAAAAGGCTGATTTAGCGGAGAATTCCGCCGTCAGAGGTTGCATGGTCATCAAGCCGTATGGCTATGCAATTTGGGAGAAAATGCATGACGCTTTGGACAAAATGTTCAAGGAAACTGGTCATACAAATGCATATTTTCCGCTTTTTATTCCGAAATCCTTCTTCAGCCGCGAGGCTCATCATGTGGAAGGCTTCGCCAAAGAGTGTGCGGTAATCACCCATTATCGTCTGAAAAATGACCCCAATGGCGGTGGCGTGGTAGTTGACCCCGAAGCCAAATTGGAAGAGGAATTGATCGTTCGTCCTACTTCGGAAACCATTATCTGGGATACCTATAAAAATTGGATTCAGTCCTACCGCGACTTGCCAATCCTGTGCAACCAGTGGGCCAATGTGGTGCGCTGGGAGATGCGTACCCGTCTGTTCCTGAGAACCGCCGAGTTCTTGTGGCAGGAAGGCCATACCGCCCATGCTACCCGTGAGGAGGCTATCGAGGAAACTCGCAAAATGCTGAATGTGTATGCCGATTTCGCCGAAAAGCACATGGCTATGTCAGTAGTGAGAGGTGTGAAGTCTCCCAACGAACGTTTCGCCGGTGCTGATGACACATATTGTATTGAAGCTTTGATGCAGGATGGCAAGGCTTTGCAGGCTGGTACTTCGCATTTCTTGGGCCAGAATTTTGCCAAGGCTTTCGATGTGAAGTTCCTGAATAAAGAAAATCAGTTGGAATATGTATGGGCTACCTCCTGGGGCGTTTCCACCCGCTTGATCGGTGCTTTGATCATGACGCATTCCGATGACAATGGTCTGGTACTGCCTCCGGCTCTGGCTCCTATTCAAGTAGTGATTATTCCTATTTATAAGAGTGAAGAACAGCTGAACCAGATTACTGAAAAAGTTCAACCGTTGATCCAGAAACTGAAAGACAAAGGTATCAGTGTAAAATATGATGACGACGATTCCAAACGCTCGGGCTGGAAGTTCAACGAATATGAGGTGAAGGGTGTGCCTGTACGTATTGCTATCGGACCTCGCGACTTGGAAAATAATCATGCTGAGGTATGCCGCCGCGACACTTTGGAGAAGACAAATATCTCTTTGGATACCCTCGATGTGGAGGTTGAAAAATTGTTGGCTGAAATCCAGCAGAGCCTGTTTGACAGAACCGTGAAGTTCAGAGAGGACAATACCCGCAAGGCCGACACTTGGGACGAGTTTGTGGACATCCTCGACAACCAGGCCGGTTTCGTGTACGCACACTGGGACGGCACCCCCGAAACCGAGGAATTGATCAAGGAGAAGGCCAAAGCCACCATCCGTTGCATCCCGTTCAACAATCCGTTGGAAGAAGGCAAGTGCATTCTCACAGGCAAACCTTCCAAACAGAGAGTGTTGTTTGCAAGAGCATACTAAAAGTAAGAGATTGTGTTAGTGCTATATGTAAAGGGGCAGGAATTTCCTGCCCCTTTACTGTTAATTATTAATTGTTAACTGTAAATTATCAATGAAACTGCATCAAGTACGCCTTGATGAAGCCATCCAACTCGCCATCCATGACGGCGGCGACGTTGGAGGTCTCGTATTGCGTGCGCAGGTCCTTTACCATCTTGTAGGGGTGCATCACATAACTGCGGATTTGCGAGCCCCACTCAATCTTTTTCTTGCTGCTTTCAATCTCGGAGATTTTCTCGCGCTTCTTCTCCAACTCAATCTGGTACAGCTGCGATTTCAGCATCTGCATGGCTTTCTCGCGGTTCATCAGCTGTGAGCGGGTCTCCTGGCAGGATACCACAATGCCGGTGGGGTGGTGGTGCAAACGCACAGCCGTCTCCACCTTGTTGACATTCTGTCCGCCGGGACCGCTGGAACGGTACGTGTCCCAGGAAATGTCGGCGGGATTTACTTCGATGGTAATGTCTTCATTGATAATGGGATAGGCGAATACGGAAGCGAATGAGGTGTGGCGGCGGTTGGCGGAGTCGAAGGGGGAGAGGCGCACCAGACGATGCACGCCGATTTCACTCTTCATATTGCCATAACCATAACTGCCGTCCAACTCGATGGTGGCCTGCTTGATGCCGGCCACATCGCCTTCCTGCCGGTCTAATACCTTGATAGAGAATTTGTTGCGTTCGGCCCAGCGGATGTACATGCGGAGCAGCATCTCGGCCCAGTCGCAGCTTTCGGTGCCACCAGCACCCGAGTTAATGGTGAGTACCACACTCAGAGGATCCTCTTCCTCGCGCATCATGTTGCGGAACTCCAGCTTCTCCAAGGATTTCATGGAAACGGCGTATTGTTTGTCGGTTTCCTCCTCGGTGGCTTCTTCCGCAGTGAAAAATTCAAATAATACTTTCAAGTCCTCATAATCGGCTACGGCTTTGTCGTAGTCCTCCACCCAGGACTTGATACCGCTGATTTCCTTCAGCAGTTTCTCGGCTTCCTTGGGGTCGTCCCAGAAGTTGTTTTGATGGGTGATTTCCTCTTTTTCTTTGATTTCGGCTAATTTTCCATCGATGTCAAAGACACCTCCTCAGCTCGGCTAAGCGGGCGTTAATCTCTTTGAGTTGTTCGGCTTGTACCATCTTTTAGGTTTTAGGTTACAGGTATCAGGTTTCAGTAGGGACGCACTGTGTGTGTCTGCAGGGGGAGTTTCGCTCCGCTCAAGGGGAGTGGACTTCGTCCAAAGGGGAGTCTCGCACTTCGTGCTCGAGGGGAGCTCTAATTCCCCTTCTTGAAGAAGGGGTGGCCGAAGGCCGGGGTAGTGGTATAGGGTATTAGTTTTCAGTTTTCAGTTTTCAGTTCCACCCCCTTAATCTCTTCGTATGTATATCCTTTCGTCATCAGGTGTCGGTAGAGTTTGGTAATGTTCTCTTGGGAGACCGGTCCGTGGCTCTGGGTCCATTTGCGGAGGACTGCCTGGATGTTATTCTTATATTGTTGTGAGTCAATATCCTCTAAATATTTGTTGATGAGGCCTCTGTCTATTCCTTTCTGTAGTAGGCCGAGTCTGATTTTTTGCACTCCCCACTGTTTGGCGTTTATTTTTCCGCGGATGTAACTTTGCACATAGCGCTCGTCATCAATGAAACCGTCATTTTTCAACAGTTGCAGTATCTGTTGTGCCTCCGTTCCTTCTACTTGTAGGCTACGCAACTTGGTGAGCACTTCATGGGTGCAGCGGTCCTGGTAGGCGCAGTAGCGTTCGATTTTGGAGAGGATTTCGGTATTTGTCATGGTTTAGTTTTCAGCGGGGGTGGACCATAACATGATTTCATCCATATTCTTGTTGAAGAATTTGGTCTGGGTGAGATAATAGGCTTGTTCGGCTTGCAGGCGTATCCATTTATGGTATTTGAAGAACCATTTCAGACGGATGGAGGGAAAACCCTTGGTCAGATAGGCATGGATATAGGGGTGCAGACCGATGGTGATACTTTTTTCGCCTTGTTTGTCGAACAAAAATTCCAACGTATTTTCAATCTCCTCTTGCAGTAGTATGGAGGGTTTTATCTTGCCGGTGCCGTGACAGGCTGGGCACTGTTCTGTTGTCTCAATAATGGTAGCTTCCTTCACACGCTGGCGGGTGATTTCCAGTAGACCGAACTTGTTGAGGGGCAGTATGGTGTGTTTCGCCTTGTCGTTGGCCATAAACTCCTGCATTTTTTTGTACAGCATGGACTTATGGGCGGGGGTGTGCATGTCGATAAAGTCGCAGGTGATGATGCCGCCCATATCTCTTAATCGCAGTTGGCGGGCGATTTCTTCTGCAGCTAACAGGTTGACATCAAATGCGTTATCTTCAGGGGACTGGCTTGATTTGACTCGGTTGCCGCTATTGACGTCAATGACATGCATGGCTTCGGTGTGCTCAATGATGAGGTAAACGCCGTTTTTGATGGTGACCACCTTTCCGAAGGAGCCTTTAATCTGTTTTGCTACGTTAAAATGCTCAAAGATAGGCTGTTTCTCGTTGTAGAATTTGACAATGTCTGATTTTTCGGAAGAGAAACTGTTGAGGTAGTCGCGGACTTCGCGGAAAATGCTTTGCGAGTCGATATAGATGGCATGGAAGGAGTCGTTGACCATATCGCGGATCAGCGCGGAGGTTTTGTCCAGTTCGTCGGCGATTTTGGAGGGGGCGGTGGCTTTGTAAAGCTTGCTGACAGCGATGTCCCAGCGGTTTTTCAGCTGTTGCATGTCAGCAGTAAGGTCTTCCACGTTTTTGTCTTTGGCGACTGTACGGATGATGATGCCGAAGTTTTTGGGTTTGATGCCCATGACGATTTTCTTCAGTCGTTTGCGTTCCTCGTTGCCCTTGATTTTCTGGCTGATGCTGACTTTGTCCATGAAGGGCACCAGTACCAGGTAGCGGCCGGCGAAGGATATTTCGGTAGTGACACGGGGTCCTTTGGTGGAGATGGCTTCCTTGGCCACCTGCACTAAGATTTTCTGTCCCGAGGTCAGCACATTGCCAATTTTGCCGTTTTTCTCCACTTCTTCGAGTTTCTGGACTTTGGCAATGCTTTTTTTGTTGAAATTGATAGCCTGGTTGACAAATTCATTGACAGTCCTGACATTGGCTCCCAGGTCGAGATAGTGTAGAAATGCGTCTTTTTCGCTGCCCACATCCACAAACGCCGCATTCAAGCCGGGCATGATTTTTTTGACAGTTCCAAGGTAGATGTCACCGACAGAATGACAGTCGGATGCGGTTTCACGATGAATTTCGACGAGTTTTTTATTTTCGAGCAGCGCAATCTGGACTTCGTTTGGATGAGAAGTGATGATTAATTCTTTAGTAAGCTCGTTGTTATCCATATTTGTTGTAGAATTGAAGCAATCCCTATGTTTTCACAAATTCCTGGAATTGCGCAGGAAGGGTAATTTGCTAAATGTTCATAAAAACGAAAAACTAAATGACATGTCAGTGGCACACCATTTAGTTTTTCAAAATCTTTTAGACCCCATACGAGAAATTATCTCTTCTTATGTCTGTTCTTTCTGAGACGTTTTTTTCTCTTATGGGTTGACATTTTATGTCTCTTTCTTTTTTTACCACTGGGCATAGTGAGATGATTTTAAGGTTAATTATTTGATTTTCTTAACTACGTTCACGAAAGTTTTGCAGGGTTTGAAAGCGGGGATCTTGTGAGCGGGGATCACAATGGTCTGCTTCTTTGAGATATTTCTTGCTGTTTTTTCAGCTCTTTCTTTTACGATAAAACTACCGAAACCTCTCAAATAGACATTCTCATTCTTTGCCAAAGAGCCTTTAACACTGGTCATGAAGGCTTCAACCACGGTCTGAACTGCATTCTTGTCAAAACCTGTCTTGTTCGAAATTTCGTTTACGATTTCAGCTTTTGTCATAATTGTTATTTTTTATGGTTAAATGATTAAAATTTTGGGATTGCAAAAATACACTTTTATTTCATTCAAAAGCAACATTTTACAAAAAAAATTTTTCATTTGATTTTTTCTTGGATTTTCTTGGCTAAACGGCTTGCTCCGATCCTGAAATATCGCTTATCCAGCCACTTTTCTCCGAGCACATTTTCTAAAATCTTGATATAGAGAAGAGATGTTTCCGCATCGGAGATGCCACCAGCGGGTTTCATGCCGACCACCTTGCCAGTCTGTTCGTAGTAGTCGTTAATGGCATCCAGCATGACTAAAAATGATTCGGGTGTGGCGTTGACAGAAATCTTTCCGGTGGAGGTCTTGATGAAGTCGGCACAGGCTTCCATAGCCATCATGGAAGCGGCGTATATATTGTCGGGAGTCTTCAGTTCGCCAGTTTCTAAAATCACTTTCAGATGAGCTTCCCCACAGGCTTGTTTAATGGCGACAATTTCGTCGAAAACCTCTTGGTAATTGCCTTCAAGGAATTTGCCTCTGGAAAT
Organism: uncultured Bacteroidales bacterium; assembly: GCA_905233625.1. Lineage (GTDB taxonomy): Bacteria > Bacteroidota > Bacteroidia > Bacteroidales > WCHB1-69 > RUG11690. The sequence continues at coordinate 21,047 of CAJOFJ010000022.1, read as the reverse complement.
GACCATGTCTATTTCATCGGCACCGGCGTTGACAGCATACTTCACTTCAGCCAGCTTGATTTCGATGGGAGACTGTCCAGCGGGAAATGCGCCAGCAACGGAAGCCACATGGATATCTGTACCTTTCAGCAATTGCTTGGCTTGCGCTACAAAAGGCGGATACACACATACGGCGGCAGTGCTGGGAATATGACGTGCCTCATCCTTGAAATTGATGGCGGTTTGACATAATTCGTTGATTTTTTGAGTATTATCGCTTCCTTCAAGTGTGGTTAAATCAATAACTCCTAAAATGAAGCGATAGGCTTCTTGTTCGGAAAAATTCTTTAATTCTGTTTTGCTATACTCTTCGATACGCCGTGCAATATCTTCTTCCTTCCGGGGATAATTCTTGTATGTTACCATTATAATTGATAGTTAATGATTGATAATTAATGATTTATAGTGCTGAACTTTGAATTCTGAATTCTGAACTTTGAACTTTGAATTTTGAATTTTGAATTCTTGGTTCTTAGTTCTTAATTCTTAATTCTTAATTCTTAACTCTTAACTCTTAATTTCTGCAACCTTTCCCCCCTCACCAGTCTCCTCATGTTGTCCAGCATTCTCGATAAAATATTGTCCGAAGAATTCTTTGAAGACAATACGGAGAAGGGTGTACACGGGAACGGCGAAAATCATACCTAACACACCTCCGATTTGAGAGGCGGCCATGATGACAATGAAGATTTCGATGGGATGTGCTTTCACACTCTTTCCATAGATGACAGGTTGTAGCACAAAGTTGTCAATTAACTGCGCTGAACCGAAAATAGCCACCACTTTTATAATGTTGTATAATACATCGATACCTGCGGGTGACATTGGTATCATGCTGGTACAGGAAATAAGGATGTTCAAACATACGGAAATCAATGGACCGAGGTAGGGAATGACATTCAGCAAGCCAGACAGGACACCGATTAATGCGGCGTCGGGAACCCCCAACAGCGTGCATGCAACACCATTGATGAGGCCTATAATACACATCTCTATGAGCACACCTCCGAAGTAGCGGCCGACTTGTTTGCTTGTGGCATCTACAATATTGCTGAAGTTGGGACGCCATTTGCTGGGGATGAATTTCCGTGCGGTCTTCATGAAAATGCCGTCATCAGTCAAAGAGAAAAAAGTGAGGAACAAAATGGCGAAGACGGCAACAAACACACTGGCGATGATACCCACAAGGTTGCCGAGAATATTTCCGAAATCAAGTCTCTTAACCAAGGCTTGGAGTTGTAAAACAAGACCCTCGGACATCTCGGTGGCGGTGACATCTATGCCTTGGTTTGAGGCAATGTCTTCAAATTTGGATAGAAAGCGGTAGTAGCCATTGGTGATGACTTGTGGATCAATGGAGGTTAGATTCTTGATTTCCTGACTGATAAGGGGTGTGAGAATGGCAAAGAAACCGAAAAAAAGTCCGAAAATAATCACCATGGCTATAATGGCCGCCAAAGGACGGGGGAAGGATATCTTCTTGATTCTGATTTTGCAAAGCAGGTTGACAATGGGACGCCCTGCTACTGTCAAAGCAAGGGCAATGAGCATGTATATGACAATGCTGGAGAAATACCAGCAGAGAAAGCCCATCAAAGCTAAAAACAAAAGGATGATGAAAATATGGGTTAAGTCGGACTTCATAATGGTTTAATTAGATTTTTTCTTCTTTTTCTTTTTTTCTTTTTTGTCAATGCTGATTTTAGCCTGTTGTAAAAAATCCTCAGAGAAATCTTTCCGGTTGTTGAATTCTTGTTTGTATAGCAACGCTAAACCCACACCAGGGATCTTTTTGTATGATTCAACGGCATACTGGTCATTGAAATTGTACACTTTGACACGCCAATTGCCTCTTTGGGTAATCAGGTATTCCAGACTGAAGTCTCCATAAAAATTCTCGAGACTGGTTTTGCTGTTGTTTTTATTGTCGTAATAGCCGATATTGGTTTCAAAGATCATACGGTCATTGAGGAACTGAACATTGGCATTCAGACCATATTCGGCAGCGGTTTGTTGGTTTCCTGTCTTATATACAATGCCCACTCCTCCATGTTTCATTTGTTTCGACAAGAAATTGTTGACCATATTGGTCAATATACCAATACCACCGCTCTCAACACTGCTGGAAATGGCATCGGTACTGGCATTTTCTGGCATAAACTGGTTGGTGAGCAGGAAAATGAAAAATTGTTTGGAACGGTTTTGGGGATTGGAGGTGTCGATGGACATAAAGACCTCTTTGCTAACCTCTTGTCCGGCATTGGGTAGTTCAAATGAAAAATCTATAGAGGGGTATTTCATGAGTTGTCCATTGAGGTGAATGTAAGCATTGACGGGAGTTCTGGTGGTAGATTGTGCGTCTTCGGAAAGTAGCACGTTGGAAAGCGATGTTCGGGCGGAGTAATAAGCGCTGGTGTGAACGACAAAGTCCGCAACAGGGCCGTTGAATAAGACCTGTCCTCCAGGAACAATTTTGAGTCGGGTATTGATGATATTTTCCAGGGAGAGGAGAAAGTCACCGGACATGATTTCCAAGGTGCCGAAAATATTGAGACCGTCGTCGTCATTAAACAAGAGATGCAATGGTCCGGATGTTTTTCCTCGCATGGTACCACCGATGGAGAAAACATCCACTTGCACATCGGTTTCTGGGGTAACATTGAATAAAAAGTCAAAATTCAGCTTGGTCTTGTTTTGGTCGTTGCTTGCTACAAAAACTGAGTCTTGTACAACTGTTTTGAAGCGGATATTGTTGTTTTCGGATACAGACTGAGAAGAGGTGATGGGGAACACAATGGAACTTCCTTTAAGTGTGGTGAGATTGCCACTGCTGAACGATAGTTGTTGGTCGTCTCCGCTAATGTGAATGTCTCCCGACACGTAGCCGTTGCCATGGAAGCTTGCATTGGAATTCCGGGGCAGATTCAGTGCCATCAGTCTCTGGGTACTGATATCCAAATTGATATTGATGTCTTTGAATAATTTATGATGAATATAGCCATTCAAAAGCGCGGTATTCTTGTCTTTGTCAGTCAGAATAATGTTGTCCAGAATAATACCTTTGTTGTTGAATTTAACGTCTTGGTTTTCAATATTATAAATTGTTCCCAAGGGGGTGATGCCCATGTTCATCTGGTTTACGTGGGCTATGCCGGACATGAAAGACGAGTCTGGGGTGGAGATAAAGCTGATTTCTCCGGAGGCGTTGCCACTGATATCATTGCTGAAGGAAGAAAGGAATGGGCCTAAAAAATCAAGGTCGATGCTGCCAATATTGGCTTTGGCGACAAATCGTTTCAATTTGCTTAAATAATAACCGTTGATATTGGCCAGTTTGTTTTCTTCAGTCTGGTAATTTTTGATGGTATATTCATTGATGATGGTAGAGGAAATAGGCTGTTCGCGGCGGAAAATACCACCAGAGAATCCCATTGAGCCGCTGTCCCCGATGCCAGCGGTCAAAAATACATTGCCCAGATTTGTTTTGTTAAAGCAGAAATCAGAGGCTAACAGTTTTCCCATGATGAAGCGGTTGCCATCGCGCATCGTGATGTCGGCGTTGGCGGAAAGCATCCCGTTGAAACTGATACCTTTTAGAAAGTTGTTGACGACGCCAATGTCGAAATTGTTGACGGATACGGTCAGTTTGTCGTTGGGAAGCGTAGAGTATGCTCCGTTAACCATGATAGCACTTTTGTCGTCGCTGAAAACAAGGTTGTCTACAAGAATGCGGTTTTTCTGAATGGTAACGGCATTATGGTTGTTGAATTTGAATAGATGGTTGTTGAGAAGTATCTTTGAGTCGGTAATTTCACCAATCATATTGGACTTATCCCGTGCATCGAAAATACCGCTGATGTGGGAATGCTGGGTGGAGGTTTCGCCAAGGTCTTTCCACGAGAGTTGGAAGTCAATAACAGATTGGTAAACATCTGCGTTGATGGCCATGTCGTGAATGGAAAGAAAGGCTCCTTTTTGATTGGCAAGGGAGATGGAATCGCTATTGATGTTTACTATCAGGTGATTGTCCCTCGAGGAGTAGGCGGAAAGCTGCAGATTGTTAACGTTAAATCGGTCTTTGAAACTTGTTTCGGGAATCAGAATGTTGATTTTATCTTGTGAAGAGTTTTCACTCAATTGAATATCGATGCTGCTGTGGTCGGCCACATAAAGTTCAGGCAGGAAAATATAGAATAGGGGTTCCGTATTGAAAGTCTCAAAATAGAAATTAAAAAAGCGATTTTCGTTATCTGTTTGCCATGCCACATTGTTTTTGTTGCTCTTTTCCGCTCTTTGCGGTAGCAGGTTGGGGATATAGCGGTAGGCGACGTTAAGCAGCGAGTCTACCATGTCTTTGTATTCGTAGTTGGTGTTGAGTGTGGCGTTGACAATGTCGGAAGAGAGAATATATTTGTGCAAACCTGCCGCAGTGTTGATGGCAGTGAAACGGAGTCTGTCGTTAATGAAGGGATGCTTTTCGTTGTAAATCTGTAGATTGTCGAGTCCGACGAAACCATTTAACGTCTCGAGTTTGGTGCCGATTATATTGGCTGTGAGGGTGTCCAGTTTGATTTCAACATTAGGGTGGTTTTGAGCAAACAGAATAAACTTATCCAGGCCATTGGCTGTGGTCGTGTCGATAGGGGCGTGATGGGAGGCAATCTCGCTGAGTTTGATGCTTTGCATCGAAATGTCGGCTTGGAAGTGTGGCTCAAGTAGTGAGAAATCTGCCAGAGCGTTCAAAATGAAATCTAAGTTCTGATCGTCAGAATTGAGAGAAACGGCACATTTCTTGTCATGGTACCATCCGTCTAGTTTGATGTCTGTAGCGGGATATCCTATGATATCGAAATGGGAGATGGTGCTGCGGAGCTTGGCATTGATGGAATTCTGGAAATCGGGTAAGTCTTGCGGGTCGTCGCTCATTCCTTCGATGTTCATGACGAAATGTGCCTGTCCAAGATAGTCGCTATTGTTAACCAGTCGCCCTAAGTTGAAATTATTGGAGGCTAATTTTCCACCGAAGCTCACCTGGTCGCCAAGATCCTTGGCGGAAAGGTCGGTGTTGAGATTTCCAATGTTGGTGGTAATATTCAATTTGGCATCAATAGCGGGCACATAGCCGGCAAGTGTGCCTTTGATCTTGGCATAGCCCAGCCGTTTCACTATGGCGGGCAAAAGAATTTGTTTCCCTTCAGGAAGAGAGAATTCCTCCAGCTCTTTCATGTTGAAATAGGAGTCGCTGAAGTTGAGATTCCAAATGGCTTTTTTGAAGTGGGTGATATCTTTTAAGCCAAAATCACCGCTGAAATAGGTGGAATTGTTGTAGTGACAGTCAAAATCAATTAGTTTGAGGTTGTTAACACAACCGCTGACCAGTCCTTGAAAATGGAGATTCTCGTCCATGCCTCGGATTGCTCCGGCATAACAGGCGGCGTCTGTCAGGCAAAAGTCGGAAGGCCGCACGGTGGCGGTGATGTTCACACTGTCGAGAAAGTAGCCGAGATTCTCCCAAATACCATAGTCAAAACGCAAATCCAGATCCAAATTGCTGTTCTCCGTCTGAAGTTTGCAGTTGTCGAATCGCAGCAAATGGCTGTTGATTTGGAAATCGCCGGAGCCTTTGATGAGGCGGAAACCGAAATACTGGTCGTAGCCAATCTGCTTGATCAGGGCAGAAATGTCATCGTTGTAAACTTGGAATTTGCTGGCTTTGAAGTCGATATGACGCATTTCGAAGAAACAGGGGTCGAATTCTTGCCCTTCGATGTAAGGCGTTTTCTGTTGTTTGTTTTGATTGGCAATGGAAAAACGGGAGTTGATAAGCCGGATATTGTCAATCCGCAAGATGAAGTCTTTCGGATTCTCTTTGGGTTTGGAAATCCTTTTGGCCCAAGCGGAAATGTTGACGATGTTTTCGCTTTCGTAGGTGACCAGGGTCACATCAGCCTCTGTGGCGGTAACGCTAAAGAATGAAAGGGTCAAGGGCTTGATTTTTAGTTTCTTGAAACGGCCTTTGACATGCTTTACATATATCATGGGCTGATTGTGCAGGTCCTTGATGACAAAATCGTCGGCGACGATGCGCAGGGTGGGGGTTACGTATATTCGGCTGACGCCGATCTCAGCACCCCATTTTTCAGAAATGAAACCTGTGACTTTGGAAATGACATGGTTTTGAATAGACGGCACAAAGAACAATCCAACTATCGCTAAATCAAGGGCAATAAAAATACCGATGACCCATAGTAGCAGCTTTCCGATTTTTTTTATAATTTTGCCCTTCAAAATATTGTGTTTATGTCAGCCTATATTCTTGGTATCGAATCTTCCTGCGATGACACGTCCGCCGCTGTCATTGCCGATACTACCATCCTCTCCAATGTCATTGCCAGTCAGAAAGTTCACGCCGAATATGGGGGCGTTGTTCCCGAGCTGGCATCCCGTGCTCATCAGCAAAATATCATCCCTGTTGTGGACACCGCACTTCACCGTGCAAAGATAAGCAAAAATCAAATATCCGCAATAGGTTTTACAAATGGTCCCGGATTGCTCGGCTCTTTGCTGGTGGGAAGCTCTTTTGCCAAGGCTATGGCTTATAGTCTGGATGTGCCCCTGATTGAGGTAAATCACTTACAGGCACACGTTTTGGCGAATTTTTTGAACAAAAGTGATGATGATTCCGCCAAGCCCCATTTCCCCTTCTTGTGCCTGACGGTTTCGGGCGGTCATACCATGCTGCTGAAGGTCAATGACTACTTCGAAATGGAGCGTTTGGGAGTAACTATCGACGATGCCGCAGGTGAGGCGTTCGACAAAGCAGCCAAAATCATGGGCTTGCCTTACCCCGGTGGCCCCGTGATTGACAAGCTGGCTGCCGAAGGTGACCCCAAGCGTTTTCAGTTCTCGATAGCCCATTTGCCGGGCTTGGATTACAGCTTCAGCGGTCTTAAAACTTCATTTCTCTATTTCGTTAGAGATGAGCTTAAAAAAGATCCTGAATTTATTCAGAAAAATCAAAAAGATTTGGCTGCCTCGATGCAATATGCCATTATTAAGTCATTGACCAATAAGGTGGTACAAGCATTGAAACAATACGATTGCAAAGATTTGGTGTTGGCGGGTGGTGTGTCGGCCAACAAAGGATTGCGCACAGCCATGCAGCAGATTGCAGATCGTTACCATCGCAACCTGATACTGCCCACCATTGACCTGACCACCGACAATGCCGCCATGATTGCCGTGTGCGCTTATTTCAAGTATCTGAAGAAAGATTATACTTCGTTGGATGTCGTACCTTATAGCTCTTGTTAATTATGGAAACTCCCGAATTGGTATTGATTGACCCTTGGCTGAAGCCGTACAAGCAAAGCCTGCTTCGTCGCCATCAGATGGCGGTGCTGCGTACGCTGGATCTTACCGATGGCAAGTGCCCGTTGAAAGACAAAGCCAATCATCATTTGTACTACGGTCTGCATAAAAGTGAAAAGAATACCTGGGTCTTCCGCGAAAAAGCGCCCAATGCCAAGCAGATTTTCCTGATGGGGGATTTCTCTTATTGGCAGGTGCAACCGCAGTACGCCCTACATCCTATCGGCAATGGCGATTGGGAAATCGAGTTGCCGGAGAGCTTTCTGAAACACGGTATGTTGTACAAACTGTGGATGGTGTGGCAGGATGGCGCTGACGAGCGTTTGCCTTCTTGCGTGACCCGTGTGGTGCAAGATGATACTACTAAGATTTTCTCCGCCCAGGTCTGGGAACCCGAAAAACCGTATCAGTTCAAGCATTCTTCCCCAAAAAAACCTGAAAATCCGCTGATTTACGAGGCGCATGTGGGAATGTCATCGGAGGAAGAGAAAGTTTCTACCTATTGGGAGTTCAAGGAATATGTGTTGCCGAGGATTAAAGAATTGGGTTACAATACGATACAGATGATGGCTATCCAAGAGCATCCCTATTATGGCTCTTTCGGCTATCAGGTGTCCAACTTGTTTGCTCCTTCCTTCCGTTTCGGCACGCCTGAGGAACTGATGGAACTGATTGACACTGCGCACGGGATGGGCATTTCCGTCATTTTGGATGTGGTGCATTCCCATGCCGTTACCAATGAGAAAGAAGGGCTCGGTCGTTTCGATGGCTCTGAAACGCTGTATTTCCATGGCGGTGAGCGGGGCAAGCATCCGGTGTGGGATTCCCGTTGTTTCGACTACGGCAAGCAGGAAACGGTGACTTTGCTCTTGTCCAATCTGAAATATTGGCTGGAAAATTTCCATTTCGACGGGTTCCGCTTCGACGGGGTGACCAGCATGTGTTACTGGAACCATGGTATTGGGGTGGATTTTGTAGGTTATGATCAGTATTTCGACGGCAATGTGGATGAGGATGCGGTGACCTACTTGACTTTAGCCAATATTTTGATTAAAGAAGTTAATCCGGAGGCATTGACGATTGCCGAGGATGTGAGCGGGATGCCTGGTATGGCGTTCCCGGTGGAACGTGGTGGTATCGGCTTCGATTACCGCATGTCGATGGGTATTGCCGATTATTGGATGAAGATTGTCAAGGAGCGAAAAGACGAGGATTGGAGTGTGGGCGAGATGTTTTTCAAGATGACGGACCACCGCAAGGAAGAACGTGTGGTGAGTTATGTGGAAAGCCATGATCAGGCGATGGTGGGTGACAAAACATTGATATTTAGACTGATAGATAAAGAGATGTACACTTCCATGTCGGTCTATACGCCTAATTTGGTGGTGGACAGGGGAGTGGCATTACACAAAATGATACGTTTGCTGACGCTGAGTTTGTCGGGTGGTGGCTATCTGAATTTCATGGGCAATGAGTTCGGTCACCCGGAATGGATAGATTTTCCGAGAGTAGGAAATAATTGGTCCTATCAGCATGCCCGCAGACAATGGTCGCTAGCGGATAACAAGGATTTGAAATACCATGCCCTCAATGAGTTCGACAAGGCGATGGTGCATCTGATTACAGAGGAGCATTGTTTACAGCCGGACGTGAAATTAATTTTACAAAACGAAGGCGACCAGGTGCTGGCTTTCAGCCGTGGCAATTGCCTGTTTGTCTTTAATTTCAGCCCTGATAAATCGTATGTTGATTATGGAATAGAATGTCTTTCAGGAGATTACAAAATTATATTGGATACCGATGATCCGAATTTTGCCGGTTTTGGCAATGTGGATCACAGTATGGCATACACATCCCTACCGCAAGGAGGGAAAACCTCTGTACGTCTGTATCTGCCGTCAAGAACAGCGGTAGTGCTGCGGAATTTATAGGCCCGCACACCTACGGCGTGCGAATTGTTAACATCGTTGTTCAATTTTACCAAGCCCGGCAGACCTAAAGGCCTGCCAGGGGTGTACTTTATCACGGATGAAGCTCCTGTTGGATTTCCGATGATGTGCGAAGTGATATTCTTTATTGTCATATGTGCGTGCCGCAGGCACGATATTCTATTAACCCCACACGAGCGTAGCGACGTGTGGGGTATGCGGTAATCTTAGCCGCTCATTCGTGTCGGAGACACGCCACATCATGGGAGGTCTTTATAGTAGCGTGTCTTCAACACGCTATATAGCATTGCAGACTCACTACCCCACACTAACGTGCGGGGTTAATAGGATGGTGTGCCTTTGGCACACAGATCAATTGATATTGAATCCTCTGCGAGGATATTTTTCCCCGTCAGGGGATTAATATTAGTAGTTCTGGGCTTCCACCTGGAAGTAAGCTTGCGGATGGTCGCAAACGGGGCAGATTTTGGGAGCCTTTTTGCCGATGACGATGTGACCGCAGTTGGCGCACTGCCAGATGGCTTCGCCGTCCTTGGAGAACACCTTCTCGTCCTCAATGTTCTGTAACAGTTTGCGATAGCGCTCCTCATGGTGTTTCTCAATGGCAGCCACCATCTCGAATTTTCTGGCGATTTCGGTGAAACCTTCCTCGCGGGCTTCTTTGGCCATGCGGGCGTACATGTCGGTCCATTCGAAGTTCTCGCCTGCGGCGGCATCAGCCAGATTCTCGGCGGTTGAGCCTATTTCACCTCCGTGCAGGTATTTGTACCATATCTTGGCATGTTCGCGCTCGTTGGCAGCAGTTTCTTCAAACAAGGCGGCAATCTGCACAAAACCTTCCTTCTTGGCCTTGGAGGCAAAGTAGGTGTATTTGTTGCGGGCCATTGATTCGCCAGCGAAAGCTTCTTCTAAGTTTTTCTCGGTTTTGGTGCCTTTCAGCGATTTGGGTGCTTCACTCATGATGTTGTGATTTTAAGGGTTGATAATAAAGTTGTAAAATAAAATTTGATACGGCAAAGATAATTATTTTTAGTGAAATCGGCAATAAAAGATTTCAAAAAAAAACATGCGGTAGTCATAATTTGCAAATTATTTGTATTTTTGCAAAACTTCAAAAGGAAAAAAACGCGGTAAATAATAATTTCATAAACCAAGACAAATTAAAATGAAAAAGTTCTTTATGATGGGCATTGCTTTGGTCGTGTCCTTGGCAATGCTAACCACTTCGTGCCATAAGGACGAGACGAACAATACTGGAAACGACAACGGTAACACGGAGAATCCGGGTGGAGGTTCTGGCAACCAGGATCAAGTCTTGCCCAATGCAGTGACGGATGTGGATGGCAACAGCTATGATGCGGTGCAAATTGGCAACCAGGTATGGATGGCGGAAAACCTGCGTACCACCCGCTATGCGAATGGGGAAAGTATCTCATTAGGCACCAGCACCAGCACAACAACACCATACCGTTATAACCCCAATGACGATGCCGATAATGTATCCACCTACGGTTACCTTTACAACTGGTCTGCGGTGATGCACGGAGCATCCTCTTCATCATCCAATCCCAGTGGTGTTCAAGGTATTTGTCCCACAGGCTGGCATGTTCCGAGCGACGCGGAGTGGACACAGCTGACCAACTATGTGAGCAGCCAGACGCAGTACCAGTGCAACAATAGTAGCGAGAACATTGCCAAGGCGTTGGCCTCCACCACAGGATGGAATAGTTCCACCGAAACTTGTGCAGTAGGTAATAACCCGAGTACGAACAATGCTACGGGTTTCTCGGCCCTTCCCGCTGGCTTCTACTACGGCTACTACGACGGTTTCGGCGACGACGCCCTCTTATGGAGTGCTACGGAGGTCAGTGACGGCGACGCGTACTTCCGCCATCTCAACTACAGTTACGCCGGCGTGATCAGGCTCCACAGCTCCAAGTACGACGGCTTTTCGGTCCGTTGCGTTCGCGATTAGAGCAGACCGCAAAAGCGCGAAGCGCCAAAGCGGTATGAAAGGGAAAACCCGCCGTAAGGCGGGCAATGGGAGATTGCTTATACTTAGTTAGTACTTAATCTTGAAATAGTTTAGCAATAACTTATACTGATCTTGTGCGGTCAGGCAGGTGTCGCGCAGGTAGCCGTTGATATGACCCCATTTTTGAAGACCACGGTAATAGAACAATCGAAGCTCTTCAGTGATAATGAAAGGCACATGGCCGCTTTGCAGACACTGCCAGAACATCAGTAGGCGTCCGACACGTCCGTTGCCGTCTTGAAAGGGGTGAATGCGTTCAAATTGCACATGGAAATTCAAAATGTCGTCAAATTGAACTTCTTTGAGAGCATTATATTCCGCAAGCAAGTTCTTGATATGCTTGCTAACATTTTCGGGCTTAACGGTCTCTTCACCACCCACTTCATTGGGCAATCTCTTGTAATCCCCAGTGGCAAACCACGATTTGCGACTGTCGGAAGTATTGGTCTTCAGTATCAGATGCAGTTGTTTCAGCTGAGCTTCTGTGATTTTGTCGGTGGCGTGGTCAATAATGTAGTCTATGCAACGGAAATGGTTGACCGTCTCCATGATATCGTCTATACGGGTACTTTTGGCGGTGATGCCAAGGGGTAACGGATATATAGTCCATGCTATCGGCAAGTTTTTTTGTGAAATCCGCTGCAAAGATACTATTTCTTGCCGATATCGGCAAAAATTCAGTGTGAAATTTTAATGCTGCATGTTCAAGACGGAGAGTATTCTTATTCCGCCAGCCACTCCAATGCTTTCTCTAAGATTTCATCGCGGCGTCGCGGATGCCCTTGACGCTGGGCCAGACATAGATGTCGGGGATGATGCCGACACGTTTTTTTTGTGCGAAATGTAAAAAAAATACACAGTAAAGGAAAAATTACTTCTTTTTCTATGTAAATTTTTGTATTTTTGCAAACGAAAAAAATGTTATGAAGAAAAATCCTCTTATTCAATATGGTGATATCCCTGTCTCTGGGAAGATGATAGAATCGGACTATCAGCAATTGGGGGTGCCTGCTAAAAAGATTCAATCTTTGGAGAAGGAGGGCGACCTTATCCGACTAAAACGCGGACTATATGTCGTGAATCCGGAAATCAGTGGAAAACCAATCAGCATGCCGTTGTGTGCCAACCATATCTATGGCCCCTCATACGTTTCTTTGCGGTGGGCATTGCGCTGGTATGGGCTGATACCCGAGCAAGTGTACCGCATGACATCCACCACCATCAAGCGCTCTCGGTCATTTGAAACCCCTATAGGCTATTTCGATTACTATCAGGTTAAACCCTCTTATTTCAGTATCGGACTAAGAATTGTCCAAAAGGAAGGTGTCTCATTTATAATGGCCACTCCTGAAAAGGCATTGTGCGATTTCATCTTATTTGACAGTTATTTGCCGAACCGTTCTGTGAAAAGATTGATGCAATATTTGGAAGAGGATCTTCGTTTTGATATGGATGAATTGGCTGATTTTGATGTGAAAATCATTGAATCCTGCGCGGTACAAGGCAGGAAAAAGTCAATTCTGAATAATCTCATAAAAATTATACAACGATGACCATATACGAAAATATGCTCGAAAATCATGTGCAAAGAATAGGCACATCAACCCCGACTTCATCTCATGAAGTGATGCAACAAATAGTATTGGGTGGTCTATATCGTGGTGGTTTTTTCGATTATGCCGCATTCTATGGTGGCACTTGCTTGAGAATTTTTCATGGACTACCTCGTTTTTCAGAGGACTTGGATTTCTCATTAATCACAAAACGCGATGATATTCATCTGGAGAATTTCTTTCCGGCGATTGTGAACGAATTCCAACTATGTGGTCTTTCCGTAACCATTACCAAGAAGGATAAAAAGACCTTTGGAAGGGTGGAATCCGCTTTCTTGAAGGAAAATACAGAGGCATACGAAATCAAATTCCAGACCAAAAAGACTGTGAAAATCAAGATAGAATTGGATACGGATCCGCCTTTGCAATTTGATACGGAGCAAAAATTGCTGTTGGAACCGTTTTCATTTATGACACGATGTTTCACGCTGCCAGACCTCTACGCCGGCAAGATGCATGCACTTGTATATAGAGCTTGGCAAAAGAGAGTCAAAGGACGCGATTGGTTCGATTTCGAATGGTATGTCCGTAAGGGTATTCCGTTGGATTTTGAACATTTGCAGGCAAGAATCAAGGAGTTTAATGGGAAGGAGATTGACAAGGAATCTTTTCTCTTGCAATTACGCAACAGACTATCCTCCGCGGATATCAATTTAGTGAAAGCGGATGTTATAGACTTCATTGCAGATCCTCACCTTCTGGACATTTGGTCTAACGACTACTTTCTGCAATTGGCAGATAGAATCAGGTTTGAATAACAGCTCTTTATTCCGCCAGCCACTCCAATGCTTTCTCCAGGATTTCATCGCGGCCGTCGCGGATGCCTTGGACGGTGGGCCATACGTAGATGTCGGGGATGATGCCGACACGCTGGGTCTCGGTGCCGTCAGGGTAATAGATGCCGATACCGGAGAAATAGGAGCAGACTCCACCGGGAAGTTGGATTCCCACCACATTGCCGTCTGCACCTGCCGTGGTGTTGCCGATGACGATGCTGTTGGGGAGCGTGCGGTACATCATGGTGCAAAACTCCGCATGACTCTGTGATTCTTCATTGATGAGGATGGCAATCTTGCCAGGATACGCCTGCTTTCCTTTTCCAGTATAAACCGGTTTTGAAAATGTAAACTCACCGGGATTGACCATGTTGGCTTCTGTGGCCTTGAAGAAGGGTCTTGATTTGTCAGCCAAGATAGCGTAAAATTTATAGTTGATGGTCTCATTCGGATACTCCCTCAAGTCTAAAATCAGCCCTTTTGTGCTGTGCAAGGTGTCCGCAATGCGTTTTACCCAGGCTTCGGTGATGTCATCCATGGAGACATATCCGATGCTGTCGTCCAACGCTTTGTAGCAAATGCTGTCGGTTTGGAAATTATATCCCATTTCATCAACATTGTATCGGGCAACGGTGGCTTCTTTTGCAATTCCATCTGAAATGAAAGAGATGCTGACGGAGGGTTTGTTGCCGCCACAAATCTCCCATGACAATTGACGGAGTTTTACGGGATAGTTGGATGCTGCATAATAGGGTGCCAGGCTGTCAATCCAAAACGAAACGGGTTTCCCGTCGATGTGGGTGATGATATCCCCGATGTGCGGACCTGAACTGTCGATCTTGTCCGAGTCCCAGTAAGAAGTGACCACCAAGGTGTCGTTTTTCAGGAAGCTTACCCTGAACGGAGGCCGGTAATAATCCAGCGTTTTTGTCTGTTTTATATTCCAAACCGCTCCGTGGGTGTCGTCTATTAGGGCAATCAGGCGTCTAACCGCTTGCCAATATGATTTCTTGTCAGTGACCGAGAGGAAAGAAGGAATTTGATTCTTCATCACCGTGTTCCAGTCGGCATCCATGAGAGATTTGTAGGGGAAGAAATAATATACCATATTCCAGTATCTGTATAGAGCCAACAGTTGGAAACCGGCGTCAGGAAACTCTATATCAGCATAGTGGTTTTCGTGCGTGAAGTTGGCCGCTTTCACCCATAGGGAGGAATAGCTCACGTAGTAAAGTCCATTGTTGCGATTCAGGTACACTTTCATCAGCAGATTATACAGTTTCGGCGACAGTTTCTCAGGGTTGATCCATGCCATATCGGGTTTCAGCACGGCGTTGGAGTCAATGGGTTTAACATTTTTGTTGACGGGAATCTTCCCGAAACCGAGAATCCATTTGGCTAAGTAGGCGTCACGCTGCTTGTTGTCTTTAACCTGTATGTAGCCGGGCAGCATTTTGAAAAGCTCCGCATCCCAGTTGTATTCGCCTTTGGAAATGACAGGGTGATGATATTTCAAGAATCCCCAAACACGACCAAGTAGGTCGAGATTGTCCACAAGTTGCGGGGTCATTTCAGGAAAAACCACACCAGAACTGTGCTTATATGCTGTGTCTTTGACCGTGCTTTGAGCAAATGACAGGTTGAAAAATAATAATGTCAGAATTGCTGTGATAAAGAAGGTTCTGAGTTGTTTCATGGTTTTGATTTTAAGAATGCGTCAAAATGAAAGCCTTACAACACTGAGGCGATTTTACGGACAGCAGTGAGACGTCGCATGAAGGATTGGTTGCGCTTAGTCGTAATCATGTCGTAGCGTGTCTGTAATGCAAGCAAAGGTTCTGCATCCAAATCAAGGGCAGTGGCAATCAGGATGGCCATTTCTGTGTTGAGAGGACGCTTGCCATTTAGAACTTCGTTCAACTGTGTGTAAGAAACACCTATTTCAGCTGCCAACATCCGTTGTGATATACCGCGATATTCAATCTCATCTTTAATTACTTCACCTGGGTGAGTAGGCATAAAGGGCTCTAACTTGCTGACTTCTTTTGGTTTCATGATGATTATTGATAATGATTGCTTAATTTGGTAATATTGACAATTGTTGCGATTGTTTCTGCTCCTTCTGTTCGTTCTTCAAACTCTATCCGGTATTTATCATTGACTCTCACGGAGGATAGGCCAGCTTTGTCTCCTTTCAGTTTTTCATAACACAGCGAATTGTATCGCATAAGGGTTAACACATTAGGCGAAGTGAACATCAAATCAATTATATTGGCGTATTTTTTGATTACGCCAGGTTGAAAGCGATGTTTTTTATCGCCGCTGTCACCTTTTTCATACAGATTTTGAAGATAGACCTTGTCAAAGAACACTCTCATCGTTTATTGAGTTTCGCTTGCAAAAATAATAATTATTTCGATATGTTCGCAAAAAAGTGAATTTTTTTTTATTTCCTTTTCTTCGTGTATTTAGCTTTCACAATCTCGAAGGAATTATGTGTCAGCTCTTTGAGCAGGGTGGAGGGTATGCGGTTCACCTGCACGCCAATCCAGTACTTGGGACTCATGTGGTCGGGGTCGCAAAAGGCGTCGGAGGATTCTCGCAGCTCTAAGATACGTTCGGGTTGGCACTTGAGGTTCACGGCGCTGAAGTCGTTGAGGTCGCAGTAGCAGAAGGTGTGGCCGCAGACGTAAAAGACCAGCACAGATTCGCCACCGGGCATCTTCGCGAAGGGCAATTTCTCCTCCACCTCACCTAACGACAGGCAAAATTCACGGAATTCTTCGATGTTCATACCAGTGCTTTTTAGGGTGCTATTTCTCAGAGTTGTACGGAATGTCGTTTTCCGCCACGCGGTTTGATGCCGTTTCATGCGCCTCTTGCACCGAAATGCCTTTCTCGTAAAGGTATTCGGGGGCGATGTCAATTTCACCATTTTGCCAGGTTACGGTCCATCCATCCAGGGCAATTTTACGGAAAATAGCCTCATCTTGCAATGCACCAAAGACGTTTTGTTCTTTAATGAGAGGTTTGCAATCAAAAGTCTTCACACTTCCGTTGTTGAAGGTTAGCCGTAAAATCCGATTATCAAGGGGTTCTGCCGCAACCACCCATACAAGGTCATTTATTTCTTCCATATTATTCTAATGATTTGATTTTGTTCAATGATTCTCCTTTTTGTAAATTTCTCCAGTTTTCCCATAACTCATCTTTGTGGAGTTTCCACCATTCCTGTATCAGCTTCAATGCTCTTTCGCTCATGGAGCCAATCATTTTACCAGTGGAGATGTCAATAACAGCACGATATTCATTGTATCTCACATGGAAATGTGGTGGATTATGGTCAGGGAAGTACATTGTGATTATTATTCCATAAAATCTACATATCTCGGGCATGTTTTTTTTGTTTGTTTTATGCCGCAAAGATACAAAAATTTTTATTCAAATATATAAAATATTAACTTTTATATATGTCTTTTTATTCTTCATCTTCGTCTAGGTACGTTGATCTAATGTACCATAGTCCAGCATCTATCCTTAGAGCTTCCCGAAATAATATTGTTCTTTGCCAACGCTGGCTTTGCCGTATTGGATGGCGTTTTTGGGGCAGTGGTGGAAGCAGGCGTCGCAGTTGGTGCAATTGCCGTGCCATTTCGGGCGACCGTCTTCCAAGCTGATGTTCTGCAGCGGGCACACGCTCACGCACTTGCCGCAGGAAATGCATGCATCGGTGCTGCGGAAGGGCTCGTCGGAGACCCACTTGTGGAACGATTTGCCGATGACATTGGTCTTGAAGCGCGGGAATATGCCTCGCCGCATTTCCGTCACGGACTTACATGCTTTAATATTCTGGATAACCTCTGGCAGATGCGCCTGGGCTCTTGCAATCTTACGCTTTGCCTTCTCGGGTTTGTCGGTGCTCATGCCTGCCATGTTGACGTAGGTGTTGGGCATCACGAAGCAGTAGTCGGCATGCAGTGGTAATCCTATTTTTGCAAGTTGTTCAGCGAAAACCTTTTCCGCAACTCCGCCGTTGTCGCCACAGGTGACAGCCATCCATACATAGTTGGGCACTTTTGTGAATTTCAGTTTCTGCACGAAATCCATCACGAGTTGCGGGGGACACCAGGAGTAGATGGGGAAGACGAAGCCCACTCGTTCGTACTCCGCAAGGGTATAGTCGAAACGCCCTTCGCGCTCGGCTTCCGG
Organism: uncultured Bacteroidales bacterium; assembly: GCA_905233625.1. Taxonomy (GTDB): domain Bacteria; phylum Bacteroidota; class Bacteroidia; order Bacteroidales; family WCHB1-69; genus RUG11690. The sequence goes on along the minus strand of CAJOFJ010000022.1, from coordinate 3,055 downwards.
GATGAAAACGAGCTGATCATCAAGGGCCTGTGCGATGCTTTCCGCAATAAAGCGGCTGTTGCCGCAAGCTGAAAAGTAAAAGATCATAGTGCTAAATTTTTTCAAAAAACAAAAATAGAAAATATTTTGGATATTACCGATTTTTCTTTTCTTTTTCCATGAAACGGATTAACTGGATGTTCAGTTTCTCAATTGGGGATAATTGGACGTTTTCCTGCTGGTCAGAAGGTTGGTACCAAGCTCCAGCTTGATTGAAAAACGAAGTGAGGCTGTCATCATCAAATCTATATCCTTTTCTTGCATAAATTTCATTTCGCATATACCGGAGAACTTCTGGAGGATAATGACCCAAATAACCTCGGGTAAGAATCATGGTGGATGCTTCCGGCCAGTGACCTGGTACTGTTCCATCCTGATTTTGCTTGTACAAATGATACATAAAACGACCTTTTTCCACCCATTTGAATCCATCTTCTTCGGTGTGAAGGACGCCTTCAAAAAGGTCTAAACCATTAAGCGAGAATTGATAATACAAGTAATTTCCGTTGTCGAGGCTAAGGACAGGTGTCGGGAAATCCAATTCCCATACAACAGAATATCTTGTGCTATTATTGATTACCGGGTGGGGCGAGGTGCCGGAAACCATTATGCTATCATTGGTGATTTGCCAAGTAAGGTCAGTTCCGGGAATGGTGTATTTTCCTTTGATGCGAGTGCGGATGTCTTTTTCTAGGATGGAGTCGAAACCATGAGAATAGACGTAATTTTCATCACGTGATTGTCCGTTGTAACGTATCAGGATGTTTTCAAGTTTTTTGTCAGCTCCGTATATAATCATCAAATCCTGACCGTCAATTACTGTCCGTGAGACGCTGTCGCATATAGTGATTCCATGGCTGTTTTTATGGCAAAAGCGAAAAACATCAGGCTTGCTTGTTTTTAACCAAGGAACGGCGCCCCCTCCTTCATGCAAGGATAGCGTATTAACCCAAATTGCTGTATCATCTTCGGCTTCAACATGATAAAACCATTCTCCGTCGTGCCAGTAGGTGCCTGCTAAACTGGGTTGAGCGGAGACAGAATAGGTGACAAGTACCAATGCTAAGCAGAAAAGAATTCTTATGAAAGGGTTGATTTTCATCTCTGAGTCTTTTATTGGCTGCAAATGTACAAAAAATAACTCACAATGGATTGTACACGAATCGATTTTTCTGCCGAAAAAGATTGTTAGATTATGAAAAACCGCACAGCAATGAAATTCTCCGTTGCTGTGCGGTTTTTAGTGCTTAGCCCTGAGTCGAGTGGGGGAGCAGAATCCTCATACAGTTAGCTTTCTTTATACCATTTCACTTTCTGCGATGCGTACATTAGGGCGGCGAGGATGATGAAGATGCCGATGCTGCCGACGAGCAGGGTGTAGGTCTCTAACTGTAGAAGCACGTACATGAAAACATAGAGCGAGAGTAACATTAATCCAATCATAATTGCGGTTTTGCGGATTTTTAAGATGCCTGCCAAGTAGCCTGTAATCAACACGATAGTCATCAGCATGGCAATGAGGTAAGACCAAAGGAAGGGAATGTGTTCGCTGAAGGAGAGTAGTAAGGTGTAAAATACCAGCAGGGCGATTCCAATCAACAGATATTGAACGGGATGGATGGGCGTTTGACGGCGGTATTCCAAAAAAAATACGGTGGCAAAGGTGAGGAAGATGAATAGATAAGCGTATTTGACACTGCGTGTGGTCTGCTGGTACTGCAAAACGGGGACTTTCATGGTGACACCAAACTCGTTCTCACTCATGTTGACACAACGCGGACCGTTGCCGCTTTCGTTCCATCTTGTGACCATCTGCGAGAAGTCGCGGTTGATGGACAAAATCTTCCATGTCGCGGTGAATCCCTGGGCGCTTACTGTTTGGGTGAGGGGCAGGAAATTGCCTTGGAAGCTTGGCGACGTGCAGTCGGAAGTCAGTTGTACTTCTGTGCTGTTGCCCAATGGCAGGAACATCAGCGATTCGGATCCCTTTATCGGTAGCTTCACTGAATAGTTTGCCTGCTGTCCGTCTTGCATGATAGACAGTGGGATGCGGCAACACAGTACAGAGCCCATTTCCTCGTCCTTGTTGGATTTCATCGCATAGTTTTTGTCGTCAAGTTTGATGGTGATATTCTCCGTCAGTCCACGGAAATCATTCAGCGCAATCAATATTTCCGCTTTAGGAATGTCATAGACAGAATCTGCAAAGGCTGACAGATTGGGCATGATAAAGTTGCCATTGATGTCCAGGTCTGCGGTGTAAACCGTTACATCAAAGATGCTTCGATGACGTGTTTCTGTCTTCACATCGCCTTTTATTTGCAACATTTCGGGGAGCAGATAGACGTCATTGTCGTTGCTGCTTTTGGCGGGAATTCGGATTACAGGTCCAGTAATGCGTTGGGGTTTGCTCCAGAGCTGGCTGACTTCCCTTTCCGCTTCCGAGGAGGTCTTATATCGCTCACTAATCAGTCTCATGATGAATTGTTGTGGAATCAGTAGGAGGAGGCTTAACAGGCCGATGATAATAATTTTCAGTAGCAAGCGGTCGCTGCGATTCGGTTTCGGCTCATTTTTCATTCTTGTTTTGTTTTGAAAGTTTTGTTCGTTTTGCATTTCTGCGTTCTTTTGTTCTTCTTGCGGTACTATTGCCGCGGTTTCCATTGCTGTCATAATTGTTTATTTTGTGGGTTATATGGTTTGCTGTGCCCCATACTGCGCTATGCTTGTATGGGGTTGTTGAGATGTCGCCTCTTCGAGGCTGCTGGGTGTGTGAGGTTGTGTTCTCCGGCCCCCATACTGCGCTATGCTTGTATGGGGTTATTGAGATGTCGCCTCTTTGAGGCTGCTGGGTGTGTGAGGTTGTGTTCTCCGGTCCCCATACTGCGCTATGTATTGCACCCCAAAAGTTGGACATTAAAAAAAAGAGTCCAGCATGAAGAGAAAAACACACTCAAACGAAGAACGGCTTGAAGTGGTAGAGCGATATAAAGAATGCGGAAGCTCCAGACTTACA
>CAJOFJ010000021.1 GCA_905233625.1 uncultured Bacteroidales bacterium | reverse complement strand
CGTGTTGTTTTGTCTGATTTTTGTATGGGGCTTTCCTTTCTTGTGGGTGATGACCATTAACATCTTCTCCATTCTTTATGTGTTCATTTTTTGTTTTTACCTTCGTTTGTATCTTAATAAACGTTCCTTGCGTCATGAAAAATAGGATTAAAGTGGCTCGTGCGGAGATGAATATCACGCAGGGCGAATTAGCGGAAAAAATTGGGGTAACCCGTCAGGCGGTAAACTCCATAGAATTAGGCAAGTATGTTCCCAGTACACTCCTTGCGTTGAAAATGGCCCAATATTTCGGTAAGACGGTAGAGGAATTATTTATACTGGAAGAGGGGGATTAATCATTATTGTTTGAAATAAACGAAATTATCTCTTTAAACTTTGAAGGGATAATTTCGTTTTATATTTATACTTTTGCTACTTTTGCATAATAAAATTAATTCACTACTATGAGAAAACTTATCATCATTGCAATAGCTATTCTGTTGTCTCCATGCTTAATAGCGCAACCAGGGGGTAACCATCATAATCCCCAGCATCAAAGTGCTCCGAATCCACATCAGCATCATACTCCCAATCCGCATCATCCGGCGCAGTTTACCCATTCCATTGCTTTTACAGCTGCACATGGGGAGACGTTTGTGGTGTATGTGGATGGTGATATTGTGAACCGAAAGGCTTCTTCATACGTTCTTGTCCAGAATCTTACTCCTCAACCTCACGATATTTATATTGTGCTGAAACGTCCTGCTGATAAGATTACCATGGTGAGGTATCAGCCTAACATGCTGATGGAGAATTTTTTTGTTTCGTATAATTCGATGAATGGAATGTTGGAACTGATGCCCTCGCAGCCTCAGCCTATGAATCCGCAGGTGCAAACTCCCTATGTCTGCACTTTCGAGGAGGTGGAAAGGATGTATAATACACTAAAGAAAGAGTCTTTTGACGATACTCGTTTGAGTTTGGCCAAGACGATGGTTTCCAATAACCGTATGGCAGCTCATCAAATCAAGCGTCTGGCCGAAAGTTTCTCTTTCGACAGTAATAAGCTTACATTCTTGAAATACGCTTATGCCTATTGCGTTGATCAACAAAATTATTACGAATGTGCAGAGGTGTTGACTTTTGCCAGCGATAAGGAAAATTTGTTGAGGTACATCAATAATTAGTTTCAGGCTGCTCTTTTAGTGATTGGGGAAACTGGCCAATAATCGTTGGCGCACCATGTCCTGATGGTCGGTATCGCCATAGTTGGCGAAAGGCTTGATGGAGATGCCACCACGGGGATTGAAAAGCCCAATCACCTCAATGTATTTGGGGTCCATCAGTTTGACCAGGTCTTTCAGAATGATGTTGACGCAGTCCTCATGAAAGTCGCCGTGATTGCGAAAGCTGAAAAGATACAGTTTCAAACTTTTGCTCTCCACCATCTGAACCCGTGGAATGTAATTGATGATGATATGTCCGAAATCGGGCTGTCCCGTCTTGGGGCACAGTGAGGTGAACTCCGGGCAATCTAAAGTGACAAGGTATTCATTTTCAGGATGTTTGTTCTCAAAAGTTTCCAAAATTTCCGGAGTATATTCGTATTGATATTTCGTTTGCTGGTTGCCCAAAAGCGTCACGCCTTGCAGCTCTTTTTCGTTTCTTGACATGATGAACAGATTTTTCTGCAAAATTAGCAAAATAATTTATAGGAAGCTGTTATCCCAAGAAATAAATTATATGTATTTTTGCCCTGTTTTTTTGAAACTTTGATTTTATCACGAAGAAATGACAACGGATAAAGAGAAAACATACGAATTGCTGTACAAACAGGTGCAGGCCCTGATAGACGGGGAGAAGGACGAGGTTGCCGTGATGGCCAATGTGGCAGCCATGATTCACGAGACTTTCCATTTTTGGTGGACAGGCTTCTACCGTGTGATGGGGCAAGAGCTGGTGTTGGGACCATTCCAAGGACCCATTGCTTGTACAAGAATTGCATACGGACGCGGGGTTTGTGGCACGGCGTGGCAGGAGAAGCGCAGTATTGTGGTGCCTGACGTGGAGCAGTTCAAAGGACATATTGCCTGTAGCAGTGCTTCCAAAAGCGAGATTGTGGTCCCTGTATGGAAAAACGATGAGATAGTGGCGGTTCTGGATATTGACAGCGAGAAACTGAACACGTTTGATGAGACAGATCGAATTTGGTTGGAGAAAATTGTTACGTGTTTTTGAAAATAATTGTATTTTTGTAATTCAATAAGATGACGAGAAGGTATTTCTCCGTTAAATGATAAACGAGCATAATAATAAAAATTAAAAAAATGAAAAAAACACTCCTTTTCTTAGTGGGTATATTTACCCTATTTACATTTGTATCATGCGATCGTCATATCCCTGCCAGCAAATTGCCACAGCAAGCGCAGGTCTTCCTGACTCAGAATTTCCCGGGCACGAATGTTCTTTCTGTGGAAAGAGACGGTTTCAAATATGATGTTTATCTTATGGATGGAACCAGTCTTGAGTTTCGTCATTCCGGAAAATGGCACGAAGTGGATTGCCAGATGAGACCTGTGCCGGAAGGCATTATTCCGATGCCTATCCAGACCTATGTCACTACTAACTTTCCTCTTTGCTTTGTCGTGAAAATCAAGCAGGAACGTCGGGAGTATGAGGTGGAATTGAGCAATGACTTGGAACTGAAATTTGATAAAAGCGGAAACTTTATATATGCCGACTAATCAGCAAAAAAGATACATTAAAGTATAAACCTTAATCCTTTTTATTATGAAAAAAGTCCTTTTTGTAGCAAGCATGATTTTGCTTTGCACTTTGAGCGCAGTGGCCCAGGATCGTATGATTACTTTTGACCAGCTTCCCCAGAGTTCACAGACTTTTATCACGACATATTTTTCAAAAGCAAATGTGTCTTATGTGAAAATTGATGAGGAATCATACGGCTTTGAGTATGAGGTATATTTCAACAATGGCACCAAGGTGGAATTTGACAAAACCGGAGCACTGAAAAAAGTGGACTGCAACCATAGCAAAGTGCCTGACGGAATTATTCCCACACAGGTAATAACCTATATAAACAACAATTATCCGGGAGCCTTTGTGACAGAATGGTGCAAGAAACGTACCAACTGGAATGCTGAACTGAGCAATGGTTTGGATTTGTATTTCAACAGCCAGTATATGCTTATCGGCATTGACGATTAAGCCAATAAAGGTACATACAAATTTTATAAGAAAAAGATACGGTCAAACGCCGTGTCTTTTTTTATTGGCACATTAGCACATTAACTAATTTGCTAATTGAAAATTTTCGTATTTTTGCCGTCGATTTTTCGGTGAGCGGTTTTCGTTATGAAAATCGTGAGAGGGAAACAGGTGAGAATCCTGTACAGTACCCGCTGCTGTAAGTTTCAGCGAACCGGGAACACTCCGCAAGCCACTGTTGAGCATATCAATGGGAAGGCGATGTTCCAGGTGAAACAAGTCAGAAAACCTGCCGAAGAACCACAAAGTGAACAGCTTCGGGAGGTAGGCTTACACATAAAAGATTTATAATCAAAGAATCTCTTTGTATCCTTTCCCAAAGCATAGGCACGAAATTTTTATTGTATAACTTAAAAATAGTATGCTTATGAAAAAAATTTTATTCTTTTTGCTTGTGTTGGCAAGCTTTACGCTTTCAGCTCAAAATGAGCAAATGAGGGAAATGATGCGCACAATGCAGCCCTCTAGGAATGTGACCGATGTGCCAGCCGCAAACATCCAGTTCTGGGTAGGCAGTGGCAGCAACGAAGTGGTGGCCGCCTTCTTCTTTTGCGCCAATCCCGCTGTGGGTATTGCATACGGTTATCGTTTTGATGGAACAGCCACGATTTTGGATATGTTGAATGCTATCAATGCAGCGGATCCCAATTTCCATTTTGTTTTCACTTCATGGATTGAGGAAATCGGTTATAACAATGGTACACTTAACTGCCTTATTGAATCAGGAATGTTGATGTATAATCTTAATGGATCATGGCCATCAGGAAGTCAAAACACTCCTCTCTCAAATGGTGACTATTTTGAATTGTGTGAATACGGTGACTGCTCTCTTCCCACCACTAACATTTATTACCCCGTGGATCCCACTGCGCCTACTGCTGTAGATGCCACAATTGATCCTGATGATATTTTGTATTGGGTGGGTGAAGGTGACAATGATGTTGTTTTTGTCGTCAACTGGTGCGACACCGCCATCGCCATGGCCTGGGGCGTGCATTTCAATGGTAACAATATTACGGTAGCTGACATTCTGGATACCATCTGGGAATATGACGACCGCTTTGATTATGATGCATCAAGCGGATTTGTGAATGACATCACGTATTGGGATGGAATTTATGATTTGTCATTGCAAGGCGACTACTTCATGTATAACGTGAATGGTGGAAGCGCTATGGGTATAGAATCACAGTATGTATATGATGGCGATTATATCAAATTCGGTGATGAGATGTGTGGAATCCATGATGACTTTTGGAATTTTATTTGGACTACACCTGTTGTTCCTGTTAGTGATCCTAATGGTGAGGAACATCCTGAAGATGCTACAATTGATGCTGCTGACATTCTGTATTGGGTAGGTACTGGTAGCAATGAAATTATCATGGCCATCAACTGGGCTGATCCTGACACCTGTTTGGCTTGGGGTGTGAGATTCGATGGCGCATATATTACCAATGCGCAGGCTTTGGATTCCATGGCTGTCGCTGATCCTCGTTTCAGCTATTCTGGTGCAAGTATGCTGGATGAATTGTTCTTTGTCACTGATAATAATGACACCCTCCGTCTGACAGCCAATAGCTATTGGAGCAATAATGTCAATGGCAACCAGTCCGCTGGTATCAATGCGCAACTGCACGATGGCGATTTCAGCAAATGGGGTGATATCGCTGTGGGTATCGGTTATGACTTCATGGATTGGGGCGGTGTGCTTTACCCGATGAGTATGGCTTGGGTTACCCCTGTCACTCCCGTCCCTGCTCCTCAAGGTGATGAACTTGTTGACGCCACTATTTCCTCTGACAATATTATTTATTGGGTAGGTAATGGCGACAATGAGGTTGTGGTTGCTGTCAACTGGTGCAACCCTTCTCAAGCAATGGCTTGGGGTGTTCGCTTTACGGGCACAAACGCCGTTGTCGCTGATATTATACATACTATTGAATTGTATGATTCTCGTGTAAATTTTGATGGAGAGGAAAATGGTTATATCTCCAATATTACTTTTGCTGATGGAACACATGATAATTACACTTCTACCGGTTATTGGATGTACAATGTTAATGGTGTAGGCGCCATGTTAGGAGTTAACCAACAGACAGCTCAGAACGGAGATGTTATTAAATTTGGTGATTCGGGTTGTGCTGATGCTGTTGACGCCAATTGGACATATACTTGGACCACTCCTATCCAGCCGGTTGACCTGCCTACTTTGTCCACCGAGCATTTCGATGGTATTGCTGAATCAACAGGCTGCCAAGCCATCAAATTTGACAATCCTTCCATTTTAGGTTGGGCTACTTCCTGCGTAATAACTCGCGGTTATCAATGTATTGACTCTGCTACCACTTATGCCAGCTATGGAACTGATAATGATGGTGTTGGACCTTCAAGCAATTCCACTGGCGAAGGTGTGGTAAGCTTGGGTGATGCCGGTTATGCGGTTCTGACTTTTGGTATGCCTATCACCAATGGCGAAGGCTATGATTTCGCTGTGTTTGAAAATGCTTTGAACCATACTTTCCTTGAACTGGCATTTGTGGAAGTAAGTTCAGATGGTGAGCATTATTATCGTTTCCCCTCAGTTTCTAACACTCAAACTACACAGCAAATTGGTAATGGCGGTGCATTAGATGCGACCAATTTGCACAATCTGGCTGGCAAATACAAAGTGGGTTGGGGTACTCCTTTCGATTTGGAAGAGCTGGCTGGCTATAGCAACCTGGATATCAACAACGTAACCCATGTTCGTGTTGTGGATGTAGTGGGTAGCATCAATCCCATGGTTGGAACTACCGATAAAAATGGTCATATCATTAATGATCCATATCCGACAGCATTTCACACCAGTGGTTTTGATTTGAGTGGTGTGGCTGTGATGAATGGTTGGACTCCTACTCCTTCAGCTGTTAATGAATATCAGCAGGAAATTAGCTTTATGGCTTATCCGAACCCCTGCCAGAATGTGCTGAATATAAGCACTGTGACGATTAATGAGCCCATTTCATTGTTCAATGCTACGGGTCAGCAGATTTGGAGTGGTATGACGCAGGATACTTATTTCCAGCTTGATATGCAGTCCTATCCTGCGGGTATGTATATGCTTCAGATAGGTTCCCAGATGACGAAGATTGTCAAAAAATAACACATTGTTGTAGAGACGTGCCATGGCGCGTCCCTACCTTATATGTGGAGATTTGTGTAATTAAAGTTGTTGAAAAGGCACAGCCGCATGGTTGTGCCTTTTTTTGTTGTATAAACAGGAAATACTTCGTATCTACGAATTACAAATAAATGCGGACATTCTCATCAGACATGCCTCCACCTCTTGAAAATACCGCAGCACATCGCTCTGTCCGGCCGGTCGCTCCGGCACCTCTGTTTCAATCATTTTTGTTTGCTGTCCTTTGTTTCCGCATGCCACCAGCAGCAAAGCTATCGCTAAAAGGTAAAAGAATCTTTTCATAAATATTGTTTTTAAGGATAAAAATCAGTGAGCAAAGATACGTAAAAAATGATTGGCACATTAACCAATTTGTACACTGATGAATTTGCTAATGAACTAATTTGTTCATTTGCTAATTATTTTTTGTATCTTTGCACCCTTAACCCTAAAAAGAATATTGTCATGAAACTCTTACTGATCAGCAATTCCACGAATTATAAAGAAAAATACTTGGGCTGGTGCATGCCCTTGATTGCGGAATTTTTGAAAAACGAGAAGAAAAATATCCTTTTCTTCCCTTACGCAGGCATCAATATCGGTGGCAAAGCTTATCCTGCCAGCTACGATGCTTATACTGAACGTGTACAGAATGTGTTCAAAGAATTCGGTTTCAAGGTGACGTCTATCCACAAAGCCAAAAATCCCGTGGAAGCGGTCAACAAAGCGGATGTTATCATGGTGGGTGGCGGCAATACTTTCCACTTGGTGGCCGAAATCCACAAGTACGGACTGATTGAGCCGGTACGTCGCAAAGTGCTGGAAGGCACGCCTTTCCTGGGTTGGAGTGCAGGTTCCAATGTGGCTTGCCCGACCCTGCGCACGACCAACGATATGCCTGTGGTGATGCCCGAAAGTTTCCAGTGCTTCGATTTCGTTCCTTTCCAAATCAATCCTCACTACATTGATCCGTATCCTGAAAAAATTAACGACGCTATCCGTCATGGTGGCGAAACCCGTCAGGTGAGAATTGAGGAATTTTTGGCAGTGAATCAGGAGATTACGGTTGCCGGATTGCGTGAAGCCACGGCATTATGGGTGGAGAATGACCGTATCACGCTGAAAGGCGAGCGCCCGATGCGTGTGCTGAAATTCGGCAAGGCTCCCCGTGAAATCAAACCCGGCAGTACTTTTGACTTTGCCCTAAATCTTCGATAAGACGGGAAGGGAAGACGGTTAGACGTGGAGACGGATAGACAGGAAGACGATATCGTATAACCGAGTGAATGAAATGAACGACTTAACGAACGAGCGAAGCGAGTGTCTCCCCGAGCGAACGAAGTGAGCGTCTCCACGCCTTAACGCATAAACAAATAAACAATTCAACAAATAAACACAAAATTATGGTTGACCTTTCTGTAAAATACATGGGATTCAAATTGCGCAGCCCGTTGATTCTGGGCAGTTGCGCGCTGACTAAAGATATTGACAAACTCCAGCAGGCTGAGGAAGCCGGTTTCGGCGCTGTGGTGCTGAAATCCATTTTCGAGGAGGAAATCCGCCACGAGGTGAATGCCGTGGTAGATGACGAAACCGCCTTGATGTATCGTCAGGCTTACGACTATATGACGCATTACCAGGAAATGGCTTCTTCTTCCAAGTATCTGGATTTGATTAAAAATGCCACCGAGAAATTGTCCATTCCGGTGATTGCCAGTGTGAACTGCGCTACTCCTTCCGGCTGGACCAAATATGCCAAGATGATTCAGGATGCTGGTGCCAAGGCATTGGAAATCAATTATTTCATTCTTCCTGCAAGTTTTGAGCACGATGCGGATTTCTATTATGATTCATATTTAGAATTGGTAGAGAATCTGAAAAATACCATTACTATCCCCTTCGCATTGAAGGTTTCCACTTATTTCACCGACATGGCGCATTTCTTACAGAAATTGTCCTATACGGGTATCAGTTCGCTGGTAATTTTCAATCGTTTCCACGCACCAGATATCAATATCGACAAGCTGGAGTTTTCATCCACCAATAGTTTGGGCAATGAGTATGAGCTGAGTAACACCTTGCGTTGGACAGGTTTGCTGAGCGGCAATTTGCGTTGCGATTTGTCGGCTACGACGGGTGTGCACGATAGCAAAGGATTGATTAAACTCCTGTTAGCTGGAGCCAACAGCGTGCAGGCTGCTTCCGTTTTCTATCAGAAAGGCATTGGCTATGGTTCAACCATGCTGATTGAAATGAAGGATTGGATGGAGAAACACGGCTATAATTCAGTGGATGAGTTCCGTGGACTGATGAGTTACAAGAAAGTGGAGAATCCCGATTCTTATTTCAGAATCCAGTTCATGAAACACATGGCAGGCATCGAATAAGATGAAAAAAAAACTGATTTTTGTAATAGCCATCGGCATATTGCTGCTCATGGCGTTGGGGATTGTGCTCTGGCATCACCGCAGTGCTAACAGTACTGATAACAGCCGTAAGGGTGATGTGTCCGCGGCGGAACTCCGCAAGGCGGAGCGTCAGGTTGATGTGCATATCAAAAGGTACGAGAAGGACCTTTTCTCGCTGGATCCCGAGCACTTGACCGAGGGTCTGCAACGGATTGCCAAAGAGTATCCTTCTTTGCTGATTGAGGATGGGGTGTGGAATAATCAGGAAATGATGTATCAGCTTAAGGCATATATTTCCGATCCTCTTATCCGTGAAATTTATGATGAGGTGATGCTTCAGTTTTCTGATATGAAAGATGTTGAATCAGAGCTGAATAAGGCGTTGGGATATTATTTGACCTATTTTCCAGAGAATTCGGTGCCGTCGTTCTACTCGCTGGTGCCAGGACTGAATACCGATATGCCAACCATATATGGCTATGGCGATGATATATTCATCCATCTGGATATGTATTTGGGTAAGGATTACAAGTATTATTCCCAAATCGGCATGCCTTTGTTCATTTCACAGCGTTGTGAAAAAAAGTATGTTGCCACAGAGTGCTTTTCCAAAGCATTGGTTTATAAACATCTGCCACAAAAAGCGGCAGTGTCTTTGTTGGATAACATGGTTTTGGAAGGTAAGAGATTGTATTTCACGGAAATGATGTTTCCTGACAAGGCAGAAATGGAGGTGATAGAATATACTCCTGAAAAATATGAGTGGGCGGTGAATAATCAGGGAAAAGTGTGGGCTTATATCATAGAGAAGGACTATCTTTTTTCCAAACAGAATGAGATTATCCGCCAATTTGTGGGTGATACGCCTTTCACCAAACCCTTCACCAATGACTCACCAGGCCGTATGGGAGCTTTTATCGGTTGGAAAATTGTGCAGGCATATATGGAAAATAATCCGGAAGTGAGTCTTCAAATGTTGATGCAAGACACAGATTCACAAACTATTCTGAATAAATCAGGGTATAAACCCAAAAACAGATAATTATAATTGTAAAAATAATATAAATATTTTTATCAACAATTATAAAACATATTAAAATTATTTGTATCTTTGCAGTGAATTTAAAAACTAAATGATATGTCTGGAGTAAACAAAGTTATTTTAGTAGGACGTTTGGGCAAGGATCCCGAAGTCCGCGCATTTGAAGGAGGTGTCAAGAAGGCCAATTTCACTTTGGCTACCTCCGAGTACCGTAAGGACAAGGACGGTAACCGAGTGGAAATGACCGAATGGCACAACATTGTCTGTTGGCGCAATTTGGCAGAGAATGCCGAAAAGTACCTTGTCAAGGGCAAAATGATTTATGTGGAGGGCAAACTCCGTACCCGCAGCTGGGACGATAACGGCTCGAAACGTTACATTACGGAAATTGAAGCATCCACTTTTACGATGCTAAGCAGTAAGTCGGACGAGACGGAGCAGAAAGTGGCGAACATGACCTCTGCCGTGTCGGCGCCGGTGGTTCCCCAGCCCCCTGTGGAAGAGAATTTCCCGCCCGAAACCGATGACCTGCCATTCTAAAAGCATGTTGCAAGGCTACAAAAAGGATTGAGGATTAAGAATTGTAAATTCCCCTTCTTTTAGAAGGGGTGGCCGTAGGCCGGGGTAGTAACATAAACACGTATGCGAACCCCACAATTTTAATTCTTAATCCTCAATTTTCAACTTTCAGTTTTCAGTTTTCAACTTTCAGTTTGGTTGTAGCCCCGCTGGGAATCGAACCCAAATCTCAGGTTTAGGAAACCTCCGTTCTATCCATTGAACTACAGGGCCTTTTTTGCGGCTGCAAAGTTACTTCATTTTTCTTTATCTTCAACCAAATAAAAAAAATTGTTATCTTTGCCGCCGAATTTTAAAAAGTGTCATTATGTCAAATGAGAAATTCGCCATCATCGGTGCCGGCCATTTTGGTTCAGCTATTGCCACTGCCTTGTCTGAAAAGGGTGCCGAGGTGCTTGTTATAGATTCCGATATCAACGTGGTGCAGGATATTTCCGAGGATGTGGCCTACTCGGTATGTATTGATGCTACCAACAAACGTGCCCTGATAGGTGAGAATATTCAGGAATTTGATGCTGTGATTGTCACCATCGGCAACGATTTCGTCAAACGTTTGCTCTGCGCCGCCAATTTGCTCGACCTTAATGTGAAGCGCATTATCTGTCGTTCCATGGGCGAAAGTCAACGTATCATCCTTGGCAAGATGGGCATCACCGAGTTCCTGTCGCCGGAAGACGAGATCGGAAAACTTTTTGCCGAACGTCTGATGAATCCCAGCATGCTGTCGTACCTGCAGCTGCCCGACGAATATCGAATCGCCGAGATTCTGACCCCGCAACGACTGGTGGGACTGACCATCGGTGACATCAACTTCCGCGACAACCACCACCTGAGTTTGATTACCATCCGCCGCGCTTTCGAAGAGCTTGTGGAGGACAAAATCGGTCAGGCGGAGCATATTGTCGGTGTGCCGGAAAACACTACCCAGATAAAAGAGAAAGATGTGTTTGTGTTGTTTGGCAAGTCGCGCGACATCGAGAACTTCATCAAGATCAATCAATAAAAAAGACCCATGGTCGATACGCTACTCGGAAAGAAGATAAAAACCAAAGTGAATTTGCATATTGTTAATCGGAAACGTCCGGTTATCAATACGATGCATATTCTCAGTTTTATCGTTTCGGTGGTTACCATTGCGGCCATTATCATCTACCATGGTTGCTACCTCAGACCCTCTACCATTTCTTTTATCCGAGGCCTGGTATATTTCAGCCTTGCATTCTATATTTTCAAGTACTTCCTGTTGATGTTCTATTCGCTGCACAAGCTCGAATACATCCAAAAATCATGGTTTGAATGTATCATCATTGCCATTTTGCTTATACATCTTTTATTGTACGGGCTTTTTGGCTGGGATGTGTTTAATTTCAGTGAGTATGAGAATGCTTATATCCTATGTATCCAGCTGTATTTCTTCATTATCATGCTGATAGAATTTTCCAAAGCGAGTACGCTGTTGGGAAAGTTTAACGTCAGCCCGCCTTTTCTCCTGATGTCCTCATTCTTCATCCTGATAGTGTTGGGTACTATTTTGTTGGTGCTGCCGCGTATGACCACGCATCCCATCTCTTTCACGGATGCTCTTTTCACCGCAACCAGTGCCAGTTGTGTCACGGGGTTGACGGTGTTGAGTACCGCGCATGATTTTACCTTTCAGGGTCAGGTGGTCATTATGATTCTGGTGCAGTTGGGCGGTATGAGTATTCTCTCGTTTGCAACATTCTTTACTACTTTTTTGTCCCGTTCTTTCGTGGGTTTGCGCTATCAATACATGGTGAGAGATATGGTGTCGGCCAACAAATTGTCTGATTCTTTTTCTCTCTTGCGACAAATTATCCTGTTTACGATTATCATAGAGGCTTCAGGGGTACTGATGTTTTATATGTACTGGCGTACCACGGGTTTCTTTGATGGCACGAGTACCACGTTCTTTTACTCGCTATTCCATGCGGTGTCGGCCTTCAACAATGCGGGTTTTGCCCTCTGGGATGCCAGCTTTAATGACGCACAAATTTGCAACAGTTTCTTCCCGCAAACCATTATCATGATATTGGTTTTCTTCGGGGGTATCGGTTTTGTCACCATCAGTGAGTTTTTCAGTCCAGCGGTGATACGGGAAAGAAAAAAATACCGTTGGAAGAAGCTTTCGACAGGTACCAAGATTGTATTGTTGACCACTTTCGGCATTATTGTTGTGGGTACTTTGCTGTTTTTTGCTTTGGAATATCGTCATTCGCTGGCGGCAAAAAATACGCTGGTGGACAAGATTTTCGCCAGTATGTTCCAGATTATTTCAGGACGAACGGCGGGTTTCAATATCATTGATGTCAACGCGATTTCAATACCGGGTATGTTGTTGGTGATGCTCATCATCTTCATCGGAGCGTCCCCGGGATCTACTGGCGGCGGTATCAAAACCACCACTTTCTTTGTGCTGATCAAGTCGGTGATGGCTACTATCAAGGGAAAACAGCATATCGAATTTGACAAGAAAACGATACCGTTCAATTTGGTAGATAAGGCCTATTCTATTGTGGTACTGTCAGTTGGTATTATTTTCTCTTCCGTTTTTGTGCTGGCATTGTTAGAGCCCGAGACCAATTTGATCAATATCATGTTCGAGTCCATCTCGGCCTTTACCACTTGCGGTTTGTCCACCAATGTGCAGACCGCATTCTCGGATCCGGGAAAATGGGTACTGATTGTTGACATGTATATCGGGCGTATCGGCACTTTGACCATTGCTTACGCATTGGGACAACGCAACAAGGAGTCGAGACACACGTATCCCGAGACGTATTTCATGATTGGTTAGAAGGTTAGTTTTGTAGTTGGACAAACGTCCTTTATGCGAAGCATAACTCCCCTCGAGCACGAAGTGCGAGACTCCCCTTGAGGGCATAGCCCGAGACTCCCCTCGAACGCAAAGCGTAAGACTCCCCTTGTGGGATTAATCTCCTTCGTAATACCCGAAGCGTTTCATCAGTAGGTCGCTGTTGCGCCAGTCTTTCAGCACTTTGACAGAGATGTCCAGATAGATATGCTTGCCTAAGAACTCCTCAATGGCTGTGCGGGCTTCCATGCCCAGGCGTTTGATGGCTGTACCTTTGCTTCCGATAATGATGGCTTTTTGGGTTTCTCGCTCCACGTACAGCATAGCTCCGATGCGGATGAGTTCTTCTTCTTCCTTGAAACTTTCAATGACCACTTCCACGCTGTAAGGAATTTCCTTTTTGTAGAGCAATAATAACTTTTCACGGATGATTTCTGACACGAAGAAGCGAGTGGGGCGGTCGGTGAGCTCGTCTTTGGGAAAATAGGCGGGAGAAATGGGCAGATTTTTCTTGATTTTCTCTACCAAATCAGGGATGTTTTTGTCATCTCTGGCCGAAATTTCCACAACATCGGCTTTGGGCAATAGTTGCTGCCAATGCAGTTTCGTCGCTTCAATTTGTTCGGGTGTAGACTTGTCTATTTTGTTGATGACCAATATGATGGGCAGTTCCATCACATTGAGTTTGTCAATAATTTCCTGATTATAATGTGTTTCGCCGCACTCCACAAGGTACAGAATCACGTCCGCGTCTTTAAGCGATTCGGTGACGAAGCGCATCATCATCTCCTGCATTTTGTAAGCGGGAGTAAGGATGCCAGGCAGGTCGGAATAGACAATCTGAAAGTCGTCGCCGTTGACGATGCCCTTGATGCGGTGGCGGGTGGTTTGTGCCTTAGCGGTGATAATAGACAGGCTTTCGCCCACCAGTCGGTTCATCAGGGTGCTTTTTCCTACGTTAGGATTGCCGATAAGGTTGACAAATCCCGCTCTATGTGTAGTATTTTCCATGCTTTTCAAGCTGTTAATCGGGGTTAGTAGAATAGGTTTTCAGCAGGGGTTTCCCGTCCTGCGGAAATTCCAAATAACTGTAATGTCTAATCCAATCACCGATGTTGAAATAGACAGCCTTGTCACCGATGTTTTTCTCTATCATCAGGTGCCGATGGCCATAAATGAAGTAGTCAATGTCTTCATTTTTAATTACTTCCTTACAATATAGAACGATATATTCTTTGTCATCTCCCATGTAATGTTCTTCCTCGGCAGAAGTCATGGCGCGGCTTTTGCGGGAAAAGAAACGGGCGATGGCGAAGCTTTGGCGTGGATGAAGGCAGCTGTATAGCACGCGATTGGGACGGAAGGCGAAGACTGCCTTGATGAATTTGTAGCCATGGTCTTTGGGACCCAGACCGTCGCCGTGTCCTACCATGCATCTCTTTCCGTTGATGACAAAGGCCTGTTGCTGTTTGAAGACAATGGCGCCAAATTCGGTGCTGAAATAATCTTGCACCCACATATCGTGGTTGCCGGTGAAGTAGTATATGACCACGCCTTTTTCGTGCATTTCGTGCAGTTTGGCGAAAAGCAGGTAGTAGCCGCGGGGCACTACATCCTTGTACTCGAACCAGTAGTCGAAGATGTCACCCAAAAGAAACAGGTGGGTGCATTGGTCTTGGATTTGGTTGAACCAGCTGATGATTTTCCGCTCACGGCGGTCACTTTCCTCACGATTCGGTGCCCCCAGATGGAAATCGGAGGCGAAGAAAACGTTGCCGTTGATGGTGATAGGCTGTTGGAAAGCGGTCATTATTACGTTAAATGGAATTAAACTGCAAAAATACTGAAAAAATACATATCTTTTTCCGTTACTTTTCAATCGGTCTAGTATTCGCACGTGACGTCATAGCGATGTGTAGGCCAGTGGCTTGCAGGTCCTGGTATAACAAGTGGGGAGACATGTAATTCCCCTTCTTTTAGAAGGGGTGCCCGGAGGGCGGGGTAGTAACACAGACATTTTGTACCTTTGGCAAAGCAAACATGGCTGACTGTGGTCGCTTATGTTAACTGACAGGTTGCACAATCTCAATTCTCAATCCCAAGGCAGTAATAATGCTGTATATGGTTGAAATGGTGGGATCGATGAGTCCGTTTTCGACTCTTGATATGTAGCTTTTATTGGCACCAATCCGCTTGCCTAATTCTGACTGGGTTATCTTCTCCTCCCGTCGGGCTTCGCGTATTACTTGTCCCATGTAATATGCGTAGGCTTCTTTTCGGAAATTCTCCCTTTCAGGAGTGCCAACGGCACCATATCGTTCGTCAAGAATAATGTCATAGCTTTTTATTTTGTTCTCTTTTGTATTCATAGTACTCTTTTTTTATTGTTATTGCTTTTTCTATCTCTGAAGTTGGGGTTTTCCTAGTTTTCTTTTGAAATCCATTAAAAAGAACGATGATGTTACCTTCATCAAAGATGAAGAAAACCCGGTATATGTCACCTTCCCATTCTATTCTTAATTCAAAAATCCCTTCTCTTATCGGTTTGACGAACTTGGAGTTGAGTCTCCTCACGGTCTTCAACATATCCAATACATAATCTATTTTTCGTCGGACATCTTCACTTAGTGTTTTTAAAAATGAACTAAAGTAGTTTCCATAGGTAATTATTTTTCTTTCCATCGGCAAAAATACAAAAAGTTTCAATATATTACAACTTACTAAAATTTTTTCTTTTCCACTGTAAGTGCTTTTTGATGTTCGCAAATTTACAACATCAAAACTATAAAATCAATAGTGTGAATATTGTAATTTATTATAAATCAATAATTTGATAAATTACAATTTTGGGTCAAAAAAGTAGACAAAATTGTGCGAAAAGGTGCAAAATGGAAAGATGAATGTTATGGAATTGTGCCCAGAGTGTGAGGGCCAGTTCTGTAAATTTGGAAATATTAAGAAGTGAATTTGTCCCACACACTCAGTGTCATGGCGATGTGCGGACTGCTGAATCCGTTACGGCTGCCGTGATACGACAGCCCTACAAGGTGCTACAGGATATGTACACGTGATGCGGGTGCGCGTACGGACGCATTCGATGCGTCCCTACACATGCATTGTTACAGCTCATAGCTCATAGCTCACAGCTCATCGCTCAAGGCTCATTGCTCTATCAGCAGCACCCCACTTACCGACCAGTGGCTGAAGCTGCCGCCCAGGGGTTCGCCTTGGGGGATGGCTATGGTAATGGTATGATTACCCGGCTCCAAACCGCTGAGGTCGAAATAGACGGGCTGTGTGGCGGTGCCGGGGCACCAGCCGCTACGGGAGTAGTCGCTGCTCGACATGCCGTTCCAGAAATTACCGCTTACGGGGTTCCATTCGCGATAGCGGCCACAGTCGCAACGCCAAGGAGTGTATGTGAATGCAGGTTTCCCATCAATCAAGATGGTGTTGGTTTTGGGCGTGAACTCGTCGCCATCGTCCCAGCCACCATGGCCGGTACTGATGTAGCGCAGGCGTGCACTTTTGGCTTCGGGAATGTAAACATCTATGGTCAGACTGTCGGTGCCGAAAATTTTACCGTAGTTTTGTCCAGCCATTTCCAATACATTGCAAGTATTGAACAGCGATTTGCAAATTTCGTCGTCCCCTTCCCAACTGCTATCGTCCCAACGGTCGCTACCCGGATATGATTTGATGTCAAGGGTCACTTTGTGCCCACCACCATCATAATTACCAATCCAAACGCCAATAATGACTTCTTCGCTCTGTAGATAACCGCTGAGGTCGGTCACCTCCTGCTTGTAGTAGGTCTCATCGGCCCATTCCAACCCGTCAATTCGCACACGGTCGTTGAAATGTCCTACTCCGAAAGGCGTGAAGAAGCGCATCAGCTCCACGGGTGGTTGATAGTATAGAACGACTTCTCCGTCAACCCATCTTTTCATGGTTATGCCTTGGTATTTTTGTCCGTCTTTCCCTGTGATAATGGGCAATGAGTCGGGATGGTTGTTAATGCCATCGAAGAAAGTTTGTCCGAAATAGCCTGTCGGGATGACGAATACACTGCCTGTACGATCGTAAGCATCGCCGTTGCTGCGCTGGTGCAATTCAACAAAAGTTTGATAATGACGGGGCAACTTAGGCAAACTGACCTTTTTTAGGATCAACGTGCCGCCTGCGAAATGCAATACACTGTCTTTAGGAATGTTAAGGGGACTCCAAGGGCAGTTTTCGATATGGTCATTTTGCTTGCCCCAGCAGATTTGCTCATCATCGAAAATACGGGTGGTGATGACAAGTTTCTGTTTCTTGATTTGGGGAAGCTCACGGCCTGTGATGCGCTGGAAGTTTGTATAACCATCCCTGAATGGCACGATGCCCACTTTCTTCCAAAATTCCGTTTTGGCCAGCTGCAGGTAGGTTTGGTTGTTGCGTTTGAAACAAACCACAATCCCTTTGAACCGTCCGTAGTAGGGCAGCGGATTGATGTCGTAGGGGTAGTCCTGTACAAAGAATTCCAACGTGTTACTGTTGATGTGGCAGGTGTAGCGGGTGAGTCCATCGATGCGGGCGGTGTCGTAAGCAATGTCGCTGCGACTGAAGGCGGAGACTACCTTGTAACAGTCCGCTTGTTCTTTGCCAGTGAATCTCGCCAGCTGAAAGGTGCTGTCCATATCCAAATTGACAATGGTGACCTCGCGGGCATAACCAGGCACAAAGGGTCCTGTGCCTTCCTCCGACTGTATCTGATATTCAGGATAATTCAACACGATTTTCATGAGCGAGGTGTCGATGCTTTCCCCATAATCATATATTTCGTAGGTGAAGAGGTTGGCGTTCTTGGCAATCTTCAAAGGCTTGGGTTGTGCGAAAGCTGTCGCTGCAAGGCAACAGACTGCTAAAAAAAGGCTGGCTATTTTTTTCAAGGTTGATAAATTTTGGTGCAAAAATAAAGGAATTTCATGAAAAAACTCATTCAATGGAAAATTTTCCTTTGCCTATGTACCAAAAAATCTCTAACTCGATAAATTTATGTACTTTTGCAGTTGAAATCTCTTCATATATGAGAAAAACTTTTTTTATCATCCTGTTATTGGCTCTTGCGATTCCAATTATCGCACAAACTACCGTTAGACTGAAAGATCAATGGGGTACGAAGTTGTACTATATTGAAAAACAAACAATTAGGCAAAAAGACCAATGGGGTGAAAAGCTGGTATATTTTGATGGACATACGGTTCGGTTAAAGGACCAATGGGGAGAAAAGTTGTTGTACATTGATGGCAATACGGTGAGGCTGAAGGATCAATGGGGTGAAAAACTATTGTATTTTGACGGAAATAAAATCAGACAGAAAGACCAGTGGGGAACGGTGCTGTATTATATTGATGGGCAGTATATTAGACTGAAAGACCAATGGGGTGATAAGGTTTATTATTTTGATGGTCTGCCAGAACGGTGGGTCATTGCCTGTCTGGTGTTATAAGTTCAAGTGCCATTCGCCAGGTTTAATCCACAGCAGCGATGATCTGGTTCAGCTCAAGCTGAATAACAAAAGGGCAATCAAGTTCAAAGAAATTTTTGAATTACGATACGGTATTCAATATCGAATATTTTTGTATTTTTGCACGTAAAAACGAAAAATGTGCAAAAGATGAAAAAAGAGGAAACAGAAGAGCAGGTGCTGGATGCGGCGGAAGCCTTGTTTGGTCACTACGGCCTGGAAAAGACTTCCATGGATGACATTGCCCGTAGCTCCCGAAAGTCCAAACGATCCCTGTATAATTACTTCTCCAGCAAAGAGGAAATTTTCTATAAAGCCCTTCATCGAGAGATAGATAGCATCAAGGCCAAGGTGAACCGCTATTTCGCCATGAACCGCGACAAACACCCGTTGGTTTTGCTGAAACTTTACCTTATTATGCGCCCTGAGGTGATTAAGGGGGCTGTCTTGTTCTGCCAGGCACTGAAAAACAAATTTCGTTTTCAGGAACTGATTCAATCCTCTGAGGAACAAGGTATTATCCAAAAGTTTAACCAGTGGGAACATTCGCTGTTTTTTCGTATAGGCAAAAGTAGCTGTCATCACTCTAAACTTCCTGAAACAGCGCACGAGCGTTTTGCCCAGTCCTTTGCCGATATGGTCCAGATGGCACTGCAAGGGATGAATTATGCCTTCTTCGTGGAAAATCGCTACGACCAGTATAAGGATTCCTACAACCTCTTGATCAATATCATCATGGGTAGCATTGAGAAAAACAACGAGGCCATGAGTATGGGGGCCGAATGGACGGATATTCAACAAGAATTAATTTAAAAACAAAAAATATGAAGACAAGGTTTTTTATTGGATTGCTGCTGATAGCAACATGTTGCATATCTTGCAACAAGGATGTGAAAAAAATCACCGGCGATTACAGCTACAAACTCTCCGGTGTAGTGAATTTTGAGGATGCCGATGGCAACCAGACCAGCATTTTGGCCTCTAAAAGAGGGCAGATGAACATTATGGCAGATAAAAAAGAGGGGAAGGGGGCTGTTATTGTCACTTTCAACGAGATGAATGGCGGTGCCTACTCTTGCACTGGCAAGGTAGAGGGCAATACCATAGTCTTCAATCCTTACGAGTTCAGCACTCGCTTTACTTCTACCGACTCGGTGGTGGATCTTATCCAGTTGGGACATGTATATACCATTCAATCTCGTGGCGAAGGTCAGATTCATGACAATATTGTCCTGATGGAAGAGCAATGGATGGGCAGACCGGAAAATGGCGACATGATCCGCATGAAAGCCGATAAAATCACTTTGCTGGCAGAAAAAAACTAATGATGATTATTGGATAAATTGATAATGAAGATTATGAATTTTAAGTTTTGGATTGCAAAAGTGACGCTGCTAATTATCGGTGGGGTCGTGTTATTGTCGTTGTCCTCGTGCAGACATGGCGAAAAGGCGGAGAAGTCCGAGCCCATAAAGGTAAGCATCATCACCATTGATACGGTGCGAAGCGGCATGGTGCGCACCTACGTGGGCGAGATTGAGGAGAAGTTGTCGCTATCGCTGAGTTTTGCGGCGGGCGGTAAGGTGGAAAAAGTGCTGGTGCACGAAGGCGACTATGTGCATGAGGGTCAGCTGCTGGTGACGGTCAACACGGCCACTGCCCGCAATGCCTATAATTCCGCCAAAGCGCAATTGGAGCAGGCTGAAGATGCATACCGCCGGCTGAAAATCGTGTACGACCAGGGAAGCCTGGCAGAGGTGAAATGGGTGGAAATGCTGACCAATCTGGAGAAAGCCCGCTCGCTGGAACAGATTGCCAAGAAACAGCTGTCGGATTGCGAGTTATATGCGCCTACTTCGGGTGTGATTGGCAAGTGTAATGCCCGTGCTGGAGTGGGTCTGTTGCCTGGCGAACCAGCGGTCACTTTGCTGGATGTGAGCGAGGTTTTCGTTACTTTCGCCGTGCCAGAAAGAGAGATTTCCTCCATGCCTCTGGGCCGTGAGACCAGTATTGTCATTCCTGCTTTGAATGATATGGTGCTGAAAGGAAAGGTAAGCGAAAAAAGCATTAGTTCCAATCCTGTGGCCCATAGCTATCAGGTGAAAATCGCCCTGCCCAACAGCAATCGGAAACTACTGCCGGGCATGGTGTGCAAGGTAGAAGTGGACCAGCCGAATGAGGAGGGTTTTGTTATTCCTGCCAGTTGTGTGCAAACCCGTCCCGAGGGACTGAGTGTGTGGGTGGTGCGCAACGGCAAGCCGGAACGGCGCATCATCACTACCACCGAATATGTGGTGAACGGGGTGCTGGTGCTCGACGGCCTGCACCAAGATGACACAATCATTGTGGAAGGACAACAGAAATTATTTACCGGAGCAGAAATTACGTATGGCAAGAAAGACTAATCATATCCAGTCCGCTATGCGCTATCACAAGATCGTGTTCCTCATCATGTCTTGTCTGGTGGTGCTGGGATTTTACAGTATGACGCAGATGAACAAGGACGAGTTCCCGCAGTTCACCATCCGTCAGGGCGTGGTAGCCGCCGTGTATCCTGGTGCTTCCGCCAAGGAGGTGGAGGAACAGGTGACCAAGCCTTTGGAGAATTTTCTCTTCACCTACGCGGAGGTTGACAAAGAGAAAACCCGGTCGGTATCGGAAAACGGCATCGTCTATATCTTTGCGGAATTGCGCACCAGTGTGCAAAATAAGGATGAGGTTTGGTCGAAAATCAAGCATGGACTCACTTTGTTCAAGAAGACTTCCCTGCCAGCCGGTGTGCTGGAGATTGTGGTGGTGGACGATTTCGGCAACACCTCTTCCATGCTGTTAGCAGTGGAATCGTCCGAACGTACTCCCCGTGAATTAGAATCGTATGCCGACCAAATCAATGAACAGCTACGTACCATTCCCTCCATGGGAAACCTGAAAATCTTGGGTCAGCAGAACGAGGAAATCGCTGTGCTGATTGACCAAGAAAAACTGGCTGCATATGGTATTAGCCAGCGTTCGTTGTTGGTAGAATTGTCCACCCAGGGCTTTCGAACCATTGGTGGTACTGTCAAGAATGAGGCTGGTGAGGCCATGGTGCACTTGTCCATTCCGTATCAGTCGGAATACGAAATCGGTGAGCAGATTATTTATGCTGATCCTACGGGCAATGTTATCCGCCTGCGCGATATTGCCAAGATTGAAAGGCGTTATGCCAAACCCGACAGCTACGTGAAATACGATGATGAGCGAACGGTGATTATTTCCATGGAAATGGCCCCAGGCAACAATATTGTGGCTTTCGGCAAAGAGGTGGAAAAACGCCTGCAAGCTGTGCAGAAAAAGCTGCCTGCCGATGTACAAATCCATAAAATCACTAACCAGCCCAAGGTGGTGAACGATTCGGTGTTGTCGTTCCTGCGTGACTTGCTGATTTCCATTTTGGTGATCATCTTTGTGATGTTCATGATGTTCCCTCTGCGCACGGCATTGGTGGCCAGTACCAGTGTGCCAGTATGTACCGCTATTACACTTGCATTTATGTATCTATTTGGTATAGAATTAAATACCGTTACATTGGCAGCTTTGATTGTGGTATTAGGATTAATTGTAGATGACTCGGTAATCATCATCGATGGATATGTTGATTTTCTGAATGAGGGTCATTCCCGTTGGTATTCGGCGGTCACCAGCTCCATGCAGCTGTTTGTGCCCATGTCGCTGGCAACCTTGGCCATTTCGGGCATGTTTTTCCCCATGACCAAGATTATCACGGGCCCGCTGGGCGATTTTGTGCAGCTCTTCCCTTGGACCATTACCTTTGCCTTGGTGGCGTCCATCTTCTATGCGGTATGGGTGATTCCGTTCTTGGCAACCCAGTTCATCAAGCGAAGGCTTCCCAATCAAAAAGTCGGTAAGTTGGAAAAAGCGCAGGATAAATTCTTTGATTTTTTGCAAGGAACGTATAACAAGCTACTTAGAATTTGTTTTAATCATCCGGCATTGACCATTTTCGCTTCTGTCAGTGCGGTAGGTTTAGGTGTTTTTCTGTTCTTGAATTTGGATGTGCAGATGCTACCTAAGGCCGACCGAAACAGCTTTGCAGTGGAAATCCATTTGGCCGAAGGCAGCTCGTTGGCACAAACTGCGGAGTTGGCCGACAGTTTGAGCGGTATTTTGCGCCAAGACCCCAGGGTGACGGGCATCACTTCGTTTGTGGGCTGTTCTTCACCGCGTTTTCATGCCACTTACGCTCCGCAGATGGCTAGAAAGAATTATGCCCAGTTTATTGTCAATACCACAAGTGAGGATGATACGAGGGCTTTGTTGAAGGAATACGGGCCCAAGTATGAGCACTATTTTCCGAATGCATACGCCCGCTTCAAGCAGATGGACTATCAGGCGGTGGGCAATCCTATCGAAATCCGTCTTTCGGGCGATGATTTGGATTCGTTGAAAATGGTAGCCGATTCTTTGAAGTCTTATTTGAGCACTTTGTCGGAGTTGACCTGGATTCACTCCGATTTGGACGAGACCAGCCAGAATATCAAGGTGGTGTTGAACACCGATGAAGCTACTCGTTTGGGTGTTACGCAAAGTATTTTGTCCATCTACTTGTCATCGGTGTTAGGCGGACAGTCGCTGACCACCGTTTGGGAAGGAGACTACAAAGTGCCCGTGATGCTCTATTCCTTACAGGAAAGTGAGGATATGTCGTATCAGGACTTAGGCAAATTGATGATACCGACTTCCATCCCTGGCACATGGGTGCCGCTGCGACAGGTGGCCACCATCATTCCCGACTGGCATGACGCTTCCATCAACCGCCGCAACAGTGTGCGTACGGTCACCGTGGCTGCCGATCTCAAATATGGCATCAGCGAGCCATCGGTTACCAAGAAAATCAAGGCATATCTGAAAAAAGACTTTTTGGAGTACAAACCGGAGAATGTGGTCATGGAGTATGGTGGATTGAATGGGGTCAACCGTGATGTGATTCCGCAGATTGTGTTGTCGCTTTTGGCGGCTTTATTAGTGATGTTCGCCTTCTTGCTGTATCACTTCCATCATATCAAGCTGGTGATGCTGAATATGGCGGCTTCTGCCATCTGTATTTTCGGAGCTACCTTGGGACTCACCCTGTTCGGACTGGACTTCAGCATCACGGCGGTATTGGGTTTGGTAAGTTTGATAGGAATTATTGTACGAAATGGCATCATCATGTTTGAGTATGCGGAAACCTTGCGGCACGAGAACCACTTGTCGGCGAAAGAAGCTGGTTTTGAGGCAGGTAAGCGGCGTTTACGCCCTATTTTCCTGACCTCTGCCACAGCCGCATTGGGTGTGGTGCCGATGATTATCGCCCATACTTCTCTCTGGATGCCGATGGGTGTTGTGATTTGCTTTGGTACCATCTTCTCCTTCCCCTTCGTGGTCACCCTGTTGCCTGTTTCCTATTGGCAGCTCTTCGAAAGCCACGACCGGAAAATGAATTTGAGATTAGTGAAACATCTGAAAAAACATATACTGTCGTGATAAATGAAAATACGGTTATACGTCAAGACGTTAAGACGTTGAGACGAATTCGTCTTAACGTCTCCACGTCTCCACGTCTCCACGAAAAAGAGCAAATGGTGAAAATAAAACCTTTAATCATATTTTTAGCCCTGTTGCTGATAGTTGCCATCCTTCCGGCCCAGCCTCTTTCCCTGGACAGCTGCAAAGCCTTGGCTCTCCGCAACAACTCCTCGGTTAAGAATGCAGCCTTGGACGTGTTGGTGGCACGGGAGGTGCAGCATCAGGTACTGACGAAATATTTCCCCAATGTCAGTGCGATGGCCATGGGTTATCATGCACTGAATCCGTTGATAGAGTATGGTATTGAAGATGTTGGCAATGCTGAAATCCGTCAGTTGCTATACAATATGTATGCTGAATATGGTGCCGCTATGGGCTTGCCGAACAGTATATCCTTGTGTGAGAAAGGTATCGGTGTAGGGGCAACAGCTGTGCAACCTGTGTTTATGGGTGGACAGATTGTCAATGGCAGTCGCTTGGCGAAATTAGGTGTACAGGCCGCTGAACTGCAAAATGAGTTGACACAGGAGAAATTGCTTCAGCAAGTGGAGGAAAACTACTGGCTGGTGGTGTCTTTGCAGGAGAAAAAGAAAACCATTGCTCAGGCCATGGTCTTTTTGGATACGCTTCATCGAGATGTGACTGCCGCTTTTAATGCGGGTCTGGTCACGCAAAATGACAAGCTGAAAGTGGTCTTGAAACAGCATGAGATGGAATCCAATATGCTGAAGGTGAACAACGGCATTACGCTGGCCACCATGGCTTTGTGCCAGATGGTGGGAATGGAATACTCTGAACAGCTGTATTTGACCGATACTGTTGGGGAACCGTTGGAAAACCTGCAGCAGAAGGACGCTGCTTCTGCGGTTGCTGGCCGTAAAGAGACGAGCTTGTTGAACCTGAATGTGAATGCCGAGCAGTTGAAGAAAAAGGTGATGATTGGCGAGACGCTGCCTCATCTGATGGTGGGTGTGGGTGGCTCGTATGGGAATTTTGTGTTCGACAGGTACAAATTCAATGGATTGGCTTTTGCTTTTTTGAAAGTGCCGCTGACCAACTGGTGGGAGACCGCACACAAAATCAAACAGCAGAAGATGGTGATTCAAAAGGCAGAAAATGACCGGGATGACCTGACGCATAAGATGGAACTGGAAACCCGTCAGGCATGGAATAACTTAGAGGAAGCCGCTAATCAGGTGGAACTGATGAAGGCTACGGTTCAAGATGCCGAAGTGAATTTACAGACTTCCAATATCAATTTTCAAGCAGGCATGATCCCCGTATCGGACTTGTTGGAAGCACAAACCATTCACCGCCAAGCCCAAGATCAGTTTATCGATGCGAAAATATCATACAAAACCGCTCTGTTGCGTTATCAGCTGTTGACGGAAGGAAGGTAGGGGATAGGGTACAGGGGTTAAGTAGCACGACGAATACCCGTAATAATCTTAATATCTGGAGACCCTTTTATGTCCCACAGATAATTTTGATAATCAGAACGTTCAATGATTTTCATTTTCAAAACTTTAAAAATTTTCATTTATTGAAATCGCAGCAAAAATAAAAAAAATCAATAGGAATAAAAATACTTTATAATCAAGGATTTACATTAACGAAACCATTAGTTTCGCAAATTGATGCCTATAATACATATCAGCTCTAAGATTCTATTTTAGAAATACTAAAAGAAAAAACGATATTGTTCAGAAACGTTTCCCTAAAAATCACGGAAATTTTATTTTTGTAAGAAAAATAATTGTATATTTGCAATTAAAACGGTTTTAAAGCTAATATATTGATATTTAACATTTTAACATAAAAATATATCGGATTAAGGATATAAAATATGTCGGATTGTAAACATAAAAAATATCGGATTAATGGAACAGAGAACATATCTTCCACGTGTAATTGATGAAAATGTAAAACGTCATTTGGAGGTTTTTGGTGCAGTATGCATTGAAGGCCCAAAATGGTGTGGAAAAACATGGACTTCTGCATTTCACAGTCGCAGTGCCGTTTACATAGGAGATCCTAAGGGCAGTTTCCAAAACAGAAGGTTAGCCGAACTTGACCCTAACTTAGTATTGGATGGAGAAGCGCCACATTTGATTGATGAATGGCAAGATGTGCCCTCGATATGGGATGCCGTTCGTTTCAGGGTTGACCAAACAAATGAAACGGGCCGATTTATTCTAACAGGGTCTTCAACACCTAAGAGAAAGGGAATCATGCATAGTGGTGTCGGAAGAATAGCCAAACTAAGGATGCGTCCCATGTCATTATTTGAATCAGGAGATTCTTCTGGAAAGGTTTCCCTATCTGCTTTGTGTGCGGGAAATTTTTCTCCTGTTTATACGGGAGACATTGAGATACAGAGCATTATCAATTTGATTGTAAGGGGTGGTTGGCCAGGATCTTTAAGTTTTGACATTCCCAAGGCAAAACTTTTACCAGAAAAATACATTAACACAATATTGGAAGATGATGTAAACAGGTTGGATGACATAAAACGTGATGCTGATAAAATACGTCTTTTGCTTAGGTCGCTGGCTCGTAATGAAAGCACAACGGCTTCAAATAGAAAACTAAAAAATGACATACAAACCGCAGACAATGGCGATGTTGACATTGAGGTGATAGCCACATACTTAGATGTGCTAAAAAGGTTGTTTCTCACAGATAATCTTGCACCATTTTCTCCTAATGTACGCTCTTCGGTTAGAATCAAACAATCTGAAAAACGACAGTTGTCGGATCCGTCTTTAGCGTGTGCTTTGCTAAAGTTGACGGAGAAATCCCTTCTGAAAAATTTGGAGATTTTAGGATGTTTGTTTGAGTCATTATGTGCACGTGATTTGAAAATTTATGCGGACAGTTTTGATGCGAAACTATATCATTATCAGGATTATAAAGGAAGAGAGATTGATATTGTGGTGGAATTGTCAAATGGTCATTGGTGTGCCTTTGAAGTAAAGCTGGGTGCCAGTCAGATTGATCAGGCGGCAAGCAACTTACTGAAAATCAGCAGGGAGCTAAAAGAAGAATCAAACAATGCCCCTGATGTCCTTTGTGTTCTCTGCGGTCTATCCAATGCGGCATATTGTCGAGAGGACGGTGTATTTGTTGTTCCCATCACGGCATTGCGGCCTTAATGGAAGCCATATAACAAAGATTTTTCACCTCCCCTACACACTACCCCCATCATCCCGCAAGCGAACGCAGTGAGCGCAGCGGGAAGCTCAGCGATAGCCCTACTATTTAATGAAAAAAATGCCAATTTGCGGTCGAAAATTTCGACCACAAGAAATCTTAGTAATGTTCTCAAGATTACATGCAAATCAACATGATAATAAGTATCAGTCCAGTTGCCAATAGTGTTGCTATTGCCAGGGTTTTAAGCCCCCTCTTCTTACCATACAAAAGATAGTCAAAATCTGCAAAATCCTTTTTTTCTATATTGTCCGCATTGTCTATCATATAGCTTGCAAATTTCCTTAAATCAAACTCTCCGCATGTCATAAGCCATTGCTTACATTTCACCTCAAAGCTGTTGTTATCGCACCATGAGAACGTGTGACACCATTGAATGTCAAAACCTTCTCCTTTAGTTCCAATACAAATCACTATCTCGTTGCTGTTCCCATTTCTCCAGTAATCACGCTGTTTTTCGGCTATCTCAATAGGTTTGTTCTCGAAGAACAGAAGATATACGCGCATTCCGCTTTTCTCAAAAATCTTTGCGTTGGCATGGTCGTAATAGCGTTGATCAATCTCATCTATTTCCTTTCCTATTATCGTGGATTGCTGGTGGTTTATAATGGGTGGATATTTGTATAATCCAAGCTCCATAGCACTCTCATCACTTATGTCTGCCGTGTTAAAAATGGATTGCGTCAAGAGAAACGGGTTGGTGTAATTTTGTGTAAGCGTTATAGGCACAAAAGTGAATGTCCTGCCGTCCCAGTCGTTGATGTACAAGTTGCCGTTTATGGAGTAATAGTTTCTGTGAAGGTTGACAAACTGGTCCCTTGAAACCATCACATGCCCATAATTTGAGTATTGTCTTCCAGATATTGGAATTGTTTTCCCGCTATTGAGGATCATGTAATATTCTGGTCCATGGTAATGTACCTCATCCTCATAATAAGTTTCCGTCTCCATAATCGGATTCCCATTGCTGTCAACACCCTTTTGAACTTGTCTGGTCTTTTGGACAGTAACAAGTTCATCCCAAGCTTGGTAAAACTTCATTCTCACAATATAATGACTGCTGTATTCCGTTCGCGTAGATTTTCTTCTGATAACATGAAGCTTTATCCATGCATATACGGATACTAAAAACAATAGTACTGATAATATTATCAGAATTACCATTGATGGCTGTTTTTACCGTTGGTTTTTAGAAATTCAAATGGACATCATCCTCTTTACCCTTTTCCAACACATCTTCGGTGTATGTCGAAGAAATAACATGGTATTCGATAGGGGTTTTGTGGGTGATGAACCATTTGGCGGGGTATGATTCACACAAGGTGGTATGTTCTCTAATAATGTCAAGTATCCTATCTTGAGAATGCTTGAATTCGCTTCTGAGGGACTCTATACTGTTCATCAGGTCGAGATATACTTCCTCCTTGAATTCGGGATTATCCTCATTAATCCATCGCATAACCTCGTTTTTTGTTTCCTGGTATCTTCCGCCAATTAGCTTTGGGTAAATCTGCTCGAACGCTTTTCGGTATTCATCAGCCACCTGTGTTTTCTGGCTGATGACTTTCCAAGTTTTGTCGAAGGTACTTTTGATTTTGCCCAGTTGCGCATCGGCCTGCTTGCGAAGTGCGATTTCGCAGTTGTTGTAATGGAAATATAAAATTAGCAGTATAATGATAATTAAAACAACAATGGTCAAGATTATTAAAATCGGCATAAACATACATGGTTTCCTATACACCAAAAGGTTTTAAGTTTTTAGAATCAAGATTATACAAGATAGTGTAATATCATGAATTGCCGAATAGGCGACAATAATTGGTGGACAAAATTTTCTCGGATACATTTTCTGAAAACGCATTCTCAATATTGGAAATTTGATGTTTATACCATTGATTTTCATTACCTAAATGAGGGAACCATCGGTTGGCGGGAAAATCTGTTCCAAAGAGAATGCGATATTCTATTTCCTGTGTTAGATTTGACCTCAAATCTTCAAAAGATAAAAAGGCGGTGTCAATCCAAACGTTCTCAAAACGCTTTATTATCGGGAAGGCTTCTTCTGCTGGACGGGCATGACAAAGAATATAATTCAAATTCGGATACTGTTTGACGAATGGTTCAAACCTGCCTGAACGACAACAATCATCAGCCCCTGTATGAATCATCAATGGGAGTTTTAACGTCAATGCCAACTCACATATATGATGAAGCTCACAATCGGAAAAACATACCGCATCTGGATGGATTTTTATCGCTTTGAATGGGAAATTAAGATAAGATGACAAGTCGTTATACATCTTAAGCATATCGGGATTTACATAGAGGGCTATATCAAAGCCAGCGTCCAATGCGGTGCGATAAAGCTGTTTATGCACCTCCCAGTCGTCACCTCCTCCTCGCTTAGCGAAGGGCATCACCAAACCGCCTGTAACTCCATAACTGGCCAAATCACTTTTGACTTGCCCGGGAGTTACAAGTTCGGTGTCGGAAAGGCTGCCGATATGCAGGTGGCTGTCAATGATTTTCATTTTGAAGTTTTGCTTTGAGCTCTTCTACAAGGCGTTTATTGAGGAATGCAACGTCACAATAGTGCGGATTTATCTTGAACATATCCCCATTGCTTTCATTATAGTTCTGAACAAGACAAACATGGCAATAGTCGCGAGCTTCGCATGTAAGACATTTTGGGAAGGATGCTTGGGTGATTTTTCTCAATTCTTTGAATTGGGGAGAGTTATCCCAAATATCTTTTAATGACTGTTTGTAAACATTGCCGCAAATCAAAGCCTGCCAACCAGAGCAAGGATATACATCTCCATTGGCTGTGATACAGAGATCGTTTATGCCCACACTGCACAAGGGTTGCTTGGCATATTTTTCAGGGTCAATTCTTTGTTCTTCGCTTTTTGATATTTTTTCAAGTGTAACATTTTTGTAATCAATGTCATATTCTATAATGTCTCGAAGAAGCTCTTCCGTTTCTTCCAAAGAAGGACGATTGGCAAGGTTACTGGTATCAAAATCAGCCTGTGCCTTAATCATATAATCAGTATAGGCTTTTATTTTCAGGGACTGGGCATATTTCAGAACATCCACATATCCTTTGTAGTTTATTTTCATAGAAGGACAGGAAATCTGGCACGGTATGTCAGCGGTGATGAGCTTCTCAAGATTTTCCTTTGTTTTGACTTGCGAACCCGGAATGGTGGTGATGGCATCATGAATGGCGGGATCCATACTGTAGAGCGATGTCTGCAACAAGGAAATGTTGGCCTCCTTGATATAAGGTATCTGCTCATCTTTCAATGAAATGAGATTGGAAAGGATCGAGATGCGCATATCCTTTTCACGACAATACATCATAATAGGGATGATATCCTTATGCAAGAACACCTCACCACCCGACAACGTGACATGCATCCCGCCCATTTCGGCAAACTCATCGATGATGGATTTTACCTTCTCGGTGGGCATGTCAAAACCGTGGTTCTTCTTTCCGTTTGGAATATAGCAGTGGATGCACCGCTCGTTGCACCGACTGGTGAGCTCAAACTGGATGGCATTGAGGCGCGGCTTACGTTGTGATGCCTCCCATATCAGGTCTCGAGTGTTTTCCTCCACTTGCTGAATAGTGCTTTGGGTGAAGTCATCGGTTTGCGTTTTGAGGTTTGGCATAGAGTAAGAGAATTCGATATCGTGAGCATCCAGCTCTTCGGGGGTATTGCCTAACACGAGGAAATGATGTTCTGCAAGGTCGGTAACGAACTCCATAAAATCATCATATAGCTCTTCGCGTGACACGCTGTCCCCGTAGAGTTTCTTCAGTCTGTTCACAATATCGTCCACTTTCTGTGGGGTTCTGTTGATCTCTTTCAGGAAGTCCGTCCCCGCCTCATCATAGATACGGTCTTGGAATGTTACCTGATTCATAATGTGTACGCTTTCATCGATAAAGCGTATGAACGTGTTTTTTGATTGACGGATTAACATAGTGTTCTATTCAATGTTATCAAATTGTTTTTTCTCCAGTTCTTCCAATTTATTTTTTTGTTCCTCCGTAAAATCATATTTTTCAATATTATCTGCGGAATGCAAAATGTCTATTAATCTCTTTTCGATGTTGTTTTTTGTCTCTGAAATTTCATTCTCAACATCTCTTCCATGCCCCGTTCTACGATGTCTTAAACCTTCCCTCATCAAACTATTGAGGTGAACCATCTCATTTGACAAGTCGTAGCCCAAATAAACGGTGTTTTCAAAAATCTTTTCTCTGACATTGTTCAACACTGAATCTATTTTTTGATATGAATCAAGATTTGTATCCTGACTAAAATTCCAACTCGTTTGATATAGAAAATAGCTACTTGATGTTTCTTGCCAACATTCTATTTTTTTGTCAATAGATAGTTTCCCAACATAGGATAGGAGTTCTACTCTGATTTTTTCGTCACGAAATAGAAAGTCTTTGCCATTAGATAAATCTATTTTGAATTTTTCTAATGCTTTTCCTGCTGACAATTGAGCAATCGATTCAGCTTTTCTTCTGAAGTAGTAGAAAATGATTACACCTGCAAGGACTACCATTATTAATGGTATTGACCATTGGCCTGTTTGAATTTTCTCCAGAATTTCATAAATTAGTTTTAAATCTTCCATTCTATTTTTATTTTTTGATATTGATGTCGTTTCTTCACAAAATCCCCCGCTCCGCTACGAAGCAGGGGATTTTTCGCTAAAAAAGCTTACTTAGCACGGTCGCAATCTCTGCAAAGCCATTCGGACCCACCAAAGTTTGCAGGGCATCCAGCGGCATATGATCCGCTCGGTGCATTTTTAGCTTGCATTTTTACTTTCTTGTATGTCTTCATACTCGTAAAAATTTGAAATTACGCCTACTCTTTACAGGATTTTCGGCTTACTCCTTGTTTTGATACTGATAAAAATCATAGATGGCTTGATAAATAGAGAATGCTTTTTGGAGTTCTTCTTCCGTACGCTTGCATTCTGCCTTTTCAAGCAAAGACAGGAATTCATTTTCCTCAATGCTGTTTTCATATCGGCATAAGCAAAGCATAAACTCATTGAACCTATCATCTTTTAAGGGATGGTTGTTTTCAAAAGGGTACTTAACCCAAGCTTCGCAACTCTTAACGGTTGCTTCATTTCTAAAAATCATAACTCTTAAATTTTTGGTTAATAATTAAATTTAGGGTATTTTTCAGTTGATTTTGATTCTGTAAAATTGTATTCCTTTGGATGCTTTTCGCAATTCTCATCGCATCAACAAAATAGCACGTTTTTGCAACAGGGCAATGCTCGCAATGCGGGCACGTAGGTAGGTCATAATATTGCAGCTGGTCGGTAGCAGACATATCTGCCATCACCTCTTTTACCATCTCTACCTCAAATATCACATTTAGTTTTAAAGCAACGGATTCTTCTGCATGCCCATCCATCTTTAGCTTTAAGTACTGTAAACAGCAATTGAAGTATGGTCTCATCTCAGCATCTTCAGTCATGTCTAATCCCTCAACAAATTTTTTAAGTTGCAAATAGGCATTTTGATAGTCTTTGCATTGTAAATAAAGCGTTGCCAAAAACAGCGTGCTGTCAGGCTTGTCTTCCTGTGTTGACCGATTGTAAAGAAAATTGCCAAATACTGTCGTTTCAAAACCATGTGCATTTTTCCGATTTTCCACATAATTGTCGGCCAATTTGTGTAGAAACTCTTTTGACTGGGATTTCAAATCCAGTATTTTTTGGGAATAAAATTCTTCAACCATCCCGTAATGATTGTCATCATCGTTATATACCCGGAAAACATCACTCATTTTAGGGATGAAGATGTGATAGGAGGGGAAACCAAGAATAGAGTTATCACGAATATAGCAATCAAAACCATTGGGTTTGATAATTTTATACAGAATATAACCCAATTCCTCTTCGTGAGAAGTGCCCACCAGTGTGTGGAAGCCCTCGAACTGATAGTTTGGTTCGTTTGTGAGCAAACGCACCACATCCATTTCACCATCACTTTTATTTACACTATACAGATAGTTGATAAGTCGGCTTTCGTATGGAGTGCGATTTGGGAATTCCTTGTAAGAAAAAATATCGTGCATATTCTCTTCTGGATGAGAGGCTTGAAAATGCTCGGTTAGGCAGCGTTCTAAAGCCACAGTTGCCGTTGAAGCTCCCGCCATCATCAAACGGTAGCGGTAATGCTCTGTGTCAATAATCAGTGTACCCACAACAGGCAATTTAATTTCAAAAGAGCAATCCAACACAATGATTTTTCGGTTCTGTAGATTTTGGATTTTTTCATAGATGGCGGTGCCTTCAAAGTAGGAGAGCGGTATCTGCGGCGGTACGCATTCTTCCAGCATAATCTTGCGGAGAGCATAACGCTCAAAGATTTCACAGAAACCTTGCACAAGTGCTTCGGCTGGAGTGTTTCCAGCACACATACCGTTGCTGGAGGTATAAACACCTTGTGGAATAAGAATGCTCCTGTTGCGAAACACATCATAGAACGGCACACAAGTCAATTCTGCGTTTTCAAGGAAGTCTTTGTCACAGTTTTTAAGCGTAAATTGTTTCTGATTCTCAAGAAAAATGCAATCTGGAGCGTTGAAGTAATCCATCAGCTTCATCTTAACTTCATCAGGATAGGCAACATAGTCCAGCACAGCATCTGCTTCTTCCAGTTTTTTACGATATAAAGAGTCTTTTGGCAGAGTGTCCAGATAGGATTTGGTGGCACGTTCTTTTCCGCCAATTCGCATGTTGTTCTGTAATCGTTCCATCATTTCGGCGTAGCCGCTGGCCAACGAGTAGGCAGGTGTCATGCCTTTACCGTTGGTCTGCATGCCGAACTGCAGCAACTCGCCATTGGCAATATGCAAGTGGCTGTGGTAGAAACCATCTTGCGTGTCAGACAGTTCCATAATATAGATACCACACTTATAAAGGATTTCTCGGATACGATGAATGGTTTCTTCAGGAGGACACTTTTTGTAAAAAATTTTGTCAATGCGCGGTAAAATATTCTTTGCCATCGTTGTCTTTTTTCTCGCACCGCAGGCCCGTCCGGCACAACACAAAATACAAAGAAAGTGGAGCCATTCATTTCTCATATCCTCAGTGTAGGGCTTGGACTCCCCGTATGTAAGATATAAAGAAACTAGCCCCACCTATTTGGCAATTACACAAAACAGATGAGCTATATTTCCCTTATCCGTACATACTTCTGTGAAGTGTCCAAGTTCACACTGACGGAAAAGCGAAAATGCGCTTTCTTATTGTCGCAGATTTCTCCCTGCAACAACGGGGCAAATATACGGAAAGTTTTTTAATAATCAGTGGGGTGGGGAGAAAAAATCACGGTTATAGCGTGAATTTCTTCATGGTACAAGTCGTATCTGAAGGAGCCATTCGTAGAGGCTCACCAGGTCACGTCTGTACAATCAATAGGGACGCAATGAATTGCGTCCCTACGGTACCCACCAAAATCTTCCAAAAATCTACCTGTTTCACCCGACATGCGCACACTCTCAGTTTTGCACATTACTTTACAATTTGAATTTTTTATCACGAAACCGGTAGTTTTTATATTAAAAAATGTCATTTTTATATATTTGATTTTTAATGAGTTAATATTATTTTGTAGTTGAATTTCTTGAAGGAATTTTGTAAATTTGCAACCTGAAAATTATTAATATATTTTATTATTAAAAACAAATTATTATGATAACTATTATGGATGTAGAAGACAAGATGATCACCCTGAGAAACCAACAGGTGATTCTGTCCAATCATGTCGCAGAACTCTACGGAGTTGAAACGCGCGAAGTTAATCAGGCTGTTAAAAACAATCCTAACAAGTTTCCGGAAGGATACATCATCGAGCTCGACAAAAAAGAGAAGGAGGAGGTTGTCAAAAATTTTGATAACCTAGGGAATCTTTTGTATTCGCCATCAAATCCCAAAGCTTTTACCGAGCGAGGATTGTACATGCTAGCCACAATTCTAAAAGGACCAAAAGCTGAAGAAACCACCATCGCTATCGTGGAAGCATACGCAAAATTGCGTGAACTCTCACGGGTGATTACGGAGATCCCTCAATATGAAGACAACAAAGCGGTCCAGCAATCGCTGCTGCAACGTGGAGGACAACTGGCGGCAGAGTTGCTGACGGATAACCTGCCAATCCAAAGCAGCGAGACCTCCGTGGAACTGAACCTTGCCATGTTCAAACTCAAGCATACGGTGAGGCGGGAGAATGACGATGAAATTGCTCAAATGAAACGGGAATTAGCAAACCTGAAACAAATGGTGTGCCCCACCGCCCAATAGTTGCTCCGTGTGTAGGCAATGCCAACATGCGGACGCGATGAATCGCGTCCCTACGTTTATGTTATTGGGGCCGCGCGCATTATATTCCTGCCTCAACTGCGGGGACGCCGTTGCCTACATGAAGAGGAACCTTATAAACTCGGCTACCACAAAATTCTCAAAAATGGCGCCACGCAGTGGGAGTGACCCTAACTGTATCTCAAATTTCGCACAAATTTAAAATTCAACTTTAAATTTGTGCAAATATACGGAAAGTTTTTTAACAATGAATAGGTTGGGGAGAAAAAACACAGCTATTGCATGAATTTCTTCATGGTATAAGTCGTATCTGAAGGTTCCGTCTGTAGAAGCTCGGCAAGTCACATCTAAACAACCCATACGGACGCAATGAATTGCGTCCCTACAGTACTCGCCAAAATCTTCCAAAAATCTACCCGCTTCACCCGACATGCTCACACTCTCGTTTTTGCACTTTTCTTTACAATTTGCAATTTTTATCACGAAACAGGCAACTTTTACATCAAAAATTGTTATTTTTATGTATTTGATTTTTAATGAGTTAACATCATTTTACGGTTGAATTTATCAAAAGTATTTTATATTTTTGCGGTTGGAAATTCATAAACCTCAAAATGAAAAAGAACCTCTTTATGAAGCAAAATGAAATAATAGCAGAAAACGGACAATTCTCCACGAACACTGGCGAGATTATTCTCTACCAGCCAGACAGCAACATCAGGTTGGAGGTGCGGATGGAGAAGAACACGGTGTGGCTGAATCTTAATCAGATGACAGATTTGTTTGGAAGAGACAAGTCAGTCATATCAAGGCATTTACGAAACATTTATGCTGAGGGAGAATTACAACGAGAGGCAACTGTTGCAAATTATGCAACGGTTCAGATTGAGAATGGGCGACAGGTTATGCGAAATATCGAATACTATGATTTGGACGTTATAATATCGGTCGGGTATCGTGTGAAAAGCATCCAAGGGACACGTTTCCGCCAATGGGCGAACTCGGTATTGAAAGAGTATCTTCTTTGCGGTTACACCGTCAACCGACGGATTGAACGATTGGAACAGCGTGTCAGCAAAACCGAAGAGCAAATCGGGCTTATCGTGCAAACTGCTCTGCCGCCTGTGGAAGGCATTTTCTATGATGGCCAAATCTTTGACGCATATACCTTTGCTTCGGACCTGATCAAATCCGCAAAGACAAGAATCATACTGATTGACAATTATATCGACGAATCGGTTCTGCTGGTGTTGTCGAAGAGGCAAGATGGCGTCAGCGCGCTGATCGTGACACGGAAGATTACTAACACTTTGAAACTGGATTTGGCGCGGCACCAGCAGCAATATTCTCCCATTGATGTGCAGGAGAACCAATCGTATCATGATCGTTTCCTAATTATAGATGATAAGGTCTATCACCTTGGCGCCTCACTGAAAGACCTCGGAAAGAAACTCTTTGCATTTTCAAAGATGGAGATGCCAGTGAAGAAGTTAGTAATAAAAGACTGAGAGATCAACTACAAATTGGAAAAATCATGCGGTAGTTGTGAGCTCAAAAAGTTAAAGAATGTTATATTTCAAAAAAAATAGTACCTTTGCGGCTTCAAAATTTATGAAGGACGGAATGGAGGTGAGAAGAATATGTGTTTATTATAAATATTTGATAAACAATAAGATATGTAAATTTTGAAGCGGTAAGATACGGATAAAAATGGCAAAAATAAAGAATACTGTTGGTAAAAGATGGGCAAAATTCTGCGGTTTTCTGCTGCGGAAACTCGGTTGGACCAGCGTCGGCGGCATCATGGAGGGAAACAAGGCTATTGTGCTGGGTGTTCCGCATACGTCCATGATGGATTTCCCTATCTGTTACCTGTTTTATGCCCAGTATGGCGTCATGGCGCATATCATGATTAAGAAGGAGTTTTTCTTCTGGCCGCTGGGTCCCATTTTGCGCGCTTTTGGCGGTGTGCCTGTTGATCGGCGTAATGCCGCCGCTACGGTGAAAAGCATTATCAAGACTTTCAATGAGAATGAGTTCTTCCATCTGGCTATCGCCCCGGAAGGCACCCGTAAGCCGGTGAAAAAATGGAAAACGGGCTTCCACTTGATTGCCCGTGAAACAGGCGCCAGCGTTTATGTCGGCTATTACGATTGGGGTCGCAAGGAAATTACCGTGGGTCAGAAATGGGAATTGACCGATGACCCAGCCGCCGATATGAAACGCATACAGGAACATTATCAGACATAAAGAAAATTATATAACCCATTGATGATTATATATGAGCAAGAAAACGAAGAGTCCTTATAAAGTTAGGAATAGTCACAGAGAAACCTATTGCACCACCCTTAACAAAGTCTTCAAATACACCACCACGGTCTATTGGGATCGTGTGATGGCACAGTTTGTGGATGGTGGACAGAAATATACCTACAGCAGTTTCAAAGAGAAGTGTAACATGCTGTCAACCAGGTTGTCACGCTTCGGCATTTCGGCAGGTGACCGTGTGGCCATCCTGTCGCAGAATATGCCCAACTGGACCTTGGCATTCTTTGCCACCACCGCATACGGGCGTGTGTCGGTGCCGATTCTGCCTGACAGTTCCGAAAAAGAGGTGACCAATATTCTGACCCATTCGGAAAGCAAAGTGATTTTTATCTCCAAGCGTTTGCTGTACAAACTCAGTCAGGAATGTATCGACAAGCTGACCTTGGTGGTGGATATTGAAACGCTGGAGTTTATCAAATGCCGAAAAGAGGATTTCCGCTGCGACGGCTGGATCAAGGATCCGCAACCCGATGATTTGGCGACGATCATTTATACCTCTGGCACTACTGGAAAGGCCAAGGGAGTGATGCTAAGTCATAGGAATATCTGCCACAATCTGGTGGCCTCGTTTAAGGCGCAGCCCTGCTTCAAGAACGACCGTTTTCTGTCTATTCTGCCAATGTCGCATGCCTACGAAATGTGTGTGTCCAGCTTCTATTCCATGTATGTTGGGGCCTGCTGCTATTACATTTCCAAACCTCCCACACCTTCTATCCTCTTACCAGCTATGCAAAAGGTGAAACCTACCGTCATGCTGTCGGTGCCGCTGATTATCGAGAAAGTATATCACAACAGCATCGTTCCTACTATCGAGAAGAGCCGTGTACTCAAATGGATGGACCAACATTTGCCCAGAGTTTTGTACTGGCTCATTGGCAAGAAATTGGTGAAAACTTTCGGTGGCAAGTTACGCTTCTTTGGCGTAGGCGGTTCCAAAATGGATCTCAAGGTGGAAGAGTTCCTGATCAAATGCCGTTTCCCGTACGCCGTGGGCTATGGTCTTACAGAAACCGCTCCGCTGGTGTGCAATGTGTTGGTTAACAAGCGGAAACGTTTGGGTTCCATTGGTGTGGCTTCGTACAAAGTGGATATCCGCCTTGACAATATGGATCCGAAAAGAGATTGTGTGCCGCGGCGACAATGTGATGCTGGGCTACTACAAAGACCCGGAGCGTACCGTTCAGGTACTGGACGAGGAGGGCTGGTTCCGCACCAACGACATAGCAACCGTGGATAAAGATGGTTATTATTACATCAAAGGTCGTTTGAACAACACGATT
The DNA here is from genome assembly GCA_905233625.1 of uncultured Bacteroidales bacterium. GTDB lineage: Bacteria > Bacteroidota > Bacteroidia > Bacteroidales > WCHB1-69 > RUG11690. The sequence continues at coordinate 15,008 of CAJOFJ010000021.1, read as the reverse complement.
TTGGGTCCTTCGGGTGAGAATATCTATCCTGAGGAGATTGAGATGGTGATTAACAATATGGCTGGTGTGGATGAATCGCTGGTGTTGGAGAAAAATGGCGAGCTGGTAGCTATGGTCAAGTTCGATGATAACTTGTTGAATTGGAATCAAGAGACTGAAGACCAATGGTTTGAGAAGGCTGAAGCCTTGAAGAAATCCGTATTGGAATTTGTCAACAGGACGGTTGGAAAAAATTCAAAAATCAACAAGGTGGAGGCCATGAAGGAACCTTTTGAAAAGACTGCTACCCAGAAAATCCGTCGTTTCAAATATAAGGATCATCAGGAAGAGATTGATGAGGCGGCGGAAATCGCTAAGGAAGACATGCCCAAAGAAGCGCTGAAAGACAAAAGTTTGGAGGTGCCGGAGAAAAAGACATTGGATAACAAAGACACTGCAAAAGAGCAACAATAATGCTAATGTAGAGGTGCATTGTGTCTCTATCGTGAAATGAAAAATTGACAATAAAATGATACAAAACGAAATAGCCGAATTATTCTTCAAGAACAAAAAAACATTGGCAGTGGCGGAAAGCTGCACAGGTGGTTATCTTTCGCATTTGATCACTTCGGTTCCAGGTAGCTCTGAATTTTTCAAAGGTGCTGTGGTCTCTTATTCTAATGAGATAAAACGTTCGGTGCTGAATGTGCGGGAGCTGAACCTGAAAAAACACGGTGCTGTCAGTGAATTCGTGGTCAACGATATGGCCATCAACACGATGGGCTTATTTGATGTGGACTATAGTATTGCCACTTCCGGTATTGCAGGTCCTGGTGGCGGCTCAGAGGAAAAACCCGTAGGGACGGTATGGATTTGTGTGGCCACACAATTGCACCACTTCGATCCGAATCTGAGCCGAGTGGAGATAATTCACAAGGCAGCGGAGACCGCCTTGCAGATGCTGAAAGAGGAGTTGCTAAAGGACCTCGGGGAGTAAATTTTCCCATTGGGCATCCGTAAGTTTGGCGCCAACTGTCTCGATAATGGCGGAGGACAAACGTGTGGCGATAAAGCCGCAGCGTTCAGTATTATATCCTTTCATCAAACCATACATAAAGCCGGCTGCATAAATGTCGCCTGCACCGTTGGTGTCAATACGCTTTGCATCTTGCGGAGGAATCATTGTGGTTTTTCCATTCATGCGTACGATGGAACCTTGAGCACCTAATTTGACAATGGCAATAGGACAGTATTCTGAAAGGATGTTCAAGGCCTCTTCGTCGTCTTTGCCAGTAAAAGCTTTGGCTTCTTCTTGATTGGCAAAAATGATATCAATATGGTTTTTGAGCAGGTCTTTGAGGAAATCACGCTGTTCTTCCACCAGATTATAGCTGCCGAAGTCCATGGCTACTTTTAGCTTGCAGTCTTTCGCAATTTGGCAGAGTTTGTGGATAAGTTCGTGATTATAAATCAAATATCCTTCTATGTACAAATAGTCGTAATCTTTGAATACTTCGGGATTCAGTTCATTGGCGGTCATGGTGGCGGCAGCACCGAGATAAGTGGCAAAAGTGCGTTCGGCATCGGGAGTCATGAAAGTAGTGGCAATGCCTGTGTCAATGTCAGAATATAAGAGATGCGGTGTCACATGGTAGCGTTGCATCTCTTCTTGGAAGAAGCGGCCGGGTTCGTCGTTGCTGACTTTTCCGATATAGCCGGCATCGATGCCCAAACGAGCCAGTCCGTGGATGGTGTTGGAGGTGGAGCCTCCTGTGGCGGAGGTTTGAGGTTGGTCTTTGATGGCCGAGTGAATCACTCTTTTCCTCTCGCTGTCAATCATTTCCATTCCGCCTTTCTCCAAAGCGAATTGTTTTAACAGATCCTCGTTTTCAAGTCTTACAATTACGTCAACCAATGCGTTTCCGATGCCTACGATTTTTGCCATAATAATGTAATTTAATACGGTTTTTTATATTCTAATACGGGAATTTCAACCTCGCCTATATTCTTTTGCCCCTATCGAGGCCATACGATATCACTGACCCCTGACCCCTGATCACTGAAACCTGATGTTCAACTTTTCTGACTGAATGCTAATGCGTATATCTTAATCTGCTTGATCATCGAAACAAGTCCGTTGGAGCGGGTGGGCGAAAGATGCTCTTTCAGTCCGATCTGGTCGATGTATTCCAAGTTGCAGTCCAGGATTTCCTGCGGGGTGCGGCCCGACAGCACACGGATCAGCAGGTTGATGATGCCCTTGGTGATGATGGCGTCGCTGTCGGCGGTGAAATAAATCAGGCCGTCACGATAATCGGCATGCAGCCATACCTGCGACTGGCAGCCCGAAATCAGGTATTGTTCAGTCTTGTACTGCTCGTCAATCAGTGGCAATTCCTTGCCTAACTCAATGATATAGTTGTATTTGTCCAACCAGTCGTCAAAAATCTCAAATTCTTCGATAATCTGCTGTTCAGCTTCCTGTAATGTCTGTGCCATAATTTTCTGGATATAAAATGCAAAAATACGAAAAATAATGAGCAAATCAGCTAATTAGCAATGTGAAAGTTTTTTCTGCAGACGTAGAATGAAAAAAAATTGTACTTTTGCCCGCTTTTTAAGCAATAAAAAAACAATTGTAATTCAAAGAGATATCATTATGTCCATCAAAGAGTTCAGAGTAGCCAGTTTCCTTATCATTGCAATCATCTATATCGCCGCGTTTTTTGTTGGCTATGCCGTATATCAGCTTCCCTGCATGGCGGAGTGGCACTATCTGTGGCGACTGTTGGTGGCCGATGTGGTCGCCACTGTTTTTGTATGGGCATTTGGACTTGTATTCAAAAATGTCTCTGTTTATGACCCCTACTGGAGTGTGGCCCCGCCGGTCATGCTCACTGCCTGGGCTGTCGGCCAGCAAAGTTGTAGCAGTGCCACTATTTTGTTACTGCTGGCGGTCTGGGTTTGGGGCATCCGCTTGACAGGCAACTGGGCCTATACTTTCAAGAATCTCAATGCGGAGGATTGGCGATACACCAAGTATAGAAAAAGTCAGCATCCTTTTGTGTTTCAGTTGATTAATTTTTTTGGACTGAATATGATGCCCACTTTGGTGGTGTTCATGGTGATGATTCCCGGCTTCAAGTTGATAGAAATTGGGGCAGATGCCAATATTTTCACTGTGCTGTCCTGTATGCTGTGTCTGGGCAGTGCCACTTTGCAATTCATTTCCGACCAGCAGATACACCGTTTCATCCGGGAAAAGCGAGGCAGGGTGTGCAATGTGGGTTTGTGGAAACACGGCCGCCATCCCAACTATCTGGGGGAAATCATGATGTGGTGGGGTGTGTATTTCATGTTTCTGTCTGTCACGCCCGACGTGGATCAGAATTGGTGGTGGCTAATCGGAGCGTTACTGAACACTTGCATGTTCTGCTTTATCAGCATTCCCTTGATGGAGAAGCGCCAGCTTCAAAACAAAGCGGAATACGCTGAATACAAGAAGAATACAAGGATATTTATATAGTAAGAAAAAATCCTTTGCCACATGATTTTAGAAAACCCTTTTTTCATCGATACCATAGACTCCACCAACAAGAAACTGAAGGAGCTGCTGGCAGAAAACGCTGAACTGCCTGACTATTTTTGCGTGGCTGCCGCTTTCCAGTCCGCTGGAAGGGGCCAAGGCAGCAACCGCTGGCAGAGCGACAAAGGACAGAATGTGTTGGCGAGTATGCTGTTCAACCCCATGTATCCTCCCGCACGGCAGTTTGTGCTGAACCAGTGTTTCGCATTGTCGGTCAGGACCTTGTTGTCGCAGTATGTCGATGGGGTGAAAATCAAATGGCCCAATGATATATATGTGGATTGGAAGAAAATTGCGGGTATCCTGATCGAACATCATATTGAGGGCGAACGTATCAAGCATACCATTGCCGGGGTGGGTATCAATATCAACCAGACTGTTTTTGATGCGGATATCCCTAATCCGACTTCGCTGAAATTGCTGACCAACAGGGATTTCGATGTGCATGAACTGGTCTTGGGTTTGGTGTCTGCCTGCCAACAGTATCAATGTTCAGACAATACTGATTATCAGAATATCCATCAGGAATATTTGGATAATTTGTTTCTGTATCAGGAATATGCGTGGTATGAGATAGAGATTACGGGAACCGATGAATACGGTCGGCTTTTACTGCATGACAAAGCCGGTAAAAATTATTGTTGCGGAATGAAGGAGGTTCGTTTATGTCTGAAATAGAATTATTGGCACCGGCGAAAAATATGGAATGCGCCATGGCGGCTATTACCCATGGGGCGGATGCAGTGTATATCGGGGGACCGAGTTTCGGGGCTCGTGCCGCTGCAGGAAATAGTTTCGAGGATCTGGAACAGTTGATCCGTTTTGCCCATCCATACCATGCCAAGGTCTTTATTACGTTGAATACCATTTTGAAAGACAGTGAATTAGCGGAAGCGGAACGGCAGGTGAAGCGCTATTATGAGATGGGTGTGGATGCTTTGATTGTGCAGGATATGGGTTTGCTGAAACTGGATTTGCCGCCTATCGCTTTACATGCCAGTACGCAAATGGATAACCGGACTCCTGAAAAAGTGATGTTTTTGCAAAATGCTGGATTTCAACGTGTTGTGCTTGCGCGTGAATTGAGTCTTCAGCAGATTCAGGAGATACGTCAGGCTTGTGATGTGGAGTTGGAGGCTTTTGTACATGGCGCCCTCTGTGTGAGCTATAGCGGCCGCTGTTACATGAGTTACGCTTCTTGTGGCCGTAGCGCCAACCGTGGCGAGTGTGCCCAGTTCTGTCGCTTGCCCTACACGCTGGTCGATGCCGACGGAAATACCATTGTCCGTGACCGTCATCTGTTGTCGCTGAAGGACATGGACCGCTCTGACTGGCTATTGCCGATGATGCAGGCCGGCATTATGTCTTTCAAAATCGAAGGCCGCTTGAAGGACGTTTCATACGTGAAAAACATCACAGCTTATTATCGTCGTCGTATAGATGCTATCTTGGAGGGTCATCCGGAATATAAAGCGGCCTCCATTGGCAAAACCACTCTGTTTTTTGAGCCGGATCCCGAAAAAACATTTCATCGGGATAAAACACCCTATTTCATCAATGGAGAAAGGTCGGAGATGGTTCAGCTGGCGACTCCGAAATCCACGGGGACTTTTGTGGGAACAGTGCAGTCGCTGAACCATAACTCATTGACATATAGTGGAGAAAAAGAACTGCATAACGGTGATGGCCTGTGTTTTATCGATGCTCAAGGGAATTTTGACGGTTTCCGGGTCAACAAAGTGGAAGGTCGGCGGGTGTTTTGGAATGAGCCTGTCGAGGGCCTTTCGATAGGAGGCAAACTGTATCGCAATTATGACATCCAGTTTGAGAAAATGCTGGCAGGCAAGAGTGCGGAGCGACGCATAGCATTGGATTTCAAATTGTTTGAAAAAGAGGGACAGCTGGTGTTGCAGGCTACCGACGAAGCCGGCACGACCGTGGAACTGCCCATCCAGGAGGATAGACAAGTTGCGGACAAGCCAGAACAGGCACTTCAAAATTTGCAAACGCAGCTGTCGAAATTGGGTAATACTTGTTATCAGGCCAGAAATATTGAGGTAAAAACCAATCAGGTGTATTTCTTTCCGAATTCGCTTATTGCCGGATGGCGGCGGCAGATTGTGGAGATGTTGATGAATATGCAAAATATTGTAGAGACGCACGGCCGTGCGTCTCTACAGAAATTACCATTGTCACAATTACCTGAGGCTGTCAATGTGATGAACGATAAAGCCAAGGATTTTTATCAAGAATTGGGATTTGGGCAGATAGAGGATGCCTACGAGAAAATTGAATCGCCCAATGTAGCAACGCCTGGTCGCGCGTCTCTACAGAATTCAATATTGATGACTTGCAAATACTGCATCCGTCATGCATTGGGTGCTTGTCCGAAAGAATCAAAGGGTAATAAAACATGTGGTAATGTGGAGACGCGATTAATCGCGTCTCTACAGAATGAACCCTTGTACCTGAAAACGGGACGGCATACCTTCCAATTGACCTTCGATTGCGCAAAATGTGAGATGATTATTACCATCCCAGAGGGGAAATAACGAACACTTTCAATCCGTCTTTATTTACAATGCCTTGTGAATAGCGTAAATTGTAAATGTTGAAAAAAATTATCAGTCAATGTTTTTGTATTAAAAATTTTTGTATTTTTGCAACCCAAATTTGAAAAACGAAAATATCCCGTCAGGGATTCAAAATAAAGGAAAGATGTCACGAGTTTGCCAAATCACAGGAAAAAAAGCGATTACCGGAAACAATGTATCGCACTCCAATATCAAGACGAAAAGAAAATTCCGTCCGAATTTGCACACCAAGAAATTCTTCGTTCCTGAATTGGACGAGTATGTAGTGCTGAAAGTTTCCGCTAAAGGTATGCGCAACATCAATAAAAAAGGCATTTGGAACTGCATCGTTGAAGCCAGCGAAAAAGGTATCCTCAAATAATGTCTTTTGACTTTGAGATTTAAAAAGTGCTACACAAATCATGTGTAGCATTTTTTTTGCAATATTTTCGCTATCTTTGCGTATTAAAAAAAACACAAATACTTGGCACAGTTTCGGAAGTGGTTATTGCTGTTGTTGGCTCTGGGAATGAGTACGCTTTTTGCCCAGCAAGCCACTTTTGTGGGTATTATTACCGACGAATACGCCCAGCCTATCGATAATGTGGTGGTGACCGTGGTGGGTACCGACCTGTCCACCGTTTCTTCCGAAACCGGTATGTTTGAGTTGAAGGTGCCGGCGGAAAGGGAGTTGCAATTCCATCTGCAACATTTGTCTTATCACGATACGACCCTCATCGTCACTTTGCGCAAAAACCAGCGCGAACGGCAGATGATTACGCTTATATCCACTGGAGAACAGCTTGAAATGGTGGATGTCAGAGGCCGTGGCGACGATGGCTTTACCCGCGTGGATCCCAATTTGACCTTCAAGTTGCCGTCTCCCACTGGAAGTGTGGAGGCGCTGCTTACAACATTGCCGGGTATTTCTTCCACCAACGAATTGAGCTCTCAATACAATGTCCGTGGAGGTAATTATGACGAGAATCTGGTTTTTGTCAACGATATCCAGATTTATCGTCCCTTCCTCATCCGTAGCGGTCAGCAGGAGGGCTTGAGTTTTGTCAATCCCGATTTGACCGCCGGTATCAAATTTTCGGCGGGTGGTTTTGAGGCCAAGTATGGCGATCGCATGTCCTCGGTGCTGGATGTGGAATATAAACAGCCAACCAAATACGGTGGTTCTCTTTCTGCCAGCTTGCTGGGCTGTTCGGGCCATGTGGAAGGTAATGTCAAGGATAAATTCTCTTTTTTGCTGGGTGTCCGCTTCAAATCCAACGCCTATCTTTTCAAGAATCTGGATACCAAGGGTGATTACAAGCCCCGCTTCTTCGATACCCAGATGTTGCTGACATATAAGCCTATCAAAAAGTTGGAAATCAGTTTATTGGGTAACTTTTCCATTAATCGCTACCTCTTTGTTCCTTCTGACAGAACAGCTGTTTTCGGTAGTCTGAATTCTACCTTGTCCCGCTATACGGTTTATTACGAGGGCCAGGAAGTGGACAAGTATGAGAATTATTTGGGTGCGCTGACTTTCAAGTATTTGGCAGACGAAAACAATACCTATAAGTTCATTGTTTCTTCCTATTATGCCCGTGAGGCTGAGACTTTTGACATTCGTGGAGCGTATGCATTGAAAGACATTGAAATAGATTTGGGCAGCCAGACGGATGATATTTCGCACGAATTGACTGAGAGAGGGGTGGGCACTTTCATGCGCCATGCCCGTAATTATATCAATTCGCTGATTTCCGCGGTGGATGTCAGAGGTACTCATAAATTGCCCAAGCAAAACACCTTCAGTTGGGGTGCGAAACTGCAGCACGAACTGATTGACGACCAACTCAGCGAATGGAATTTTACCGATTCGGCTGGTTATATTCTGCCTGTCATTCCCACTGTCCCAGGTGAAGCGGTGCCGTTTAACGATGCGTCACGTGTGCTGAATATCAATAATTATATTTATGCCAAATATCCTTCACTGAATACCTTGCGTGCCACTGCTTTTGTGCAGGATTCATGGAAATTCAGCTCAAAAAACGGAACTGATTTTATTCTTAATGGCGGTGTGCGGTTCCACTACTGGACTTTTAACAACGAGTTTACTGCATCCCCACGCTTGTCCTTGGTGATTAAACCTGACTGGAAACGTGATTGGGAGTTCCGCATCAAAACAGGTCTCTATTATCAGCCGCCATTCTATCGCGAGATGCGTGATGCTCAGGGCGTACGTCACCCAGAAACCAAGTCACAGCAGTCCTATCAGCTGATTTTCTCTTCAGAATACAACTTTTTGCTGTGGCACAGGCCGTTCAAATTTACCGGCGAGTGTTATTTCAAGTGGCTCAACAACTTGATTACCTATACCACCAATAACATGCAGATTACCTATAGCGGTATTAACGATGCGGTGGGTTTTGCTACTGGTATTGACTTAAAGTTGAGCGGGGAATTTATCAAAGGTCTGGAGTCTTGGATTTCTTTGTCTTTGATGAAAACCATGGAGAAATTGGTTCGGGATGCTGATGGTAACAAACTTACAGATACGAAGTTCGTTCGCCGTCCCACCGACCAGGTGTTCAATATCAACATCTTCTTCCAGGATCATTTTCCGACTTTGCCTCAGTTCCGCGTTCACCTGAATTTTGTCTTCGGCAGCGGCTTGCCTTATTGGATGCCAGGGACGGTGCATAGTCGGGAGAATTGTATCAATGGTCCATGGTATCGCCGTGTGGATTTAGGCTTCTCGTACATGTTCTTGGAGCAGAGTCGCGACAGAATGAGAAACAAGAGCAAATTTGTCCGTGCAATCAATAATTTTGGTATCTATCTGGAAATCTTTAACTTGCTGAATACAGCCAATGTGTCGTCTTACGACTGGATCAAGAACACGGACAATACTTATTCGAGAGTTCCTAATTATTTGACTTCCAGATTGATAAATGTAAAATTGGCTATTGATTTCTAAAGCGTGAACAGATGAAGAGGACTTCGAAAATATTGCCCTTGCTGCTTTTGATAGTCTTGCTGTTCAGTATGGTTGTAGCCCTGACCATCGGAGTGGTGCGTATTCCCATGGACACGATTTGGCAGTTGGCAAAGGCCCAGTTCGGTCACGCGGACACAACGGGCGTACCGGCTTCATACGGTATCACGCTGTTTCAGTTGAGGTTGCCACGAATAGTGATGAGTGTGATTGTCGGTGCGGCACTGGCAGCTTGCGGTTGCGTGTTCCAGTCTATTTTCCGCAACCCGATTTGTGACCCCTATGTGCTGGGTATCTCGTCGGGAAGCTCGCTGGGTGGTGCTATCAGTTTTATTTTGGGCTGGGATGTCTTTTATTTCGGGGTGACCATCCCCGCACTAATCACGGGTTTGCTTACACTCTTTGTCATCCTGGGTATTAGCAAGATGAGTCGGCGGCGCAGTATCGAAACCCTGTTATTGGTGGGTATCGCTATCAATTTCCTGATATCAGCTGTTATTACCCTGTTGGTGGTGATGCATCAGCGTGAAATGCATAAGATTTATTTCTGGACGATGGGCTCGCTGGCATCGATTTCCTGGTCGGAGGTACTGATGATGACCGTGATGACCATCCTTTGCGTCATCCCTTTCTTTTTCTATTCCAAAGATTTGAATATTATGCAGATGGGCGAGGATGTGGCTAAAAACTTAGGGGTCAACACCAAAAGGGTAGCATACGTCACATTGATTTTCTCCTCTCTGTTGATTGCCACAGCTGTGTCCTGCTGCGGAGTTATCGGTTTTATTGGATTGATTATCCCTCATGTGTCGCGAATGCTTTTTGGCAATAATATGCGCTCCATGTTCACGTATTCGCTGATTCTGGGTGCTTTCTTCCTGCTGATTGCCGACACACTGGCCCGTACGTTAGCCATACCTGCGGAGTTGCCGGTGGGCAGTATCACAGCCTTGGCTGGTGCACCGTATTTCCTCTTTTTGTTGTTGCGTCAAAAGAAAGTGTAAGATGATAGAAATCAGCAATATATCTTCCGGCTATGAGGGGAAACGGGTTCTCCGGAATTTCTCTGTCACCTTTGAAAAGTCCGTTTTCTGTGCGGTGATGGGACCCAATGGTTCCGGCAAGAGCACTTTGTTGCGCTCGATTGCGGGACTTCAGCTGCTGGAGGAAGGAGATATTCGCATTGATGGACTTTCGTTGAGCCAGTACAAGCCGTTGGAGCTGGCACGCAAGATAGCTTTTGTGCCTCAGCGTGAGGATGTGGTCTTTGACTTTTCGGTGTTCGAGGTGGTGATGATGGGGCGCAATCCGTATCAGAATCGCTGGGAGTTTTCTACTCCTGAAGATGAAAAGCTGGTGGAGAAAGTGTTGGAGATGACGAATCTTAAACATTTGAAAGATAGGATGTTGGGACAGTTGAGTGGGGGAGAGCTCCGTCGTGCCATGATAGCCCGTGCCATTGCCCAGCAAACACCCATCATCATGTTGGACGAACCACTGGCCAATTTGGATGTGGTGCATCAGTTTGAAATCATGGATATTTTGGCCGAACTGAATCAGCAACAGCAAGTTACCATTATCATTGTATTGCATGATTTTCCCTACGCCTTGCAGTATGCCCAGGAGGCTCTGCTGATGAAAGAAGGTGAAATCCAGCACTTTGGTCCCACTTCTGAAGTCCTTACCCCGGAAAATGTCCAAAACTGCTTTGGTTTAGGCAGTCGCTACGTGTATAGTTCTGACGGGATTGTCAGAAAACGGGGATAGGCAAATTGTTGAAAATCAGACTTGTTTTCCAAAGAAGTTTTATATCTACAAAACTTATAAAAGCTCAGAAATTTTCTGATTTTTTAGTATTTTTGCAGAATAAATAAGACTTCTTTTATCATGGCCAAAACGAAAGAGATTATTGAGGAACCATTGGAGAAACAGCTTTGGAAGGCCGCCGACAAATTGCGCAAGAATATTGATGCGGCTGAATATAAGCACGTTGTGCTGGGTCTCATCTTTTTGAGATATATTTCGGTATCGTTTGAACAATTGTATGACGAATTGGTGAGGCAGCAGGCCGATGGAGCGGACCCCGAAGACCGCGAGGAATATGCTGCCGAGAATGTGTTTTACGTTCCAGCGAATGCACGGTGGAGTTATTTGGTGGCACAAGCCAAAAGTCCGCAAATCGGTAAGTATATTGATGATGCGATGGACGAGATTGAACGTGAAAACAAATCATTGAAAGGTGTGCTGCCTAAAGTCTTTTCCCGCCCCAACCTCGACCCGACCTCATTGGGCGAGCTTATCGACCTGATTGGCAACTCCACCTTGCAGAACACCAGCACCAAAAGTGCCGACCTGCTTGGGCACGTCTTCGAGTATTTCCTCGGCGAGTTCGCTTTGGCCGAAGGCAAGAAGGGCGGACAATTCTACACGCCTCGAAGTGTTGTGGAATTGTTGGTGAATATGCTGGAACCGTACGAAGGCCGTGTGCTCGACCCATGCTGCGGCTCGGGCGGTATGTTCGTACAGAGCGAGAAATTTGTGAAGGAGCATCAGGGACGGATTGAGAACATTTCGGTTTATGGGCAAGAGAGCAACCAAACCACTTGGCGGCTGTGCAAGATGAATCTTGCCATTCGTGGCATTGACGCTTCGCAGGTGAAGTGGAACACTGAAGGCTCGTTCCTCAACGATGCGCACCGCGATGTGAAGGCCGACTATGTGCTTGCCAATCCGCCGTTCAACGACAGCGACTGGAGTGGCGACCAACTGCGCAGCGATGCCCGTTGGCAATATGGCATACCCCCTGCAGGTAATGCTAACTTCGCTTGGATTCAGCATTTTATTTATCACCTTGCCCCGAGCGGACAAGCGGGCTTTGTGCTGGCAAAAGGCTCGCTGACCTCCAAGACGGGTGGCGAGGGTGAAATCCGCAAGACATTGATTGACAAGGGACTGATTGCTTGCATTGTGAACCTCCCAGCCAAGTTGTTCCTAAACACACAGATTCCCGCCTGCCTGTGGTTTGTGACACGCAATCGTACCCACCGCGCTGGTAAGATCCTCTTCATCGATGCCCGCAACAAAGGCCATCTCATCAATCGCCGCACACGCGAACTTTCGGAGGAAGATATTCAGGAGATTGCCAAAACTTATCATCTATGGCGCGATGAATCGGCAGAATATCAAGATATTGCTGGCTTTTGTGCGTCGGTGCCTTTGAGTCGTGTGGCGGAACTGGACTATGTGCTCACGCCCGGACGATATGTGGGATTACCCGAAGAGGAGGACGACTTCAACTTCGCCGAGCGTTTCACCGTCCTGAAAGCCGAATTTGAGGAGCAACTGAAGGAGGAAGAACGGCTGAACAAATTGATTTTGGAGAATCTGAGGAAGATAAAGATTGACTAAATAAACACTAGGTGTTATGGAAGAAAATGCGAAATTTGATAAAAAAGACTTTGAAATATGTGATAGGTAGAACTGTTGATCTTGGAGAACTTGCTATACATTGCATGATTTGTCTTTTCTTGAAAAAAGTGGCAGAAAATAGCTTGTTTTGAGAAAGAAGAAAGAAAAGAAAGAGGCTAAAATATTGATTATAAACAATTTGTTTTCTTTTTCAATATAAGAAAAGATGAAAGAGATAATAGGAAAAGAGCCTATGACCGAGTGGAAAGAATATAAGTTTAACATATAAACATATTTGAGTTATGGAAGATAAAGACATCAGATGGATTCAGCGGTTCAGCAACTACCGCAAGGCATTGCTTCAATTGGGCAAGGCAGTGGACATAGTCTCCGCACAGAAAAGCAGAGGCGATGAAGATATGCTTATGGAGGAAGGTCTGATACAAAGATATGAATATACGCACGAACTGGCTTGGAAAGTGATGAAAGATTATTTGGAATATCAGGGAATTCCCGATATTGTAGGTTCTCGCGATGCCATTCGGCAGACTTTGCAGGCGGGAATAATCGGCGATGAGCGTTGGATGGATTCCATTCGCGATCGGAACTTGACCTCTCACAATTACGATGACGACACGGCTCAGACCATTGTCGCCAACATCATCAATGTGTATTATCCACTTTTCGAGGATTACGAGCAAGTAATGCTGAAAAGACTTGAAACGACAAACGAATAAGTAACGCTATGCCCCACGGATTGAAAGACATAGAATTGACGAAGTTAAACGAGGTGTTCGCAGCAAACGAGCGGATTGAGCGTGTGGTATTGTATGGCTCGCGTGCCAAAGGCAATTATAAGCCTTTCTCGGATGTGGACATCACCTTGGAGGGTGCTGAGCTGACACACACCGACCTCAACCGTATCAGCCTTGCCATCGACGACCTGCTGCTGCCTTACCAATTCGACATCTCCATCTTCCACACCTTGAAAAACGAAGCCCTCATCGACCATATCCGCCGTATGGGAATTACGATTTATGAGAAGAAAAGCGAGTGGAAAGAATATAAGTTGGGAGATGTGGCAACTTTTGCATATGGGAAGTTACCTAAGAAAGAATTGCTTGGGAAAGGTAATTATATTACATTTTCTGGTTATAAATACGTTGATTCATACCCCGAATACAATTGCGAGAAAGGAGATGTAATATTGGTTGCTCGTGGAGTTGGTGGTACAGGAGATGTGAAGTTGACTATGCAAAGATGTTTTTTGACAAATCTTTCAATAAAGATCGTGTTGGATAATAGCATTGTCCTGAATGACTATTTCTATAATATGTTCCGCCAAGAGAATCTTCGATATTTGGATAGCGGTTCTGCACAATCGCAAATTACTATTCAAGATTTAGGAAATGTGATAATTGAAGTTCCATCAGTTAATGTGCAAAGAAAGGTATCCGCCATCCTCTCTTCCATTGACGACAAGATAGACCTTCTGCACCGCGAGAACGCAACCTTGGAGCAGATGGCCGAGACGCTCTTCCGCCAGTGGTTTGTGGTGGAGGCCAAGGAGGAGTGGGAGGAAGGGAAGTTGGGGGATGTACTTACCGTGAAAGGCGGTACAACACCAAGTACCAAAGAATCAAGTTTTTGGAATGGTGAAATAGCGTGGACTTCGCCAAGAGACGTTACAACAATGGATGGATTGTATTTGTTTGAAACAGAGAAGAAAATAACACAAAAAGGGCTTGAACAAATTAATTCGGGTCTATTGCCTTCGGGAACATTATTGATGTCTTCACGTGCCCCTGTTGGAGTTTTGGCGTTTGCCGAAATTCCTTTGGCAATTAATCAGGGCTACATTGCAATTATTGATGATAAGGGCTATCCGAAAGAGTTTATTTATTTATGGCTTAAGGCAAATATGGATTTGGTTCATAGTTATTCCAATGGCTCTACTTTTATGGAGATTAGCAAGTCTGCATTCAAGTCGCTTGATATTTCAATTCCTTCTAAAAATGAAGTTGAATGCTTTGTTCAAGAGGTTAAACCGTATTTTGAGAAAATCAGAACTAACGAAATACAAATTCGCACCCTCACCAAGACAAGGGATGGGTTGCTGCCGAGGCTGATGGGTGGGGAGGTGAAAATACTGTAAATAAGAAAAATGGAAGACGCGTACACATTAGAAGACTATAGACAATTGGCTGACAATATTCACTTCTTTCGAATAAAGATTAATCAAGAGAATGTTTCCATAACGTTGAGAGAGGTATTGAATTGTTTGAACGAATTGAGTTGGCTTAGTAAATTCGACAAAGAGTATATGCAAAATTCGTTCATGAAGCGTGCAACAGATACTATTAATTATATTACGGCAAATATTATTAATGGAACTGAAAGTGAGGTTACGACTGATTCTGGAGAGTATGTTGTTTCTGTTTTATCAAAGAAAACAATTGTTGACAAATTGAAG